>PLXR01000073.1 GCA_003151495.1 Opitutaceae bacterium
CGCGACGGGCTGAGGGACGTGCTGCTCGGACCCGGCGAGCTGTACGAAGGCCTGCGGGAACGGGCGGGAAGGGAGCCGGCGCGGGTCTGACTTGGGGGGGTGGGCCACACGCTTCAGCTTGCGTCGGACGATTGTGCGACATGAGGCGACGGGATAGCGTGATCCGGGAGAGCCGCTGGAATTTCAGAGGGCAAGGGCGTGGTCGAAGCAGCCCACGAGGCTCTCGGGGCAGGCCACGACTTCCTAGCGTTGGATCAGCAGACTACGTCCAACGAGCCAAAAGCAGTATGCGGCTTCCGCCGAATGTCGGCGGGCGATTGCGAGCAAGACGCGCTCAGATAATCTCGGGGGGGGGGCAACTCTTGGCGAACGTCGCGCTCAAATGGGACAGCGTCGAGTTCCTAGCTGCGGCCACGTCAGGTTGGATCGCTTTCAAAAAGGCGGTCGACCTTCCCAGCCACCAAACGCTTCTGTCGAACAGGACCGTCTACGTCATTCGGACAATGCGGCCCTTTGCGCTCTACTATTGAAAGGCCTATTCGCCTGTAGCGTATATCGGAAAGGGCCAAGCGAAGAAGCGCATCACCGCTCACCTCAAGACTTGGATTCCGCAACTCTCAGCGAAAATCCGCGATTTGAAAATTCAGATATATTTCTGCGAGCCGCGAGTTCGCAGAAGCGGCACAATCTGCGAGCATGTTGAGGCCGATCTGATCCGAAAATTCAGAAAACAGTATGGGGCCATTCCACTTAATAACAAAGTGTCGCCTAAGAACTGGGGCCACCACAAATACAGTGCGGCCCAGATTGATCGTGTGCTACGGCCAGGCAGTGGGAAAGGCTTCCATTGGGCGATCAAGCCGCTGCCCTCGTCGCACTTCTATAAAGAGGCGTGAACCGGGCAACGGCAAACTAAACCGAGAAAACGGCGGGCGTCGTGCCGGCGGCCCTTCTTAGCCCTGACCCGCCAGCCTGCTCCCGCTGAACCCGCTTCAGCGCGCTGATCCAGAACGTCAACTCTTCCTTCTTGGTCACGCCGTGAAGGCGGCCGAGGTCGCGGGCCATTTTGAAAAACCCCGGCCCGGGCATGAAGTCGAGGCCAGAGTGGACGACCGCCACCGACAGCAGGCCGCGGGCCGAGGATCTGGGCCGAGGATCTGGGGAACGCGGCCCGCCGGGACGCGCCCGTCGGCGACCCAGCGGCCCGCGCGCTTGGGGTAAGCCCCAAGCGCTCGGGCGATCTCGGTTTGCCAGCGGCGGCAGAGGACCTCGCCGGCGCGGGTGAGGAAGGTCATTCCCACGACTCCTTTCGCTTTGGCCTGCCGTAGCCGTCGGGGACGGGGGGGTCCGCGCCGATGGGGATGAGTTTCCTGATCTCGTACTCCCACGTCACCCCGTCCTCGACGGCGGTGAAGCGGACCGACTCGCGGATCTCGCACTTGAGGAAGGTCGTGGGGACCGGGGGGTAACTCTCGCCGTCGCGGCCGGGGTCGAAGTGGAGCGTCCCCTCGGCGTCGACCCTGAAGGTCCACACCTCGCGAGCCGAGAAGTGGCCTTGGGACCCCGTCGGCAGGGAGCCGCGGCGGAGGCGGCGCTCGTCCCGCGGGTCAAGCTCGCAGTCGAACGTCAGCGGGTAGTCCTCGTCGTCCGCGTCCTCGGGGGTGCCGGCGCCGGGGGCGAAGGCGAGGATGCAGTGGACGCGAACCCTGCGAACCCTGGGCTTGTCGGTCAGCCTGGTCATGAGCGCCACCGCCGCGTCGACCGCGTTGCCTTCATCGAGCGGCACTCTTCGTCGGTCGGAAAGCGATCGCCTGGCGGCGATGCCAGCGCTGCTTCCCAGTAGCCATCAACGCTGTAGGGAGGCCCTCCGGGCGCAGCAACCCACCTGTAGCCGCCCTTCTCCTGCTCGCGGTAGCTGATGTCGCCGAGCAGGTAGCCCGGGCGGGGGTCGTGCGGGCCGGTGAAGGTGACTGCCGTGACCTTGCTGGCGACCTCTGTGTAGGTCCGACTCAACCTCGGCTTGGTGAGACCGCTCCTGATGAGAGGCCTGGCTTGTTTCCTCGCGTGCTTCCACGCCGTCTTGGTGAAACCGTGTTGTAGAGTCATTTCTGTTCCCTTCTCGCGGGATTCAATTCTCCTTCTTGCGGTTCACTATCGTTGGGCGGAACTCTCAAGGGCTATCCGGGGTCAGTCTCTCCTATCGCCGTCGCGCTTCGGGCCTCGTCGAGCGGGTAACCATATTACCGTCGGCCGAGCTGTTGCGATAGCTCGCTCTTTGCAAAGGATGCAAGGCGCGGGCGTGCGGGTCGTCCCGAGTTTAGGCCTAGGCGGTTCGCCCGATCATGCGATAGCCCCGAGCACGCCCATCCCCCAGCCGACCGCGCCGCGGTGTAGGTCATCGTGTAGATCCCGTCCACGGTGCTGCCTCCAACCGTTGAAACCTCGGTGATGAAGTTGCAGGTAATTCGGATCGGGGACGGTATCCGCGTAGCCCGAAGACGAGCCGTTCGGACCTAGTCGAAGTAGCCTTGCTCCTGGGCATACTCCCAGAGCTTTCCCTCCAGGAGGGGCAGGTCATCTGTTATCCACTCGTCGCGATCGAGGAGCAGGTGCCACTTACCTTCTGCCTTCGACTGTTCAGGCCAGTGGTCTTGCACGGCGTCGATATAAAGTGCGTCGAGATAAAGGTAGCCGGTGGCCTTCGGCTCTCCATCCCAACGTGCCTCGTCAAGGGCGGTGCCTAGGTCGTCGCTCCACCGGCGTGTGGCCACAAACTCTTCCAAGGTCACCGCTGTCTTCTTCGCGGTGGGCATCATATCAGGCGTGAGCGAGTTTTTCAGGGTCCGGTCCGGTGGGTCCACGGAGGCCGCTCGGGGTGTCGGGACTGACTCCCTACCCGAGCAGCCTCTACACCGAGGCCCGCCCGATGCCGAGCCGTCGGGCAATCGCCGCGGGGCCGAGGCCGCCCTCTCGGAGCGCCGGACCCGTCCGGCGTCGATCGACNNGCCTTCGCCTTGGCGATTCCCTCCATCTGCCGCTCGCGGCGGAGGTTGGTCTCGAACTCGGCGACCACGCCCAGCATGTCGAGGAAGGCCTTCCCCGCCGCCGTCGAGGTGTCGATCGGCTGCTCGGTGGCGCGGAGGGCCGCCTTCTTCGCCTTCAGCGACCGCACGATGNNCGGGTGACGACCAGCTCGTCGCCCTGGCGGACGAAGTCGAGCAGGGTGTCCAGCTCGGTCCTCCCGCGGCGGCTGGTGCCCGACTTGGTCTCCTCCCGAATGACGGTGCAGCCCGCGGCCCGCAGGGCGGTGATCTGGATGCTCAGGTCCTGATCGGTGGTCGAGACGCGGGCGTAGCCGTAGGTGGCCATTGGGGCGGTGCCTGTGTCTTGTTAGGCTCTAGACCGCTCCACCCTGCCGTCTCGGAACACCCGTGCCAACCCTATNNGTCGGGTAAACCCTAACGGACGGCGCGGCCATCGGATCGCCCGACCGAGCAAGGGTCCGCTCTTCGGCCACAAATGGTCGGCAGGTGTCGGTGCCCCGGACTCGACGCACGAGAGGGCGCCCATGCGACCGCTGGTTCCTGGTTTATGAGGAGGCCCTTCTGAGAGCAGGCGGCCAGCGAGCGCGGAACGGCA
>PLXR01000012.1 GCA_003151495.1 Opitutaceae bacterium
TGCAGAGGTTGTTGAAGATGAAGGGGAGGAACGGGAGGGGGAAGAGGACCTTCCTCTCGACGGTGAAGTACGGGGCCAGCTCGGCCAGGATCTCATGGGGGCGGTTGATGTGCTCCCGCGAGATGAGCCACTTGTACCCCCCCTTGAAATGGCGGTTGTACACCCTCTCGGCCGAGATCTTCCTGGCCAGGGCGTAGGCCGGGCTGCCCTCGCACGGGATCACGATCAGGAGCTGGCCCCTCTCCTTGTTGAGGAGCCGGTACGCCTCGCGCACGCACGAGGGAAGGTCGGGCAGGTGCTCCATGACGTGCACCGCGATGTAGCGGTCGAAGTGGCCGTCGGGGAAGTCGAGCCGCGCCTGGCAGTCGCCGGTGATCGCCTTGACCCGCGGGTATCGCCGGCGGATCTCCGCGGCCATGTTCTCGCGCAGCTCCACGGCGCAGTAGTTCGCCTCCTGCTCGGGGCTCAGCTTCTCGTAGTGGAGGTGCTCGCCGAGGCCGGCGCCGATCTCGACCGTCGCCCTGAAGCCCGGGCGCGAGTGCTTCACCGGGAAGGTGTGGTTGAACCTCTCGACGATCCCGTAGCGGTTTGGCAGCTGCTGGTGCCAGAGCTTCATGAACTCGTCGCTTATCAGTTTCTGCTCCGCGGTCATCGGAGGGAGGATCTTTGGCCACTTGGCGGTTTGCATAGGATTTTATTTGCCCCCGAATCCCTCGGCCCGGTCAACGATGAACCGGGGCCTCGCGCGGACCTCCTCGTAGATCCGGCCGATGTATTCGCCGAGGATGCCGACGCTGATCAGCTGGATGCCACCGAGGAAGGAGATGAGGATCACGAGCGTGGGGTTGCCCCACAGGATCGGCCACCCCATGAGCTTGTAGAAGAGGTAGATCGCCATCAGCAGGAACGAGAACCCGGCGATGATGAATCCGAACATCGTGCTGAGCGTGAGGGCGTAGGTGGAGAAGCAGAAGATCCCGTTGAAGCCGATGCGCAGCGAGCCAAAGAAGCGGTTGTAGTTGGTCTCCCCCGTGAAGCGCGCGGGGCGCTCGAACGGGAGGAGGTACTGCCTGAACCCGACGACGGCCACCATGCCCCGCAGGAATCCGTGGCTCTCCTTGAGCCGCACGACCTCGTTGACGACCCTGCGCGCCATCAGGCGGAAGTCGCCCGTGTTCCTCGGGATGCGCACGTCCGCTATCTTGTTTATGACCTTGTAGCCGGTCTCGGCCACGAGCTTCTTTATCCAGGGCTCCCCCGTGCGCCGGGTGCGCTGCGGCAGCACGACGTCGTAGCCCTCGCGCCACTTCGCCACCATCTCGGCCACGAGCTCCGGCGGGTCCTGCATGTCCACGTCCATCACGATCACCGCCTCCCCGCGCGAGTACTCCATGCCGGCCAGGCTCGCCATCGGCTGCCCGAACCTCCGCGAGAACTTGAGGAGCTTGATGCGCGGGTCCCGCGCCCGGTGCTCGAGGATGACCTCCTCGGTCCGGTCGGGCGAGGGGTCCATCGAGAAGATGATCTCATAGTCCTCGGTGATCGCCCCCAGGATGGGCCCGATCCTCCGGATGAACTCCGGGATGTTCTTTTCCTCCCTGTAGACGGGGACCACGAGGCTCAGGAGCATGGGTTTCGGGCTACGTTTGCTGGAAAATCACTCGAAGTCGATGTTCACGACGCGGTAGGACCGCGACCGGGTGTCCGGGGCGCCGAGCGGGAAGCTCTGCGCGGCCGAGAGCACGGCGGTCGTGTCGCCGGAGGCCGACAGGGGGACCCGCACCCGCTCCGTGCGCTCGAGGCCCAGGTCCCGGGAGGTCGGGACGCCCCCGTTCACGGCAACCGAGAGCGGGTAGTCCCTCCGCGAGGGGTACCTCACGACCTCGACCAGGGCGGAGGTGAAGCGGCCCGTGGCGGGGAAGCGCAGGGAGAGGCTCTTCTCGACCCAGCCGTCCGTGTCCGCCCCCGAGATGTCGAAGAGGTAGCCCGACCGGTGCCATCCCCGGGCGAACAGGTCCGTCTGGGTCAGGTTCTCGAAGGAGATGTTCTTGACCGCGAACGAGCGCATGCGGCCGTCCCCCGGCAGGGGGAAGACGTCGGCGGCGTCAAGGTGGACGAGCCGCTGCGCCCCCGGGGGCAGCGGCACATAGACGCTCTCGAAGGTCTGCCGCGCCACGGGGCCCGCCTTGATGGTCCGCCCGTCGACAGAGGCCCGCAGCACGTTCGAGGCGATGGGCGCCCAGCCCGGCATCTCAAGGTCGAGCTTCAGGACCTTGAAGCTGTCGAAGGAAGGCGCCCTGAACTCGGCGGACTTGGAGATCCACCCGTCGTCGTCGATCCCGGTCACCACGAACTTCTCCCCCGCGTCGTTGGCGACGCTGCGGAAGCTCGCGAAGTCCGGGATGTCGTTGATCGAGATCTCGTCGACGAAGGCCGAGACCTCGCGCTTGTCCTTGTCGGTGTCGTAGATCTGGGCGTCCGAGAACCGGAGCGAGATCGATGTGATGTCGGAGGTCTCCTTGATCAGGCGGGTCAGCGTGAACTTGCCGGCCTTCAGGTTCACGACCTCGGTCGGCTTGTCGTTGATCGAGATCGTGGCGTCGACGCCGGTCTTCCTGAACCTGGGGATGTCGGGGATGTACCCCTTGAAGTAGAGGAGCTGGCCGGTGTGCGAGGCGCCCAGCTTGAAGTAGGCCTCGCGGCCGGTCCAGCCGTCCTCGTATATCCCGGAATACTCCAGCCCCTTGTTGTTGAGGAGGTCGCCGGGGAAGTGGCTGATCTTGGTCGGGCGCGGCACGGAGCGGTACTGCTCGTCGGTCATGACCGAGATGTCGCGCGTGAAGCCGACGAGCCTGCGGTCGTCGAGCGCGAACTTGAGGCCGTACCAGCGCATGAGCCCTGTCTTCGGCTTGTTGATCACCTCGGCCATGTCCCCGAAGTCGACCATGATGTAGGCCTGGCCCTCGTAGTACTCGGGCTTGATGACGGAGGTGACGACCCGGGCGGAACCCGCGCCCGCGAACGGGAGGCGGTAGTCCTCGTCGCCGACGACGATCGCCTTGCGGGGAAGGAGCGTGCGGCCCTCGCCGAGCGAGGTGCGCGAGAAGTCAACCATGACGCGCAGGTCGGGGGAGGGGTTGACGATGTGGAAGACGTTGAAGCGCCCCGAGCCGTGGAAGTACGAGGTCCCGTTGGAGATCGGCTCGGTCTCCCGCTGGAAGAAGGCCGCCTTGAAGCGGGCCGAGGAGTAGTAGTGGGGGCTCAGCTCCGAGTGCACGAACACCAGCCTGTCCTTCACCTGGCTCTCGAGCTTGTACTGGTACATGTTCTGCGTCGTCCAGCCCGTGCCGTTGTTCCACTTGTTGAAGTGGTCGAGGTCCGTCCGGATCGAGATGAAGAGCCGGTCGTCGTAGCTCAGGTGCCTTGAGCTGGTCTCCGTCCAGTTGTTGGCGTAAAGCACGCTGTTGGCCTCCTTGTGGATCGTGACGACCTTGTAGTCGGGAATGTCGTCGACCATGAGCTCCGGGGGGAGCATGAAGCGCAGGAGCGAGAGCTTCTCCACGAGGCGCGCCTGGGGCCCGAGGTCCGGGTCGGGGGTGCGCAGGAACTTGAGGACCGCGATGTTCGCGATGTTGTCCATGTAGCTGCGCGAGAGGAAGCGCGTGTCGATGCCCCGGGTGTACATCGAGAGCATCTTCGCACTGACGACGTTCGAGATGTCGCTCTCGATGCCCTGGTACTTGAGGTCCTTGGGCAGCTTGAACCCGACCCCGAGCGCCGAGCCCTTCACGACCTCGGTCAGCCCGCCGCCGTAGGTCCCCAGGGAGGCGTAGGCATAGTAGACCTGCGAGACCGACGTGCATACGAAGAAGAGGACGATGGCCACCCGGGCCCTTCGGCGCACCACGGGCCTCGCCGCGAAGAGGAAGCCCGCGAATCCCTGGGCCAGGCAGAGCGCGATCACGGGCTGCGCCCACATCGCCAGCTTGAAGAGCCCGAAGTCCTGGCCCTTCTGGAAGAGGTAGATCCCGAGGAGGATCATGATCGTCCCCAGGTATCCGCCGGGCGCCCCCTCCCTCAGGTTCCCCCAGGTCCGCCGGACGAAGTACAGGAGGAAGGCGATGCCGACCAGGATCTGCAGCGAGATCAGCGGGTCGACGCCCACCTGCCCGAACGGGTGCAGCCCGAAGAGCATCGGGATGAAGGAGGGGACGAGCGTCCAGGGGAAGAGGACCAGGCCGCCGCTCTGGTCGTTGATCTCGGCCATGGCCCCCAGGCCCGCCGAGCCCGCCGACTGCATGACCAGAGTGTTGATGAACTCGTAGGTGCTGCTTGCGATCAGGAGGAAGGTGAGGGCGGCGACCCCCAGGATGAAGACCGTGTAGGGCTTCAGGAGGGGCGCGTCGGTGAAGCGCATGCGAAGCGCCACGAGGATGATCCCCATGGCCACGAACGGCGAGACCTCGGGATAGAAGATGCCGAGGCCCGCCGTCAGGATGCCCGAGACCGCCATCGTCCGCAGGGTGAGCCTGCGGACCATGAAGAGGACGGACGCGATGACGACAAGGAGCGCCAGCCCGCCGACCTGGGCGATCAGCTGGTAAAGCGTCCCGAGGCTGAAGAGGGGGCTTGTCGCCAGCAGGAAGAACGCGACGAGCGCCACCTTGCGGAAGCGGCCCTTCCAGATGGCGATCGAGCCCAGCGCGAAGAGCTGCATGAGGCTCAGCATCAGGATCGCCGGCATGAACACCTCGTGGGCGCGGCGGCCGGTCAGGGAGCAGATCCACGAGATCGTGAGCTCCGAGCCCGGCCTGATCTGCTGGAGCGCGTGCATGAACCAGTAGTGCTGCGCGTAGTCGCGGCCCTCGAGGTCGGTCTGCAGCGGGATGTCGTAGTAGCCGTGGGCGAGGAAGCGCTCCGCCGCGAGGCAGT
>PLXR01000040.1:0-527 GCA_003151495.1 Opitutaceae bacterium
CGGAGCAGACGGGCCCGCAGACGGCAGTGCTGGCGGCCGGCATCCTCCGCTCGCGGCCCCATCCCGAGCAGGGCTTCCGCTCCTGCCTGGGAGTGCTGCGGCTGGGGAAGCGCTACGGCCCCGAGCGGCTGGAGGCAGCCTGCGCCCGGGCGGTGGCGATCGGGGCCTTCAGCTACCGCAGCGTCGACTCGATCCTGCGCACCGGCCTCGACCGCCAGCCCGCATTCCCGCCCCCCAGCAGCAACGGCCACGGTCACCACGCCAACGTCCGCGGCCCCGCCTACTACCAGTGACGAGGAGACTCAGCATGCTCATCACCCCGACCCTGGACAAGCTCCGCACCCTCAACCTGATGGGCATGGCCCGCGCCCTCAGCGAGCAGCTGGAGGGCACCGAGTACCAAGCACTGAGCTTCGAGGAGCGGCTGGGGTTGCTCGTCGACCGCGAGGCCCAGGACCGCGACAACCGACGCGTCGAGCGCAACCTCAAGGTCGCCAAGCTGCGCTCCACGGCCTGCGTCGAGGACA
>PLXR01000040.1:557-4440 GCA_003151495.1 Opitutaceae bacterium
TCGACGTCCTGGTCCTCGACGATCTCGCCCTGCGACCGCTCACCACCGACCAGGCCGCGGACCTGCTCGAGGTCATCGAGGATCGCAACCAGCGCCGCTCCACCATCGTCACCAGCCAGCTCCCCATCGCCGGCTGGCACGACGCCCTCGGCGAGCCCACCCTCGCCGACGCTACCCTCGACCGGCTGCTCCACAACGCCCACCGCGTCGAGCTCCACGGCGACTCGCTGCGGCGGCGTCACGACCCCTCCGAGCCGCAGCTCACCGCCTCAGACGGTTCAGCTGCTCCAGTCGATGCGGTACCCGCCGGACAGCGAGCCACTGGGAGGCCCTCCAAGGCCCGATGACCGTCGCCCGCCACCCCTATGACCTGGCCGCTGGCCCTCCGGAGCCCGGGCCTAGCAGACTGCATCCCACCAACCCGACGTTCCTGAAGGAGGTGAGCACAGGGGAAGGTTCCTGACCGCGCTGCCGCTCCGGTGACAGCTCCGTCAGGTGGCCGGATTCACCGAAACAGGTGATCGGATTCAACCGAAACGCCTGGTCGGATTCCGCCGAAACAGGTGGTCGGATTCAACCGAAACGGGTGATCGCTTTCACCCGAAATCCGCAGCAGACGATGTGACCGGCAACGAGGAACCCGTACTCGAGTCGTCTGTTTACCTCGAAATTGCCAACCCTCGTGGCCAGGTATGGACCCTTAGGCGATGGGTACGACACCCGAGGATATCGACTGACCTGGTGGAGACGTGGCAGGCACCCATGCTGACCTCACCAGCCTCTTCAGGAAGGCAACGCGATTACTACGTGCGACTCGGTGGCGCTGCCCAGTCCAGCGCCGGATTTCACGCCGCTCTCGCCGAATTCCTGGGCTGGCAGCTCCCTACCGTCCTCCGCAATGACGGCTCCACCTCGTTGCTCTACCTCGAGTCAATCTTCCCTCTCGCCATCGTCGAGCAAAAGGAGGTTGGTCGGGCCTGTTTGCAGTGATGCCTTGGCATCTCAGGATTCCAGAGGTCGCAGCTCGCGTGCTTGAATTTGGACTGGACCTGGATGCGTATGAGACCGCCCGCCGACGCCGCGAGCTCCGAGCCCAGTCAGAAGCGCTCTCGAAGGAGTGGACGGATACGCTATCGTCGTTTCGGCAGCGCTTAGTTCCACACGCCGCCGCCCTCCAAGCCATCCCGTCACATCCCACAACTGCGTGGCCACAAGCAGTTCCCGCGTCGATATCGATGGCCTCGACAGACGCTGCAGAGCCGCTATCTGCCGTTCTCACTCGCCTACGTGCCGAGCTTCAGGCTTTGTCGGACGGCGAAGTGCCCACGGTGGGTGAGATCTCTGAACAGGCTACGCGCGAGCTCATCGACAGAGAGCAGCGTCTTCAGGCTCTCCAATCCCTCGCCAGCCAGACCGCCGAAGAACTGGGGATTCTCACTGAACAGTTGGGGAGCTTGAACGCCCACGAGGGGGCGCTGCGGACCGACTTGGGCCGATATAACGACTTGAACCGATTGCGTGAGCTCGGATCTTCGCTCATGACCGGGGAGAGCAGTGGTGAATGCCCGACGTGCCACCAGGAGCTCCCGGGTTCGTTGTTAACGCGCGTCGAAGCTCCCATAACGATGGCCCCCGAAGACAACATCAACTTAATCCGCCAACAGCTTGCCGCCTTGACGCTGATTCGAAGCGATCTCGATAAGCGCAACGCGGGAGCGGAGCGGCGTCTGGCCGCGATAAGGCGAGAATCCACATCTGCCCGCGCTGAGGTCCGCTCGCTGCGGCGGACGCTAGTTGGCGACAACCGCATGCCTGCGATAGCCCTCATCGAGCGACGAGTCAGGCTGTCGGAGCGCATCGCGCGCCTCGAGGAACTCGAACTCGAATTCGCAAGCTTGCTAGAGCAGCTGGCTGGTTTGTCGGCTCGCCTTCGCGTGGTTGAAGCTGAACTGGGAGGCATCGGTCCAGAAGGACTCACGACTTCCGATCAAGAAGTCCTCAACCGGGTCGCGGCCTCCTTCAAGGAGCAGCTTAGGGAGTACGGTTTCCGAAGCTACCGCCCTGAGACCATTTCCCTTTCACCGACGAAGTACACCCCCCAGCGAGACAATGTCGACGTCTCATACGGGCTGTCCGCAAGCGATCTGATCCGCACAATCTGGGCCTACCTACTTGCGGTGCTTGAGGTCGCGACGCCTCGCGGACACCATCCCGGCTTCCTCATCTTCGATGAACCGCGCCAACAAGACGCGGCGCAGGTTAGTTTCGTCGCACTTCTCAGGCGCGCTGCCCGGGCGCCGCAGGATAGTCAGGTCATCGTGGCCACGAGCGACGAAGAGGCCAATGTGCGGCAGGCTCTTGCTGGCCAAGAGTACCAATACATCGGATTCGCCGGACGCGTATTGCAGAGACTAGCGACTGTCTAGTGCACTGTCTCACGGGAACGTTGACGGTATAAGTAGTCGGGGCCTCTTCAGTGATCTTGGGCCGGCCAAGGAGCTTGCAGTCGTCATTTGCCGGCGTCGAGGAAGTGTTGGTCCGCCTCGACCAGGACCGGGACCCTGGTACCCGGTAAGGCCCCAGAACAGGGCGTATGGGGTGCCCGACGCTTACGAGGCGGTCCCGGACTTCACCCGCCCGATGAGGCCCAGCGTCTGAGCCCGCTGGTGGGTGCCCACGCGAGACCGTACTCGTCGTCCCCGAAGACCCTGAAACCTGCCGATTCGATGTCGATGACGAAGCAGTGGTACCGCGGCTCTGATGGTTCCCAGTCGATTCGCGCCTTCACCGTCGCGCGGTAGCGGGCACGCCGCACTGGATCCTGGATGTCCACAGCCCGGCCGTAAAGCTTGAAGTCGCCTTCGGTGCCGCTACGGTCGGACACGACACTGTGTACCACGCAGCGTGGATCCCGCAGCAGGTCGAGTGCCTTGGGGGAGTGCCACATCATTCCCAATATCAGGTCACCGTCGACGAACTCCGGCTCGACCGGGCTGATGCGCGGGTAGCCGTTGTGCCGGAGGGTACCCACGAGACATAGTTCCCGCTGACGGAGTCGGTCCTCACCGAGCTTGGCGAGCTCCGGGCACTGCTGCGCGAAATCATCCCAGCGCACGCCAACATCCTACAGAGGGCCAGAGCCTTGCTGATTCCCCTCTGTAACACGAATAACTTGACTGATAGCAGGGGCTGAGAGATGATCTGGGCATGTCGGCGTCAGCCCTGCCGCTTCGGGTCACCGAGGGCCAGCGCGAGCAACTCGAGGCCTGGTCGCGCAGCCGGGTGGTTCCCCATCGCCAGGTTCTGCGCGCCCGCATCATCCTGATGGCCGCCGAGGGGGTCGCCAACCAGGCGATCGCCGATCGGCTCGGCACCTCCAAACCCAGCGTCCTGAAGTGGCGAGCCCGTTTCGACGAAGCCGGCATCGACGGCCTGGAGGAGGCCGAGGGCCGGGGCCCGAAGCCCACCTACGGGCGGGACTTCGTGGAGCGAGTGATCGCCACGGCTCTTCGGCCGCCCGGCGACGGCAGCACCCACTGGAGCACGCGGAGCCTGGCCCAGCAGGTCGGTGCCAGTCACGCCACGGTGTATCGGGTCATGCAGGACGCCGGCCTCCAGCCCCATCTCACCCGGACCTTCAAGTACAGCCACGATCCCTTCTTGGAGGAGAAGGTCAAAGACGTCGTGGGTCTATACATGAACCCTCCCGAGAACGCGATCGTGCTGAGCGTCGATGAGAAGACCCAGATCCAGGCGCTGGATCGCACTCAGGCGACGCTGCCGATGAAGCCCGGCAAGGCGCAGCGCATGACCCACGACTACAAGCGCAATGGCACGACCAGCCTCTACGCGGCCCTTGAGATCGCGACCGGCGAGGTCACCG
>PLXR01000003.1 GCA_003151495.1 Opitutaceae bacterium
TGGGGGGCGGCCGCCCGGGCGCGGCCCAGCTGGAGGCTCAGGTCGCTCTGCAGGGCCGAGGCCGGCAGCTGCAGGATCGCGGCCGCCTCGGAGATGAACGAGGCCCGGGACACCTCGCTCTCCGCCGAGGCGATGATCGCCAGGACAGACTGCGCGGCCCTCGAGCGCTGCTCGGAGGACGCGGCGGCGGGGGAGGGGAGGAAGGCGCGGCACGCGAACGCCATCGCAGAGAGGGCCGAGCTTCGGACCCCCTCGTAGGCCGCGAGGCCCTTCTCCAGGAAGAGGAGGTCGGGGTCTATCTTCGCGTCGCCCGAGGGCATTATGAAGCGCACCTCGATGTTCGCCTTGAGCGCCATCGGCAGCATCCGGAGCGAGGCCTTCTGGCCCGCGGAGTCGCTGTCGAAGAAGCACTCGAGCTCGGTGTGGTAGCGGCGCAGGAGCGCGAGCTGGCCCTCGGTGAGCGACGTGCCCTGGGGCGCCACGGCCGTCTTCAGGCCGACCGACCAGCACCTCAGTGCGTCGAGCTGGCCCTCCACCATGACGAACGGCCGCCCCTCGCCGACGGCGGTCCGCGCGCGGTCCAGGTTGAAGAGGAGGTTGCCCTTCGNNCGGGCCGTGAACGCGACGACGCGGCCCTGGTGGTCCCTGATCGGGATCATGAGCCGGCCCCTGAAGCGGGGACGCAGCGCCCCGACCGTGATCATTGCGTCGTCGCGGATGAAGAAGAGGCCGCACTGCCTGAGGGCCTCCTCGGAGTACTTCTTCCTGAGGATCGCCGCCCCGAGCCCGCCCCCGTCGGGCCCCGCGGCGCCTATCTTGAACTCGTCGGCCAGGTCGGGCGAGAACCTGCGCTCGGTGGCCCAGTACGCCCGCATGAAGTCGCCCGCGGGACCGGCCGCCTTGAACACCTCGTGGAAGTGCGAGGCCGCCTGGTCGTGCAGGTCGAAGAGCTCCTGGCGCAGCGACCGCTCCTCATGGCTCGGACCCGCGCCCTCCTCGTACTCGATCGCGACCCCGTAGCGCTGGCCGAGGGCCTCGACGGCCTCGGTGAAGGAGAGCTGCTCGGTCTCCCGGACGAAGGTGATGGCGTCGCCGGCCTTCCCGCAGCCGAAGCACTTGTAGAAGCCCTTGTCGGAGTCGACGTTGAACGAGGGCGTCTTCTCGTTGTGGAAGGGGCAAAGGCCCTTCAGCCGGCTGCCGCCGGCCTTCTTCAGCGCCACCACCCGCGAGATGACGTCGGCGAGGTTGACGCGAAGCTTCAGGTCGCGGACGCAGCTGGGTTTGATGACGGGCATGGATCGCGCGCGGGCCCCTCCCCGGGCCCCGCATGTCGCAAGAAGAATCCACTTTCAACCGCCCGGGTAGGCTGTCAAGTTTCCGGCCGCTTCCGACGGTAAAGTACGCCATTTAAGGAAACTTTGTCCCGCAGAAGGCGACATACCCTCTATCAACCCATGCGAATCTCCACCCTAGCCGCCCTTGCGGCGGTCCTAGCCTGCCCCCTGGCCCCCACCTGCAGGGCCGAGTACACGCCCGAGATGAAGCGGGCTCCCACGGAGCCGGTCTGGGAGGCGCGCCTGGGGGCCTTCAGCGAGCCGGTCTACGACGCCGAGGTCGAGAAGCTCTTCGAGGCCTACGAGAAGTCCGTCGGCCACAAGGTGGCGCCCGGGGCGAAGAAGAAGGTCGGCCTCAAGATCTACTCCGACTCGGGCCCGGGGATGGCGACCCCGACCGTCCTGGTGAAGGCGGTGATAGCGGCCCTCGAGCGCCGGGGCTACGCGAACGGCAACATATTCCTGGTGGGGCTCAACCAGCTGCGCCTGCGCATGACGGGCTACCTCCCGTCGCTCGTGACGGGCGACACCGAGTTCAAGGGCAACCCCGTCTTCGTGCTCGAGTCCAATCGCTACTACGACCCGGTGTGGTTCTACGACAGCCCGCTGCCGGAGCGCTTCGACCCGATCTTCGCGGCGCACCAGACCGAGGGGGTGCCCAACACCTCGACGAAGGAGGAGGACCGCAAGAGCTTCCTGGCCACGCCCCTCTTCCTGGACACGGACTTCTGGATCAACCTGCCGGTCTACACGGACCACCTGGTGCTCGGCATCAACGGCGCGCTCGTGAACGCGACGCTCTGGAACGCCTCGAACACCGCGCGGTTCTTCCGCTCGCCCGCCACGGCGCCGGCGGCCGTCGCCGAGATGAGCGCGATCCCCGAGCTGCGCCAGACG
The DNA here is from genome assembly GCA_003151495.1 of Opitutaceae bacterium. Taxonomy (GTDB): domain Bacteria; phylum Verrucomicrobiota; class Verrucomicrobiia; order Opitutales; family Opitutaceae; genus Palsa-1447. The sequence goes on from PLXR01000003.1 coordinate 2,232, forward strand.
TGGCTCTTCAGCATCGCGAGCCTCGAGCACTACCAGTACATCGGCGGGCCCTTCTTCAACTCGCTCTACACGAAGTCCGAGCCCCTCCTCTGGCTCGGCACCGACCCCGTCATGATGGACTCGCTCATGAGGGCGCGCATCAACCTGGCGCGGCGCCACGAGGGGTTCGAGCCCATTTCCGACGAGATCCGGACGCTCGAGTTCGCGGAGACGCTCGGCGTCGGCTCGACCCTCATCAAGGACGCGAGGATGATCGATGTGGACTGAGGGCCCGGTGCGACAAACGTCTTGTCTCGCCCCGGGTCCGCTTGCAGGCTCATGGCCCCCACGATGACCTCCGCGGCCTACCTTCCCTTCCTGATCCAGGCTGTCCTCGCGGCGGGGATAACCGGCGTCGTCATCGGGCTCAGCCACCTGCTCGGCCAGCGGGGCAGGCACACGAGCATCAAGGACTCCGCGTACGAGTGCGGCGTTCCCGGCGAGGGCGTCGTGCACACGCGCTTCTCGGTCAAGTTCTACGTCACGGCGCTCCTCTTCATGCTCTTCGACCTGGAGATCGTGATCCTCGTGCCATGGGTCTTCATCTACCGAGAGTTCCTCCACGAGCACATCTCGATCCTCGGCCCGATCCTGTTCTTCATCTTCGTCCTCGTCCTCGGCCTGGCCTACGAGGTCAAAAAGGGCGCGCTCGAGTGGGAGCGCTAGCCGCAGGGTCCAGTCATGCGGCTCGACAAGATAATCGCCCGTAGCCGGATCATAGACCTGCGCAGCCTCACGCTCGAGGCCGCGCTCGGCGAGCTCCTCGACGTCAGCATCGCGCGGTTCCCCGACATGAAGAGGGACGTGATCCTGAAGGGGCTCCTCGCCCGCGAGAGCTCGATGACGACCTACCTCGGGCTCGGCGTCGCGCTCCCCCACGTCCGGGTCAAGACCTCGCGGCGCTACATCCTGGCGATCGGCCGCAGCCGCGCGGGCATGCGCCACCAGGGCGCGATGTCGGGCGAGCGCGTGCACCTGATCGTCATGCTGATAGCAGGGGAGTCCGCCCGCGACACCCTCCAGGTGCTCGCCGCGATCGGCCGGCTCGTCCGCGAGCAGGAGCTGGTCAACAGCTACGTGAACGCGCCGGACCTGGACACGCTCTACAAGCGCCTCCTGGGCGGATTCGGGGGGATGAGGCCGATCCAGGCCCAGCAGAACAGGGTCAACCGGCTGATGCTCCGCCAGGCCGAGCACGTCGCGAAGGGCGCCGGCTGCAGCGCGATGATGGTCTTCGGCGACACCTTCATCGGCGGCGTCGAGCCCGACATGCAGAACCCCAAGATCAAGACGATCCTGGTCACCCGGAACCCGATCGAGGTCGAGGAGGGCGAGGGGCGGTTCGCCGACACGATCCAGGTGCGGTCCTTCTCCAGCCAGCGCATGGCGCAGCTCAGGAGCGCGCTCCTGGTCGCCCTCACGCGCGGCCTGATCTCCTTCAAGGACCGCATCTGCTGCGTGGGGGGCATCACCGGCAGCAACCAGTTCGACACGATCGTGGTCGCCGAGATCGAGCGGGAGTTCCAGACGCTCCTGGCCGGGTCCGCCACGGACCTGCTGCCCGATGACGTGAAGCCCGAGGTGCTCGAGCGGGTGCTCGCGGTCGCCACCGAGCTCGCGGTCGAGGGCCGGGAGGGGCGGCCGGTGGGGTGCCTGTTCGTGGTCGGCGACACCAAGAAGGTCGAGGAATACATCAAGCCCCTCGTCCTGAACCCGTTCTACGGCTACAAGGAGGAGGACAGGAACATCCTCAATCCCTTCATGGACGAGACCGTGAAGGAGTTCTCGTCGATCGACGGGGCGTTCGTGATCAAGGGCGACGGGGTCGTCGAGGCGGCCGGCAGCCTCGTCCAGGCGACGGGCAACGGGATCTCGCTGCCGAGCGGCCTTGGGAGCCGCCACGCCGCCGCAGCGGGCATCAGCGTCGCCGCCAACTGCATCGCGATCGCGGTCTCCTCAAGCACCGGCCAGGTGACCCTATTCCGCAGGGGGGTCATGCTGCCCCTGACGGAAAAGCGGCGCTAGGGCCGTCCCGAGGCCGAACTTTGGGGTTGCGCGGGCGCGGCGTCCGGTTACTTCTGACCGTTCAACCGCTTAAATCCCATGCAAGAAGTCGTAACACTGGAGTGCACAGAGGCCCGCAAAGAGGGCAAACCCGTTTCCCGCTACCTCACGAGGCGCAACAAGAAGACGGTCACGGAGCGCATCGAGAAGAAGAAATACAATCCCCACCTGAAGCGCCACACGCTTCACAAGGAGATCAAGTAAAGGGACTTCCGCCCCCGGGCGGAATCAGTGCTGCTTGCCGGCTGTGGCCGGGAAGGGGGATGCCGACGATCCCTGGCCCGAAGGGGAGAGCGTCTGGCGGCGCGCCGCCCTCCATCCCTCGCGGTGCTTGCGGATCCAGTCCAGGAGCGCCCGCTCGAAGCCGATGTCGTAGCCCAAGCGCTCGGACTCCAGCCACTTGTGCTTCAGTATTTCCTCCCGCTCGGCGAGAAATTCCTGATAGAGGCTCGACTGCTTTACGAATTCCCGCGACGACGTGGCCACGGGCTCTTTAGAGGAAGAAGTCATTCAGGACGTCCGGTAATTCTTAGGATGTGAGCGGCGCCGCCTGCCGTGTCAATGCCGGCAATGTCGCCGGATTGTTACATTGGTCTTGACGGGTCTTTGGCGGCCATCCGGAGGAGCGCCTCGGCCATGCCCCGGAAGACCCCGGCCGCCAATCCCTCGGGCTCCCCGACGACGATCGGGGTCCCCTTGTCGCCGCCCTCCCGGATCGACGGGATCAGCGGGACCTGGCCGATAAGGACCGTTCCCAGGCGCTCCGCGGTGGCAATGCCCCCCCCGGCCCCGAAGATCGGGTGCTTGTGGCCGGCGGGGTCGACAAAATAACTCATATTCTCGGCAACCCCTATTATCGGCACGTTCACCTTCTGGAACATGAGCCCGCCCTTCAGGGCGACCTGGGTCGCCGCGGGCTGGGGGGTCGTGACGATCAGGGCCCCGTCGAGCGGAAGGGTCTGCACGAGCGAGAGCTGGGCGTCGCCTGTGCCGGGGGGAAGGTCGACCAGGAGCACGTCCAGCTCGCCCCATTTCACGTTCTGGACGAACTGCTGGACGGTCTTCATCACCATCGGCCCCCGCCACACGACCGGGGTGTCGTCGTCCACCAGGAAGCCCATGCTCATCACCTTCACCCCGTGCCTCTCCATGGGGACGAGGCAGGCCGCAGGGCCCTCGCCCTCGACCTCGGGCCTGCCCTTGAGGCCCATCATGAGCGGGACGCTCGGGCCGTAGATGTCGATGTCCATGAGCCCGACCCGGCCCGGGCGCCCCTGGGCCGAGAGGACCTGGGCGATCGAGCAGGCCAGGTTGACGGCGAAAGTGCTCTTTCCGACGCCGCCCTTGCCCGAGGCGATCGCGATCGCCCGGCGGACCCCGCTCGAGGCCCCCGGCTTGGCGCCGGCCTGCCCGGTCGCCGCGGCCGGCGCCTTCGCGGCCTGGACGGCGAGCTCGATCTTGGTCTCCCTGACCCCCGGGAGCGCGAGGAGGCTTCGCTCGACCTCGTCCCTAAGCTGCTTGGGGACCTTGGGGTCGCTCGTCGTGATCGACATCGACACGTGCGCCACCCCGTCCGCAAAGGACGCGGACTTCACGAGCCCGAAGGACACGATGTCCCGGCTGAACCCGGGATACTTGACGTTCCTCAGCTGGCTCAGGATTTCTTCGGTGGTCACGGCGCAAATAAGAGTTGTTAAGCGGGGCCCGCGCGCAAATAGAAAGGGAGCGCAACCGCCCAAACATGCAGAGAATCCTCTCCCTCCTCCTTGCAGCCCTCTCAATCGCCGCGCCGGCCCTCGCCCAGCGCGACATCGGCACGGTCGAGGTGGAGGCCGACAACAGGACGCTCCCCGTGCGCGTCTCGGGTGCGACGCAGGAGCTTAACTCGCTCGCGCAGCAGGCCTTCAACTCCAGTGGCCGCTACCACGTGGTCGCGAGCGGCTTCATCTACGACATCAAGTTCGCGCCGGCGGGGGCCACCCAGGTTCGGGTGGACGTTGTCCGGGGCTACGGGGGCAGCTCGGTCGTTTCCGAGGTCGCCTCGGGCTCGACGCTTCGCGAGGCGCTCCTCGCCGCGGCCGACATCGCCGTGGCGAAGACCAACGGGCTTGGCCTTCGCGGGTTCTTTACGTCGAGGCTGGTCTTCATCGGCGAACGCACGGGCCACCAGGAGATCTACACGTCGGACCTCTTCTTTGGAGACATGAAGCAGGTCACCCACGACCGCGCGATCGCGATGACGCCGCGCTGGTCGCCCGACGGCGAGAGGGTCATCTACACGAGCTTCTTCAAGTCGGGTTTCCCCGACATCTTCCAGATCGACCTGGGAACCTACCAGCGGACGACCTTCGTGAGCTTCAAGGGGACCAACAGCGGCGCCCGGTTCAGCCCGGACGGGCGGCAGGTCGCGATGGTCCTCTCGGGGGAGGGCGAGCCCGAGATCTATGTCAGCAACGCCTACGGCCGCGGCGTCTCGCGCAGGACCCACACCGACACGACCAAGGCCTCGCCCTGCTGGTCGCCTGACGGATCGCGCCTCATCTTCGCGATGGAGCCGGGTCCCCAGCTCTACGTGATGTCGGCGTCCGGAGGCATGCCGCAGCGCGTCACCTTTGAAACGAGCCGCTACTGCGCCGAGCCCGACTGGAGCAGGACGGCGCCGAACAAGGTCGTCTTCACCATGGTCGTGGGGCGCAACAACCAGATCGGGGTCCTCGACCTCTCGACCCGGCACTCCGAGCAGGCCTCGCACGCGCCCTTTGACGGCATGGAGCCGTCGTGGTTGCCGGACGGCCGCCACGTGGTCTACACCGCGCGCACGCCTTCGAGCAGCCGGGTTTGCATCCTGGACACGGAGACCGGGAAGAGCACGCCCGTGAGCCCCGCGTCCTTCGGGCCGGCGCTGCAGGCGAACGTCTGGTACCGCTAGGCTACGAGGCGGCCGCGAAGTTCGCCGCCGCCTTGTCCCAGTTCGCCACGTTCCAGAAGGCCGTGACGTAGTCCGGCCTGCGGTTCTGGTAATTCAGGTAGTAGGCGTGCTCCCAGACGTCGAGGCCGATGACGGGCTTTCCCTCGATCCCGGCGACGGCCTTGCCCATGAGGGGGCTGTCCTGGTTCGCCGTGGAGCCGATCGCGAGCTTCTTGTCGGCCGTCACGTAGAGCCAGGCCCACCCGGAGCCGAAGCGGCCCGCCGCGGCCTTGCCGAACTCCTCCTTGAACTTGTCGAACGAGCCGAAAGCGGAGTCGACCGCGGCGCCGAGGGCGCCCTTGGGGGCGCCGCCCTTGCCGGGCCCGAGGACGGTCCAGAAGAAGGAGTGGTTGCTATGGCCCCCGGCGTTGTTGCGCACGCCCGCGCGGATGCCCTCGGGGACCTTCGAGAGGTCGGCGATGAGCGCGTTCACGTCCAGGGCGGCGAGCGCGGGATGGTCCGCAAGGAGCTTGTTCGCGTTGGTGATGTAAGCCTGGTGGTGCTTCGTGTGGTGGATCTCCATCGTCTTCGCGTCGATGTGCGGCTCTAGAGCGTCGAACGGGTACGCAAGCGGTGGAACCTGGAATGCCATTTGGGACCCCCTTAATTGATCTGGTCTTGTCTTATGTCGTAGAGCAGACTACACGGAGCGGGAAGCCTGAGATTTGACTGCCGCCGCCCGGCGGGCGATCTCATCAGGGTCGCCGAGGTAGCGCGCCGACGCCGGTTTGAACTTCGAGTCGAGCTCGTACACGCGGGGCACCCCCGTCGGAATGTCCAGGTCGACCACCTCCTGGTCGGTGAGCCCCTCGAGGTGCTTGACCAGCGCGCGAAGGCTGTTCCCGTGGGCTGATACCAGCACGCATTGGTGATGGAGCAGGTCCGGCACGATGCTGTCGAACCAATACGGCAGCATCCGCTCGACCACGTCCTTCAGGCACTCGGCGCTCGGCAGGAGCTCCGGCGGCAGCTCCGCATAGCGCGGATCGTGGGAGGGATGACGGTCGTCCGACACCTTCATCTCGGGAGGGCGCACGTCGTAGCTCCGGCGCCACAACTTGACCTGGTCGGCGCCGTACTTGTCCGCAGTCTGCTGCTTGTTGAGCCCCTGCAGCGCCCCGTAATGGCGCTCATTCAAGCGCCACGATCGCCTCACTGGGATCCAGGTCCTCTCCATTTCGTCCAGGGCCAGATCAGTCGTCTTGATCGCCCGCACGAGGAGCGAGGTATGGACCACCTCGGGCATGAGCCCAGCCTCTTTCATCAGCCGTCCACCCTCCTTGGCCTCCGTCACGCCCCGCTCGCTGAGCGGCACGTCCTGCCAGCCAGTGAACAGGTTCTCGAGGTTCCAGGTGCTCTGCCCGTGCCGCAAAAGCACGAGGACGCCGGGCTTTCTAGCGGTGGCCATAGACGGCCCCGGTCACCCGGACGATCTCGGAGAACTCGTCAGCCTTCAGGCTCGCGCCTCCGACCAGGCAGCCGTCGCACAGAGGAAGCTCGACGTACGACTGCACGTTGCCGGCGTTCACGCTCCCCCCATAAAGCACGCGGACCTGTCGGGCGGCGCCCGCGCCGATGGTCTCCCCGACCACGCGTCGAATCAGCCGCATCGTCTTGTAAGCGTGCTCGGGGTCAGCGCTCTTTCCTGTGCCGATGGCCCAGACCGGCTCGTA
>PLXR01000008.1 GCA_003151495.1 Opitutaceae bacterium
CCATTCAAGAACTACTTCACCGACCAGGAGCAGGCCAAGACGGCCATCAGGCTGACGCTGAGCGGCAAGAGGGTCACCGACTACCAGCTCATCGCCTGCACGCTGGACGGGAAGGAGACCAAGGTCTCGTACAACGGCACCACGTTCTATGACCGGGACAGGACGCTGCGGGGCGTCTTCGCCTCCGCCCGCGACGTGACCGAGCGCATGCGCATCGACCAGGCTCTCCAGGAGAAGAACATCGAGCTGGAGATCGCCAAGTCGTCGGCCGAGAGGGCCAACCGCGCCAAGTCGGACTTTCTTTCCAGCATGAGCCACGAGCTGCGGAGCCCGCTCAACGCCATTCTCGGCTTCACGCAGCTGATGGAGACCTCGACCCCGCCTCCGGACGCCCTCCAGGCCGCGCGGATAGCCGAGATCCTCCAGGCGGGCTGGTACCTGCTCAAGCTGGTCGACGAGATCCTTGACCTGGCGGGGATCGAGTCCGGCCAGGTGTCGCTGTCATTGGAGACGGTCTCCCTGTCAGAGCTGGTATCCGAAAGTCGCACGATGATGGAGGCACAGGCGTCCCAGCGCGGAATCAGCCTTTTTGTCCCCAAGGTCGACAGGGACATCTTCGTCAATGCGGACAGGACCCGGTTGAAGCAGATCGTCCTCAACCTGCTTTCNNTCCAACGCGATCAAGTACAACAAGGAGCAGGGGTCCGTCACCGTCGAATACATCCATTCCGCCCCAAGCCGAGTCCGATTCAACATCAGGGACACGGGTGAGGGATTGCCTCCGGAAATGCTTGCCAAGCTGTTCCAGCCGTTCAACCGACTCGGGCAGGAATCAGGCAGTGTGCCGGGGACGGGGATCGGCCTGGTCGTGACGAAGCGGCTGGCCGAGCTGATGGGGGGCGCCATAGGGGTAGAGAGCACCGTCGGAAAGGGAAGCGTCTTCTGGTGCGAGCTGGACGAAGTCGAGGAGCCCCACGCGGGCGAGGAGGTCCGCGAGGCCGGCGAGGCTCCCAAGCCGAGGCTGCCCGCGGGCGCGCACACGGCGACGTTGCTCTACGTGGAGGACAATCCCGCCAACATGGAGCTGGTAAGGCAGCTGGTCTCCCGGCGCCCGGACGTAAAGCTGATGACCGCACCGAACGGAACCCTTGGCATCGAACTCGCCAGGGCGGCCCTTCCGACGGCGATCCTGATGGACATAAACCTTCCGGGAATCAGCGGCCTCAAGGCCATGAAGATCCTCCGCGAGGACCCGGCGACCGCGCACATCCCCGTCGTTGCCCTGAGCGCCAACGCAATGCCGCGCGACATCGAAAAGGGACTTGCGGAGGGATTCTTCCGCTACCTCACGAAGCCCATTCAGGTCAAAGACTTCATGAACACCCTGAACGAAGCCCTGGAATTTGCTATGAAATCCGCCCGGGATGGCAGATAGGTCGCGTGGCCCGTGGTCATCTCATCGGATATCCTCAATGCCGGCATCCTGATCGTCGATGACCAGCAGGCCAATGTGGCGCTGCTGAACCAGATGCTGGGCGGAGCCGGTTATGTCTCGGTCTCCTCCACGACGGATCCGTCCAAGGTCTGCGAGCTGCACCGCAAGAACCGCTATGACCTGATTCTCCTGGACCTCCAGATGCCGAGGATGGACGGGTTTGAGGTCATGGAGGGCCTGAAGCAGATCGAGGCCTCACGCCAGCTCCCGGTCCTCGTGATCACGGCGCAGCCCGCGCACAAGCTGCGCGCCCTGAAGGCCGGGGCCAGGGACTTCATAGGCAAGCCCTTCGACCTCGCGGAGGTCCTCCTCAGGGTGCACAACATGATCGAGGTGAGTCTCTTGCACCGGGACGAGACGCTCCAGAGCCTAAAGCGGCTCGAGAATTCGCAGCGCATAGCCCTCATCGGGGACTGGGAACACGACCTCGCGAGCGGGCGAACGGTGTGGTCCGAAGAAATCTACAGGATCCTCGGCATCTCAAGGCTGGAGTTCCCGCCGAGCGCCGAGAAATTCGACAGCATGACGCATCCGGAGGACCTCGGAGCACTGCGACGGGAGAGGGAGGCGATCACGGAATCCGAGCGCCGCCTCAACTGCGAGCATCGTATTGTCCGCCCGGGCGGGGAGATCCGCTTCGTCCATCAGATCGCGGAGACGGCCTTCGACGCCAGCGGCCGGCCGGTGCGGGAGTCCGGCACAATCCAGGACGTCACGGAGCGCAAGCAGAGCGAGGAGGCGCTGCGCATGCAGGGCTACGTCCTCGAGAGCATGGCTGAGGGCGTAAACGTGGTGAACGAGGAGGGGACAATCCTCTTCAGCAACGAGGCCTGCGACGCCATGTTCGGCTATCCGCACGGATCGCTCGTCGGGCGGCGCGCGTCGGTCCTGAACGAGCGGCCGGCCCAGGGGAGCGGGGAGTCCGAGGCGCAAATGAGGGAGCGGCTGGAGCTGACGGGGCGCTGGAGCGGGGAGATGGAGAACAAGAGGAAGGACGGGACGGTATTCACCACTCGGGCGCGGGTGTGCTTCATGGAGATCTCCGGCAGGAGATGCACGGTCGCCGTGAGGGAGGACATCACGCGGGCGAAGCAGTTCGAGCTCCAGCTGCTTCGGGTCCAGCGAGTGGAGAGCATCAGCCGGATGGCCAGCGGGATTGCCCACGACATGAACAACGTCCTGGCCCCGATCGTTATTGCCGTGCACCTCCTTCGAAAGGGCAGGGCCGATGAGGAGAAGGCCGAGAAACTGTTCGCCATGATCGAGGCGAGCGCAAACCGCGGTTCCCTGCTCATCAAGCAGCTCCTCTACTTCGGGCGCGGCATCGAGGGCCGGCGCACCGCGCTCAGGATCTCCGACTCTGTAAGGGAGATCCATGAGATGATCGACGCGACATTCCCGCGGAACATCACCATCAAGGCGGAGCCATCCAAGGACCCGCTTCTGGTCCTTGCCGATTCGACCCAGGTGCACCAGGTTTTACTCAACCTTTGCGTGAATGCGCGGGACGCGATGCCCGAAGGCGGGTCGCTCTCGATAAAGGTGACCAATCTGTCGGTCGACGAAAGCTTCGTCGGACGAAGCCCGGAGGCAAAGCCGGGACGCTACGTCCTCGTCGCCGTCTCCGACTCGGGGACGGGAATTCCGGCCGAGCTGCGCGAGAGGATCTTCGAGCCCTTCTTCACGACGAAGAAGGCGGGCGAGGGCACGGGCATTGGCCTGTCCACGGTGATCGCAATCGTGAAGGGGCACGGCGGCTTCGTGACGCTGGAGAGCGAGGTCGGAGCGGGCACGACCTTCCGGGTGTACCTGCCCGAGATGGTGGGCGCGCCGGCGCTCCTGATTGACGATCCAGGAAGTGTCCCGCCCATAGGGCGGAACGAGACCGTGCTCATTGTCGACGACGAGGAGCCCATCCGTGAGGTCGCGGGCGCAATGCTCAGGGAATTCGGGTACCGTGTGCTGACGGCGAGCAACGGCGCCGAGGGGACGGTGATTTTCGCCCAGAGGGAGAACGGCATCAAGCTGGTCATCGCCGACTATGACATGCCCGTGATGGACGGCCTGAGCATGATCCGCGTGATCAAGCATATCGATCCCGCCGCAAAGGTCATCATGACGACCGGGCAAAGCGGCGGCCTTCGCGTGGCGAAGGAGAAGGCCGAGCTTGAATCGCTGGGGATTGGCACCGTCCTGGAGAAGCCCTTCACCGCCTCGTCGATCCTGTCCGCGATCCACGCCCTAGTCGGCTCCGCGGCCGCATGTCCGGCCCCGGAAGCCATGGCGGAAGGGGAATTGGCCACGGCGACCCCGGGCAACGGATTCCTTCCCGCGGACTGACCCCGGCCGGCCTAGGATTCAAATCCGTAGACCGAGTTGAGCGTCATGTCGCGGGAGGCGAAGAGCACGGCCCTGGTGACCAGGTTTCTCGCGGCGACCACAATGGGGTTCTCGAGCTGGCCTATTGCTCCGATGCGCCTCGACTGCCTCCCGACAAACGTTGTCCGGCCACGGCGGGCCTCCTCGTAGGCGGCGAACCCCGCGGCGAGGTCCGGCTCACCACGGAGGGATTTGGCCAGGCAGGCGGCGTCCTCGATGGCCATGCATGCGCCCTGGCCGACATTGGGGGTTATCGGGTGCGCGGCGTCGCCTAGCAAAGTCACGCAGCCTCTGCTCCAGCGCGGGAGCGCCCTCCGGTCCTGCGCATCATTCTTGATTATGTCGGAGGCGTTCGTGCCCTCGATCAGCTCCTGGATGGGCCGGTGCCAGCCTGCGAACAGCCCTTGAATCTCGGACTTGCGCCCCTTATCCCCGTCGGCCTGCGCAGCGGGGCCGTTGCGGGTGGCGTACCAGCACACCCGTCCCCCTCCCATCGGCATCACGCCAAACCTTTGGCCCCTTCCCCAGGTCTCGGTGATGTGGCCGCGGCTGCCGCCCGGTGTCTCGGGACCGATTCCGCGCCATATGCAATACCCGCGAAAGATGGGGTCCGAGGGTCCGTGGAGCCTTGCCCGCACTACGGAGTGCACGCCGTCGGCCCCTATGAGGCCATCCGCCCGCACGCTTGGGCCGCCGGCGAAATCTGCGGTCACCCCGATATCGGCGCCATGCGTGAAGGACACCAGCCGCCTGTCCGGGACCACGCAGCCGGGAGAAAGGGCCCGCATCAGCACCCTGTGCAGGTCGGCGCGGTGCAGGCACACGGCGGGGGTGTCAAATCCGCCCATGGGAATCGTGGAAATCGTCCCGCCGTCCGGGCGGAGCAGGTCGAAGTGGGTGACGGTCTCGCTGGTCTCCAGGAGCGGGTCCAGGACCCCCCAGGACCTCAGGATGCGCGTGGCGTTCGGCCAAAGGCTCATGCCCGCCCCAATCTCGGCGAATGCCGGGGCCCGCTCGAACACGTTCACGGCAATGCCCTCACGCTCCAGGGCGAGCGCGGCGGCCATCCCGCCTATGCCGCCCCCTGCGATGATCAGCCTTCGGCCCATGGGTTGATGAGAGGACCTGATAGCCGGGGAGTGGAGCACAGTCCGGCGACAGGAAGCCAGCTAGATTGGTTCCGGATATCTGCCCCGGGCCGACCTGCATTCGCCCCGGGGGGCGGGCCAAGGGTCCCGGGCCACCCCCGTGGGGTCCCAACGGGCTTGAGCCGCGCCAGATTCTGGCGATCCTGACGAGTCATGAAGAATGTCATTGTTGGGATCTTGCTGGGGGTGGCGCTCTGCCTTGTCGGTGGGTTTCTCTTCCTGACCCGGGGGGGCATGCCTGTGAAGACAGAGGGAGGGCCGCTTCCTTTCGAATTGTACCTGGCGCATGCCGCGCTCCGGTCGGCCATAGGGACTGAGGCTGATCGGCCTTCCCCTATCCCCGCCGACGAAAAGAACCTCGTCGGGGGGGCGCATGTCTACCGGGCCCAATGCTCGGTCTGCCACGGTGAATGGGGACGCCTCCCGTCGGCGATCGCAAAGGGCATGTTTCCCCAGCCGCCCCAGCTCCTGCCCCCCAAGACGGGAGTGACCGACGACCCGGTGGGGGAGACCTACTGGAAGGTGCGCAACGGGATCAGGCTCACCGGAATGCCCGGATACGGATCCTCGCTGTCGGACACGGAGATCTGGCAGGTCAGCCTTCTTCTCCTGCACGCCCAGGAGCTACCGCCCCCCGCCAAGGACGTGCTCCAGCGCTGAGGGCGCCGGCCCGTGTCATACCAAGATGTGCGCAGCGTTTGGCAATCCGTGGTGAGTGGGTAGCCCGCAAACTGCTTAGTGTCCGAAGGGTGAACTGGACCTATCTGAAGGTCTGCGAGTCCTCCCAGCCCGCAATCAGGGCCCGTTGGAGCGCCCTCCTTCAAAAGGAAAAGGCCTGGGAATGCACCGAGTCCCCCTCGGCGCTGGAGGGGGCGATGGACCGGTTCCTTGAGGGCCTCTGGGCCCTGTTGGCCGCGAGCAACGTCCCGAACCTTGTCTGCAAGGTGCCTCCCGCGGAAATGCCCCTGTGGGGCAAGGGCGCGTGCAGGCTGAATTCGACCCTGGTATTCATCGCGGTCGGAAAGAAGGCGGTGAAGGCCGTCGCGCAGAGGGCGGAGGCGACCCAGTCGGACCTGCCCCAAGACGAGCGGGGCGAGCAGAGGGCCGAGCTGATGCTAGCCTATGACGTCGTGTCCCAGCGCGAAATCCAGCGGATCTGCGGGCCCTGCTTCAGAAGATCGCGGTGCTCGGTCGGGGAGATCCCGGAAGTGTCCAGGCATCCCGCTACGGGACTACACCCCTGATGGCGGTTCAGATCGTCTGGGAATGGCGGCTAGTCCCCGGGGTGAAGGTCGCGTCAAAGCGCATCGCCACGATGCGCAGGAGCGGGACGCCGCGGGGAGTGACCTCGATGCCCCTCGGCGTCCTCAGGATCAGCCCGTCCGCCTCCAAGTCCTCCAGGTCCGCAATCTCCGGTGCGTAGTGCGACGTGATGTCGACGCCCAGGAGGCTGGACATCGACCGATAGTCGATCTTTCTGTCGCACATGATCCGCATGATGATCGTGCGGCGCCTCTGGTCCTCGTCCGTGAGGATGAGGCCGCGCTCTATGGGGAGCTGTCCGGCGGCGATCGCATGCCGCCATTCGTCGAGGCCCTTGAAGTTCTGCCGGTAGCTGTCGATCGTCGACGAAATCGACGTGACGCCGAAGCCGTAGAGCGAAGTGCCGGCTGCGGTGCTATAGCCCTGGAAATTCCGGTGCAGCGTCCCGTTGCCCTGGGCGACCGCGAGCTCGTCGCCCGGCCTTGCGAAATGGTCGAGACCGATGTCGACGTACCCGGCCGCTGTGAGCTTGTCATGGGCAACGGCCCACATCGCGAGCTTCTCCTCGGGAGTGGGGAGCTGCTGGCGGGACTCGAAGATCCGCTGCGCGGGCTTGAGCCAGGGAACGTGGGCGTAGCTGAACACCGAGAGGCGGTCGGGCGAGATGGCCAGCACGTCGTCGATGGTCTGTGCGAACGTCTCGGCGGTCTGGAGCGGCAGGCCGTAGATGAGGTCCACGTTGACCGAGTTGAAGCCCGCGTCCCGCAGCCAGGCGACAGCCTGGGCGTTGAGTTCCGGGGGCTGCCAGCGGTGTATCGCCAGCTGAACCTGCGGGTTGGTGTCCTGCACCCCTATCGACGCCCTGTTGGCCCCGATGACCCTGAGCGCCTCCACGTGGTCCCGGGTCAGGCGCCTGGGATCGATCTCGACGCCAAATTCGCAGTTCCTGTCGGGGAAGAAGTTGCCGTGGATGAGCATTCCCATCCGGGCCAGCTCCTCCGGAGGCAGGAAGGTCGGCGTGCCGCCTCCGAGGTGTATCTGGGTCACCGGCCGGTGGCGGTCAATCCTCGCGGCCACCAGCTGCACCTCGCGTTCGAGAACGTCGACATAGTCGGAGGCGGACTCGCGGTTGCGGGTGATGATCGTGCTGCACCCGCAGTACCAGCACTGGCTCTCGCAGAAAGGGAGGTGGAAATAGAGCGACAGCGGCCCGGCTCCGGGACGGTTGTCATCCGCGATCGCGTCCTGCAGTTCGCTCGCCTCGCCCGGCAGGGTGAACTTCGTGGCGGGCGGGTAGGACGTGTACCTGGGCGCCGCGACCGAGTACTTGCGGATGAGCTCGAGGTCGAGAAGCGGTGCCGCGGGGGGGGAGGCGGTCTCGTCGGTGAGGATCATTGGGGTGGGGGTCTGGCTCTCGGGCTCGGTGGTCCCGATTCAGGCGGCAAACCCGAAACGAAAGTGTTCCTCCTCGGGCTTGATGTTGAGCGATGTGCAGATGCGACTTGAGGCGATTCCCGATGCGGCGAGCTTCACGATGCGGTCGAAGTCCGGCCTCGGCAGGTCGGCACCCTCGTGCCTGATCGCGTGGATTCCCATGCCCTGCTCCAGGAGGTCCTGCACGAAGACCTCGCAGGCGACCGGGTCGTCGGTGTTGTAGAAATGATGCTCCGGAAGCAGGTGCCTTTGGAGCCGCACGCTGTATTCGACTGAGTATTTCTTGAGCATTTTGTTCTTGGACTTGGGAGACAGGCCGACTGGAAATTGGCGCCCGCGGGCTATGTGCGCCGCGGGCGCGCTCCTTGGGGCTTCTCTCTTTATCCCGCGAGGTTCCGCGCCTCGGGGGAAGTTATCGTGACCGTCTTCTCGGTCCGGCTCTGGGTATGGTGGTGGAGCCTTGTCTGGGCCTTCGATTTGGGTATGCACGCGCTCAGGCAGGCCTTTGCCTCAAGCCAATTCTCTAGGTCACGCCCCGGGACGCATCCGCTCTGCACGAACAGGTGGTAGGCATAGTCGCGGACGTCGGCCTCGGTCGGCTCAGACGGAACCAACTTGGAGTAGCGGTTTGTTTTCATGGGATCGGACAGAGAGGGTACCACCGGTCGGTCGATCCTGCTGCGCATGGATTGCGAATTCTGTCGTGAAATTTGCGGACAAAGGCCCTTCCCTGGCGCCGAAGGTACGAATGGTAACATGCCTTCCTTACGTTACTTGTGTATTCAACGTGGTGCTCCCGAGGGGGCGCGTGAACGGAGCCTCCGGGGCACGGGCGGGGCACCCCTCGGGCGGGCCGTCGACGAGCCTCAAAAGGGCCCCTCCTACAGGACCGCGCAGCTGCCGCCCGCGCACGCGATCACTTCCTTCAGGGCCGTGTTGTCGGCGTCCTCCTTAAGCGTCGTGTAGTCGACGGGTCTGGGCTGCAACCGGTTCCAATGCAGCACGTCCTCGTCGGTTTCCACGGCCTGGAACGGCGCCTGGGCGTAGCGGGTCTGCCCGTCGTCTCCCAGAAGCGAGACGCCCGTGAAGTCGTCGCGGTGCGTCCAGATGTAGTCGGCGACGGCATCCCACTCGTTGGGCCTCACGGCGCACGTGTTTGAGACGTTGTGCGAGATCTCGGGCGCACGGTTGTCGCGGGGATTCGTGCCGGCCTTCACCCACGTCCTCTGGACGAGGCTGACATACTCCAGGAACTCGATCGCGCCGATCTCGTTCTTGAGGATGGCGGTTTCCGGCGCCTTCACGGGAAACGTGATGACGTCGGTGTGGTCGGGGTCATAGACGCTGCATTCGCACATCTGCGGGTTTGCGGCCTTGAAATGCAGGTACACCCGCTCGGTGCGGGCAGCCTGGACCCGTCGGAAATACCTGCGTGAATGGTTCGGGTGGATCCCGGACGCCGTGCCCAGCAGCGCCGCGGTGGTCCCCTCGGGCTTCACGGTGGTCGTTCTTGCCGCCCTATTGATCCCGATCAGGTCGGCGATGACGATGTTGGCCGCCCTGACCATGTGGGCGGCCTCCGTAAGCGCTTCACCGTTGAGCAGGATCTCTGGAGAATCCATGAACCCGCAGATCGAGACGCCGAGCAGCGCGTCGTGCTCGTTGATGAGCCGGGTCACCGGCCCGAGGTACCCGATGTCGGTGTAGGCGGCCTGGAGGGTCCCGATGACGGCCGCGCGGACCGCGGTTCGGACCAACTCGTCGACCGTGTGGATGAGGGCCCCGTTGGTGCTCGTCAGGTTGCACATCTCCCACCCGGACATCCGGGAGACGCCGGGAAGCTCCCCCGCGTAGCCCCAGCTGTAGAGCTTCTCGACCTCGGTGTTCGAGAGGGTCCAGTTCACGATGGGAAGGAGCCCTATCTCCGAACACGGATTCACGCCCCCGTCGGGGTTGTCGCAGAAGACGAACCCCGGCTCCCCGAACTCCTTGGTGCTGGTGAAGAGCTTCCTGAACACGGAGTCGTCCTTCATCGAGCGCGGGATGACCGCGCTGTTGTTGGAGGCGCTGCGCTGCGGGTTCTTCTCGAACCAGTTCCCCGTCTTGGCCGTCATCATGTCCTCGTCGTCGTAGGAGAACAGGCAGATGCACGCGGAGCGCCTTATCCCCCCGGAAAGGACGGCCCGGGCTGCGAACATGCAGATGTCATAGACCTCGATCGACTTGAGGCTGCGCCCCACGGCGCCGGCCAGGACGGACTCGATCTTGGTGAGGGCCTTCTTGAGCGGAAGGTGGCCCGGGGCCTTGCCGCCGGAGGTCCGGAGGTGCGCCCCACGGGGCCTGATGAGGTGGTAGCTGAACTCGATCTTCGTCCCGTTGAAGTAGCTCTTGATCAGCTCGTCCAAGGCATCGGCCCAGCCCTCGATCGTGTCGCTCACAAGAAAATGGGTGACCGGCAGCTCGGTCTCGAGGGCACGGGGCGGGAGGGAGGGAAGCCGGGAGACGTGCTGGCGGCGGACCGAGAAGCCGCACCCGCACCCGCAGAGCAGCAGGTAGAAGAACTCCTTGAAGAAATCCATCCGGTCGATGTTCGAGAAGCTGCAGTTGAAGATCCGGGCGTGCGCACTCAGGCATGCCTCCGCGAACTGCATCGATCGCATGGACGGAAGCACCTCCTTCCGGGCAACGGCCCGGAAGCTGTCCGCAAGCACCTCTCCGAGAGTCTTGCCCGCGAGCAGGGACTCGAGGACATGGCGGTGGCGGCCGGCCAGCCGGGCGGCCTCCTTTTCGAGCTCGGCGGGGACCCGCAGGTCGAGCTTCCCGGCGAAGAAGGTCCGGTGCATCGCCTCAACCCGGGCGACACTCTCGTTCCAGATCTCGCGCCGGCCGAGGCCCTCGTTGTACCGGGCGTATTTGGACTGGGCAATGTAGTCGGACATCCCGCTGTTGGGATAGGTGGAGAGCCGCCTGTCCGCCTGCCTCAGCCTGTAGGCCATGTAGGCCGATGCGATGTCCCAGTGCCCGTCGGCCGCGATCTGCACGACGACGGCGTTCTGGATCTGCTCGATCGTCGGGTGCTTGCCGACCCTGTAGTACAGCCCCTCAACGGCCATCTGCACGCGCTCCGCGGTCTTTGTGACCATCAGGAAGTCGGCGGGCTCAAGGCCGAAGCAGGCCAGGAAGTCGTCGCGGTAGGTGTTCTTCGAGTCGGGGTGCTTTATCTCGTAGACCGCGAGGGCTATGGCGCGGGTGACCTTGTTCAGGTCGAAGCGCACCGACTCGCCGGTGCGCTTGATCACCATGCGCGAGGCGGCGGGGATGGGGTTTCGCGTGAGTAGCTTTGGCGTCCTCGGGGGTGAGTCGGTAAGCTCGGCCTGGTGGATCATTTATTTTGGGTCGGTTTTCTGGGTTTAGAAATGCCACTCCGGCGGGAGGGACGGATCCGGCATCGTTCCGCCCAGACCCCTCCACCCGCATCGCACTTTTCCAATGCGTTCAATATGGGTAGTTCCCTTGTGTGGTGGTAAACCGTCCCCAAATCCCGGACTTGGTTCCGCGGATGGGACTGGTCTGGGGTCATTATAGCTGAACGCGCCCCGCGGCTCTCCTCGGGTTTTGACGTTCGCTGCGCATAATTTGTCCGACAGGCCCGTAGCCCCGGGCTCCCGCCGCACTTGTCGGGCGGGCGCCGGGGATCAGGGTGGAGGTCTCCGCGTGGCTACAGCGTGGCCGCCAATTCCGGGATGTCCTCTTCGCGCACCTCGGGGCCGTGGAGAACGATGCGCGCGTCAAGGGCCAGGATCCTCTCGGGCGACGCCAGGAGCGGGTTTATGTCGATCTCCTTGATCCAGCGCTGCTCGGCCACCAGGCGGCTGAAGCGCACGAGGATCTGGTCGAGCGCGGCCATGTCGACCGAGGAGCGGCCGCGGACGCCCTTCAGGACCTTGAATATCTTGGTCTGCTCCATGAGCCGGCGCGCCAGGTAGGCGTCAAGCGGGGGAAGCCCCAGGGCGCGGTCCTTGAACACCTCGACGAGGACGCCTCCGGCGCCAAAGAGCAGCACCGGGCCGAACTGGGGGTCGAGGCTGCTGCCCAGGATGAGCTCGCAGCCCTTGAGCATCACCATGGGCTGGACCGTGACGCCCTGGAAATGGCCGGGTCCGTGCTTCGCCCTGACGGCGCCCTCGATCGCGTCCCATGCGCCCCGGACCTCCGAGGCGTCCCGGATGTTGAGCCGGACCCCGCCCACGTCCGTCTTGTGGGTGATCGTGTCCGAGTGGAGCTTCAGAACCACCGGAAAACCAATGCTTTCTGCTGCCGCCACGGCATCGATCTGGGATGCGGCCAGCCGCGTCTCCACGGTGGGGATCCCATAGGCGGACAGGACCTGCTTCGACTCGTACTCGGTGAGCAGCGTGCCCTTGCGCTGCCGGATCGAGTGGATGAGCTCGGTGACCTTCTCCGTCTCGGGCTCCTGCGCCTCCGGGCCGGGCTTGCCCTCCGGCGCCAACACGGGGTGCGGAAGCCGGCTCTGGCTGTAGCGCCACATGTTGGAGAAGGCGCGCGCGGCCTCATCGGGATAGTCGAACATCGGGATGCCGGCCTCGTTCAGGATGGAGCGGCCGGTCTTCGCGCGGGTGCCGCCCATCCAGCTCGTGAGCAGGGGCTTGCCGTCCATCTTGGCGTAGGTCCGCATCAGGTCGGCCGTCGCGATCGGGTCGGTCATCGCCTGCGGGGTCAGGATCACGAGCACGCCGTCCGCCCCGGGGTCCTTTGCCGCCACCGCGACCGCCGCCGCGTACCGGGCGGCGTCCGCATCCCCGAGGATGTCTATCGGGTTCCCATGGCTCCAGTGGGCCGGAAGGACCTTGTTGAGCTCCGCGAGCGTCTCGGGCGAGAGCGTCGCCAGCTGGGCCCCGCATTCCACAAGCATGTCGGTGGCGAGCACGCCGGGACCGCCCGCGTTCGTGACGATGGAAAGCCGGGGGCCGCGGGGAAGGGGCTGCTTTGCAAGCACCTTCGCCATGGAGAAGAACTCCTCGATCGTCGCGACCCGGATGACGCCCGCGCGATTGAACGCCGCGTCGAGCACCTCGTCGCTCCCGGTGAGCGCGCCCGTGTGGGAGGCGGCCGCCTTGGCCGCCGCGTCCGTGCGCCCCACCTTGATCACGACGATCGGCTTCACCGGGGCGACCTCCCTCACCGCGGCGAGGAATGCCGGCGCGTCGCCGACCGACTCCATGTAGATCATGATGCTGTGGGTCTGCGGGTCCTCGCCCAGGTGGCGGATCAGGTCGCCCCAGCCGATGTCGAGCATGGAGCCGATCGACACGAACGCGCTGAACCCGACCTTCTCCTTGAGGCTCCAGTCTATGATGGCCGTGCCCAGGGCGCCGCTCTGGGTCAGGAATGCGACGTTGCCCGTCCGCGCCATGTCCTTCGAGAAGGTCGCGTTCAGGTTCACGTGCGGGCCCATGACGCCAAGGCAGTTCGGCCCGATCACCCGGAGCGAGGTCCCCTTTATGGCCTCCAATATCTGGTGCTCGAGCTCGGTCCCGGTGGCCCCGCTCTCCTTGAACCCCGCCGAGATGACGATGGCTGCCCCGACGCCCGCCTGCACGCACTCCCGGATGATCCCCGGCACGGTGGCGGCGGGGGTCGCGATGACGGCAAGGTCGACCCTTGTGGGCACGCTCGCGATGTTCCTATAGGCCTTCTTGCCCAGGACCGTGTCGCGCTGCCCGTTCACGGGATAGAGGGTGCCGTGGAAGGTCCCCAGGTTCTCCAGGAGCGCGCGGCCGACGCCGCCGGGCTTCTCGCTGGCCCCGATCACGGCCACGGTCCGCGGCCTGAAGAAGGAGCTCATGGAGCGATCCGAGTTGGTGGTGCGCTTAGCCGGAGCCTGCAGGGGCGCCGGGGTGTCGTCTAGGGTCGATGGCATAAGGGTCATTCGGAGAACACGATCTCGGGCATCTTTCTCGGCACCGGGTCGGGCGCCTTCACCGGGTATCCCACGGTCATCGGCATGACCGCTGTGTTGTCCTCCGAAATGTTGATCGAGGTCTTTATCTCCGACAGGTCCAGCCACGGCTGCGCGAATCCTATCGGGCAGGTCCCGAGGCCCTTCGCGTGGGCGGCCAGCATGAAATTCTCGGCGGCAAGGCAGCAGTCGGTGGCGGCGAACTTCCAGCCGGGCTTCGCGTAGATCACCACCACCGTGCCGGCGTTGTAGAACAGGTTGAAGGCGGGGTCGCGCAGCATGTCGCGGCGCAGCGAGTGGGGGTCGCCCCCCGGGTTGAACGTCGCCAGGAAATGCGCCTTGGCGCGGTCAGAGTAGTCGCGAAGCAGGCTCTTCCCCTCGAGCACGGCAAACACCCAGGGCTGCTCGTCGAGCGCCGTCGGGGCGTGGATCGCGGCGTCGATGAGCTCGTGCAGCATCGAGCGCGAGACCTTCTGGTCGGTGTAGTCGCGCACCGCGCGCCGCCCGTATATCGCCTCGAGTAGTTTCATGTGATTCGGGTCCAGGCTCGGCTATTTCTTCGCGGGGCGGGCGGGGGCGGGCCTCGCGGGCACGACGACCACGGGGCAGGGGGCTTTCTTCAGGACACCGCTTGTCGTGCTCCCGATCAGCAGGTCGTAGAACGCCGTGTGGCCGTGGGAACCCATGACGATGTAGTCGGCCCCGTGCGCCCTGGCCTGCTCCACGATCTCCTTTGCGGGAAACCCCTCGACCTTGACCGCCTTGGCCGTGACGCTCCCGCCGGAGAAATGGTCACGCCACTTGGCGAGCAGCTGGTTGGCCGCCTTCTCGGCCGCCTCCACCAGGGGCACGACATCCTCGATCACCCCGCCGTATTCGGCGACCAGCACCGGGGGCTGGACCACGTAGAGCAGGACGATGCGTCCCTTGCAGCTCTGGGCCAGGGATTCGGCCTCGTCCACGACGGCCTTCGTGACCGGCGAAAAGTCTATGGGCACGAGGATGGTTTTCATAGCTTCACACTACGCCGGATTGCCCCCCGAGACTGCGCAGCATTTGCCCATGTCTGGGCGACTATTGCCATGGGGAACTCCGCGATCACAGGGTGTTGCCGGGCAGGAGCTTATCCGCCCGTCCCGCACAGTTTCTTTCGGATGGCCTTCAGGGCCTCCTTGTGGGAGCGGTCGGTCTTCGGGTAGCTGAGCCGGAGGTCCCTGAGTTGGTCGACCACGATCCGGGAGATGATGAGGTGGGCGTTGTCCTTGTCGTCGGCCGGGACGACATACCATGGCGCCGCCTTCGTGCTGGTGGCTCCCAGGCACGCCTCGTAGGCGCGCGTGTATTCCTTCCAATATTTCCTCTCCTCGATGTCCGCCTGGCTGAACTTCCAGTTCTTCCTCGGGTCGTCGATCCGGGCTAGGAAGCGCCTTTTCTGCTCCTCCTTCGACAGGTGGAGGTAGAACTTCACCACCCGGGTCCCGTTGCGGTGGAGGTGATCCTCAAGCTGCGTAATCGAACGGTACCGGCCCTCCCATATGTCGCCGGACCCGGCGCCCCGCTCGGGAAGCGCCTCGTTCTCGAGTATCTCCCGGTGGACGCGGACGATCAGGACCTCCTCGTAGTAGGAGCGGTTGAAGATCCCGATGTGCCCGCGCTCGGGCAGGCAGGCCGTCGTCCGCCAGAGGAAGTCGTGCTCAAGCTCCGTGGCGCTCGGGTGCTTGAAGCTGAAGACCTGGCACCCCTGGGGGTTCACCCCAGACATCACATGCTTGATGGCTCCGTCCTTGCCTGCCGCGTCCATGGCCTGGAAAATCAGGAGGATCGAGTACCGGTTCGTGGCGTAGAGCATGTCCTGGAGCGACCTCAGCTCCTGGATGTGCTCGCCGAGCTTCTTCTCATATCCCTTCTTTGAGTGGTAGAACGGCTTGACGGCGGTAGGCCACTCCTTGAGGCGCACCCTTGAGCCGGCCTCGACGTGGAAATCCATGGGGTCGATTTTCATCTCGGGGGAGGGTGAGGGGGGTGGGCTCCGTGCGTTCAGCGGGGCGGCCCAAGTATACACCGATTCAGGTGCCTTCCAAACGGAATCCCGAGAAAGGGGGCCCGTGTCCTCGGCGCCCGCCTCAGGCCGCGTGGGTCATGTGGCCCGCGGGCCCCTGGGCTGCGCCCGAGGAACCGTGCAGCTTCTCGCGGTAGGTGGACGGCGCCTCGCCCGCAATGCGGCGAAACACCCGGTTGAACTGCGACAGCGACTGGAAGCCGGCCTCGTAGGCGGCCTCGCTCACCCGCTTGTGGGGGTTGAGCAGCAGCTGCTTGACGATCTCCACGCGGACCCTCGCGAGGTACTCCGTGAAGGTGAGCCCTGTCGACTTCTTGAAGATCTTGCAGAAGTAGAAGGCGCTCATGTTGGCGGCCTGCGCCACCGAGGCCAGGGAGATCTCCTCTCCCTGGTGGTCGGCGATGAACGCGCGGGCCTTCGCCACCGCCGGCGCCTCAGCCGCGGCCTCCTGCACCATGAGCTGGTTGCTCACGGCCGACAGGTGCTGGGCGAAGATGCCCAGGAGGCGCAGGATCGAGTCATACTGGTGGCGCGCCATGACGCGTGTCTTGAAGTAGGCCTCCCGGAGCTGGGCAATCTCCCCCTCGAGGCCGAGCTTCCTGAGCTCCTCGGAAATCTTCCGGAAGCGGCCCGGGGACGGCTTGTGAAGGAGGATCTGACCCGTCTGCAGGTAGGCGATGACCCGCTCGCCCACGCGGACGGGCACGCTTGAGTCGCTCAGCCCCGCGAGGCATTCCAGGGTCGTCGCCCCCTCCTGCCCGCCGCTCTCAAGCCGTTCCTGCAGCTGCAGGCACGAGGAGCACGACTTGTTCTGCCTGGCCATCAGGGCGCAGAAGGGATTGGCATTCTTGCACCCGTGCATCGGGGCCTTGAACGAGCCCGAGGCCCGGATCGCCAGGGGCAACCCGGTCGTCACCTGGAAGGCCCTCTGGTAGTCGCGAAAGATCTCCGACTTCTGCAGGTGGTCCGCCAGGGTGAGCTGGTTCTGCGGGCTGGCGCCGGTCGTCGGGAGGTAGATGATCTCGGATTGCATGGTCCCATCCTATCATCCCGGGCGATTCTTGGAAATTGGTGCCGGCACCTTATCTCAGTAGGGAAATCCCCTATGCCCCCGGGGACGCGCCCGGGAGAGGTCTACCCTTGCCCGCTAAGGGGTTGCGCCTAGGATCCGGGCGTTGGCGAACACCGAAAAGTCACCCTCCGCGGGGCCGGAGCCCGGTTCCTCCGCCCGGGCGCCCGCATCCGCAGAAAGGGCGGACGAGGGCGGGCGCCTTCAGCTTGCCGCGATCATCGAGTCCTCGGACGACGCCATCATCAGCAAGACCCTGGAGGGGGTCATCACAAGCTGGAATCCCGGCGCCGAGAGGATGTTCGGCTACACCCGGCAGGAGGCCGTAGGACGGTCGATGCTCATGCTTTTCCCCCCCGACCGGGTCAACGAGGAGCAGGAGATCCTGACACGCATACGGCGCGGCGAGAGGATGGAGCACTTCGAGACCGCGCGCATCAGGAAGGATGGCACCCGCATCGAGGTGTCGGTCACGATCTCCCCGATCAAGGACGGCCACGGCCGGATCGTGGGCGTCTCCAAGATCGCCCGCGACATCACCGAACAGAAGCGGTCGGAGCGGCAGCTGCTTGAGGCGGTGCGCGAGATGCGCGACATAAGGGCGGCGCTCGACGAGCACTCCATTGTCGCGATCACGGACGCCGCCGGGAAGATCACGTTCGTGAACGACAAGTTCTGCGCGATCTCCCAGTACTCCCGCGAGGAGCTGATGGGGAAGGACCACCGGATCATCAACTCCGGCCTCCATCCCAAGGAATTCATCCGGAACCTCTGGGCCACGATCGGCAGGGGCGGGGTGTGGCAGGGGGAGATCCGGAACCGGGCCAAGGACGGCAGCCTCTACTGGGTGGCGACCACGATATTCCCCCGTTTCAACGAGGCGGGAAAGCCGCTCCAGTACATCTCCATCCGGACCGACATCACCCAGCGCAAGGCGGACGAGGCGGAGCTCCAGAGGTTCGCAGCCGACCTTGCCGAGAAGAACAAGGAGCTCGAGACCATAGTCTACACCGTCTCGCACGACCTCCGGTCCCCGCTCGTCAACGTCCAGGGCTTCGGCAAGCAGCTCAACCGGGCCTGCGAGAAGATCCAGGCGGCGCTCGTGGCGGGGCGCGACGGCCAGGTCGCGGCCGCCGACCTTAAGGCCCCCGTCGAGGTGGCCATTCCCCAGGCGCTCAAGTTCATCAACGCCGGTGTGCACAAGATGGAAATGCTCCTGAACGGGCTGCTGCGCTTCTCCCGGCTGGGGCGCGTGGCGTTCACGATCCAGCCGCTGGACGTGAACGTGATGATGGCGGAAATAACGGCGGCGATGCGCTTCCAGATCGACGAGACAAAGTCGGTGGTGACCGTTGAGGACCTCCCGAACTGCATGGGGGACCGGGCGCAGACGGGCCAGGCCTTCGCGAACCTCCTGGACAACGCGGTCAAGTACCGCGACCCGGGAAGGCCGCTGCGCGTGACCGTGAGCGGCAGGGTCGAGGGGGGCATGTCAGTGTATGCGGTGGCCGACAACGGCCTCGGAATCGCCCCGGACCACCAGGTAAAGGCCTTCGAGATCTTCCACCGGCTCAATCCCGAGAGCGGCTCGGGCGAGGGATTGGGGCTCACGATCGCCCAGCGCGTCCTCGAGCGCGAGGGCGGCAGGATCTGGATCGAGGGCCAGGAAGGGGTTGGCTCGACTTTCTTTGTGGCGCTGCCCACGGTCGGGCTCCCAGAAAACGCAACCTGATGTCCCAGGCACCGGTAATACTCATAGTGGAGGACGACGAGGGTCATGCGATCCTCGTGAGGGATGTGCTTGAGACGGCCGGCCTGAGCAACCGCATCAGGCATTTCCGGGACGGCCAGGCGGTGCTGGACTTCCTGTTCGGCACGGGGGGCAAGGCGGCGGACCACTCCGGCTGCAACTATGTCGTCCTGCTCGACATACGGCTCCCGAAGGTCGACGGCATCGAGGTGCTGCGCAGGATCAAGTCCGACCCGGAGATGCGGAAGCTTCCCGTCATCATGCTGACGACGACCGATGACGCCCGCGACGTGGACCGGTGCCACCAGCTCGGGTGCAGCGTGTACATCCAGAAGCCCGTGGACTACGAGAAGTTCACCGAGGCCGTCCGGCGCCTCGGGCTCTTCATCATGCTCCTGCTGGTCCCGCCGCTGGACGGCACCTGATGGCCGCGCCCCCGAAGCCCGCCAGGATCCTCGTGGTCGACGACGACGTGGGACTCCTCGTGCTGATGGCGGAGACGCTGAAGGCGGAGGGCCATTCGGTCGACACCGCCGGCTCCGGGACCGCAGCCCTCGCCTGGCTCGGCGAGAAGACGGCGGACCTGATGCTGCTCGACCTCAAGATGAGGGACATCGGCGGGGCGACCCTTCTCGACCGCCTCAAGCAGAAGACGCCTCCCGTTCCCTTCCTGGTCGTGACCGGCCAGGGCGACGAGAAGGCCGCGGTCGAGATGATGAAGCAGGGCGCGCTGGACTACGTGATGAAGGACACCGGCCTGCTGGACCTTCTGCCGGGCGTCGTGCGCCGGGCCCTCGACATGGTCGAGAGGGACCGCGCACTGGCCGCCGCCGAGGCCGAGGGGCGGCGCCTCGAGCGCGAGATGGTCGAGGTTGCCGAGGGCGAGCGCAGGAGGATCGGCGAGGACCTGCACGACGGCCTGGGCCAGCAGCTCACCGCCATCGAGCTCGTCTGCACGGCGCTCAAGGAGGACGCCTCCCGGAAGCTTCCCGAGCTGGCCAGGGGCCTCGAGCGGATGGGCAAGATGCTGCGCGAGGCGATTTCCCAGACCCGGTTCCTTGCCCGCGGGCTGGTGCCGATAAGCGACGACCCCGATGCGCTCCGGATCGGGCTGGCCGAGCTCGCCGAGCACATCAGCTCGATCGGCCGCCTCCACTGCCGCCTGGACTGCCCGGACCCGGTGAACCTGAAGGACCGGTTCACGGCGGCCCACCTCTACCGCATCGCCCAGGAGGGCGTTAACAACGTGATCAAGCATTCCGAGGCGAAGGAGGTCACGATCCGCCTGGTCCAGTCGGGCGGGGTCCTTGAGCTGCAGATCTCGGACAACGGCCGCGGCCTGCCGACCTCCAAGAGCGGGGGCCTGGGCATGGAGGTGATGAAGCACCGGGCAAGCATGATCGGCGGGGAGCTCACGGTCGCCTCGAAAAGGGGCCACGGGGTGACGGTCACCTGCGTGCTGCCCGTATTCCGGTGAAGCAGCCCCGGCCAGCGAAGGCCCGCCGGGCGCCGCCGGGCAGGAAGAAGGTCCTCCTTGTCGATGACCATCCGTTCATGCGCGCCGGGCTTGCGCAGCTGATCGACCTGCAGCCCGACATGATGGTGGCCGGGGAGGCGGGGAACCCGGCGGAGGCAATGAGCCTCTTCGAGGCATCGAGGCCGGACATGGTGCTGACCGACATGACGATGCCCGGGCGGAGCGGCCTCGAGTTCATACGGGACCTCCGCGCCATGGACCCCGGGATAGCGATTCTGGT
The DNA here is from genome assembly GCA_003151495.1 of Opitutaceae bacterium. Taxonomy (GTDB): domain Bacteria; phylum Verrucomicrobiota; class Verrucomicrobiia; order Opitutales; family Opitutaceae; genus Palsa-1447. The sequence goes on from PLXR01000008.1 coordinate 20,335, forward strand.
GATTTCGATGCACGACGAGGTGATCTATGCCGAAAGGGCCCTTCGCGCGGGCGCGCACGGGTACATCATGAAGGAGGCCGGCGGGGAGAACCTCCTTGCCGCCATCCGCCAGGTTCTCAGCGGCCAGATCTACCTGAGCCCGAAGATGTCGGCCAACGCCCTGGACGTCTTCTCCGGCCGCCGGCCCCGGGGCTCGAGCTCGCCGATCGAGAAGCTGAGCGACCGCGAATTCGAGGTGTTCAGGCTCGTGGGGCAGGGGAAGAGCACGCGCGACATCGCCCTGCAGCTCCACCTGAGCCCCAAGACCGTCGACGTGCACCGCGGCCACATCAAGGAGAAGCTGGAGCTCAAGGACTCGACGGCGCTCGTGCGCCACGCGGTGCGCTGGGTCGAGACCCAGAACCTGGGCACGCAGGCGGGGCCGGGTTCGTAAGCCGTTTGGCCGGCGATGCTTGCCGCCCGGGATTGCGCGGGATGGACGGCGCATTTTTAGGAAAACAAGAAATGCACACTCCCTGCCAAGTCATGCGGAGATGAATCCCGCCCCAACGGCTATGATCGGCGAAACTTCATCCCCTTCCGCCCATGACCGTTGTCCCCCTCACTCTGACGATCAGCCTCTGCCTCGTCTTCACGTTCATCGTCTTCTTCCTCCGTGAGCACGCGCGGGGCAACCTTGGCGGCGCCGAGAGGGACTCCCTCCTCCCGCTAGCCGAGGAGAAGGCTGTCTTCGCGCGACGGGTGGACCGGGCGGACCCCGAGGCCCCGCGGCCACCGCGTGGCGAGGGTTGATGAGAGCCGCAAGCCCGAGCCCCGGTCCCCGCCTCCCGGCGGGGCATGCCGCCCGTCGGGACCAATTCGGCTGAGCCGGAGCGCCTTCCCATGCCCGCCCCCAAAACCACCGTTGAATTCAATGACAAGGTCGTCCGTCAGTTCCTGCTGGCCTCAGTCATCTGGGGCGCCGTGGGGATGCTGGTGGGGGTCCTGATCGCCGCCCAGCTCAACTTCTGGCAGCTCAACTTCAGCACGCCCTGGCTCACGTGGAGCCATCTGCGGCCCCTCCACACCAACGCGGTCATCTTCGCGCTGGTCGGCAACTCGATGTTTGCCGGCATCTACTACTCGACCCAGCGCCTCGTGAAGGCCCGGCTCGCCAGCGACTTCCTCTCGCAGCTGCATTTCTGGGGCTGGCAGGCGATCATCGTCAGCGCGGCCCTGACCCTCCCGTTCGGCCTCACCCGGGGGCAGGAATACGGGGAGCTCATCTGGCCGGTCAACATCGCGGTGGTCCTAATCTGGGTGGTGTTCTCGGTGAACTTCTTCTGGACGCTCGCCCGGCGCCGGGAGCCGAGCCTCTACGTGGCGATCTGGTTCTACATCGCGACGATCGTGACCGTGGCGATGCTCTACATCGTCAACCACCTCTCGATCCCCACGAGCTGGACCCACAGCTACTCGGTCTTCGGCGGCGTCCAGAACGCCCTGGTGCAGTGGTGGTACGGGCACAACGCCGTGGCCTTCTTCCTGACGACGCCGATCCTCGGCATCATGTACTACTTCCTGCCGAAGGCGGCGGGCCGGCCGGTGTACTCCTACCGGCTCTCGGTCGTGCACTTCTGGTCGCTCGTCTTCGTCTACATCTGGGCGGGCCCCCACCACCTGCTCAACACGTCGCTGCCGGTCTGGCTGCAGGACCTGGGGATGACCTTCTCTCTCATGCTCTGGGCGCCCTCATGGGGGGGGATGCTCAACGGCCTCCTCACGCTGCGCGGCGCCTGGGACAAGCTCCGCACGGACCCGGTGCTCAAGTTCTTCGCGGCTGCCGTGACCTTCTACGGGATGTCCACCTTCGAGGGGCCGCTGCTCGCGATCAAGTCGGTCAACGCCCTGGCGCACTACACGGACTGGATCATCGCCCACGTCCACGGCGGCACGCTCGGCTGGAACGGTTTCATGGCGGCCGGCATGACCTACTGGCTGATCCCGCGCCTCTGGAACAAGCCGCTCCACAGCGTCCCCCTCGCCAACCTCCACTTCTGGATAGGGCTGGTCGGCATCCTCCTGTACGTCGGCGCGATGTGGACGAGCGGCATCACCCAGGGGCTCATGCTCAACGCGACGACCGAGCACGGGACCGTGCTCACGTACCCGAACTTCCTCGACACGGTGAACGTGATACGGCCGATGATGCTGATGCGGGTGATCGGCGGCGCGCTCTACCTGGCCGGCTGGTTCCTGATGGCCTACAACCTGTGGATGTCGGTGCGCGGGGCGGAGCCCGTCAACGGCACGATCGAGGTCTATGACGAGGAGCCGGCGCACGGGGATCCGGGGCGCCTCTCGGTGGCGGGATGGGTGCTGAACGCCCCGGTCCTGTTTTCCGTCCTCGGGGTCGGGTTCGCATGCGCGTGGATGTTCGGCGGCCACATTGTGAGCGTTGCGGGCCTGGTCGGGACCATGTTCTGCGCGGTGGTAGCCTACACGCATTTCGAGGCGCGCCGCAAGAACTGGGGCGACTGGTACGACCGGCTGATCGTGAGCGCGGTGCCGTTCACCGTCCTCACCTTCGTGGCGGTCGTCGCGGGCGGGCTGATCCAGATCATCCCGACGGTGGTCATCCACCGCGCGGCGAACGTCGAGGACCGGCGCCAGATCCCCTACACGCCCCTCGAGCTCGCGGGCCGCGACCTCTACGTGCGCGAGGGCTGCTACCTCTGCCACTCCCAGATGATCCGCACGCTCGTCCCCGACGTCCTTCGCTACGGCGACTATTCGCGGCTCGGCGAGTCCATCTACGACCATCCCTTCCAGTGGGGCTCGAAGCGAAACGGCCCCGACCTGGCCAGGGTGGGGGGCAAGTACCCCAACGTCTGGCACCTCCGCCACCTCGAGAACCCGCGCTCGATCTCCTCCGGCTCCAACATGCCCAACTTCCAGTGGCTCCTGACCAACCCCCTCGACGTGGGCACGCTGCCGAGGAAGATCGCGGTGCAGCGCCAGCTCGGGGTGCCCTATCCCCTGTGGACCGATGCCGAGATAAGCTCGGGGGTCGAAGCCCAGGAGCGCGAGATCGCGCGCGACCTGCGGGATGCGGGCGCCTACGTGGCGCCGGACCGCGAGGTCATCGCCCTGATCGCCTACCTGCAGCAGCTCGGCCATTTCGAGAAGGTGACCCCGTCGGGTCACGCCCCGACCCTGGCCGACTGAGGCCCCACCCCGGAGCACCCATGTTCAGCCGCGTCGTATACGAGGACTCGACAGCCTTCTTCACCGTGGTGGCCTTCGCCTTTGCGGCCTCGATCTTCATCACGATCAGCTGGCGCGCCCTGCGGATGGGCCGGAGGCAGGTCGAGCACTGCGAGAACCTGCCCTTCCAGACCCCGACCCCGGCCAGCGTCCGCGGCGTCCAAGGGGGCGCGGACGCCCGGCCGGCCGGCCGGCTGACGCTCGAGTCTTGACCATGAACCCGAACACGCCTCCCCCGCCGATCGAGGACCCGCTGCGCCCGCATGTCTACGACGGCATCCGGGAGTTCGACAAGCGCCTGCCCAACTGGTGGCTGTTCACGTTCTACGCGACGATTGTCTTCTGGGTCGGCTACTGGGCCTACTACCAGTGGCTGCACGTCGGTCCCGGAAACCACCAGCGGATCGAGAGGCAGATGGCCGCGATCGAGGCCGAGAAGCTCGCCGCCACGGCGTCCACGAAGCTGGACAACGCGAGCCTTTGGCAGATGAGCCGCAACCCCGTCTTCGTCGAGGCGGGCAGGGCGACGTTCAACTCGATATGCGCCACCTGCCACAAGGAGAGCCTCAGGGGATCGGTGGACGGCGGGATTGGCGCGAACCTCCGGACGCAGGAGTGGATCCACGGGGGGAATCCCCTCGACCTCTACAACACGGCCACGAACGGCGTCCTTGTGAAGGGCATGCCCGCCTGGGGTCCCGTGCTGGGCCAGAAGAGGATCATCGAGGCCGTCGCGTACGTGCTCAGCTATCACCATGAGGGCGAGCCCATGACCCTCCGGCCGGCTACCGCGGGGAAATGAGAGGCGCGACACCATGGAGCAGCCGCCCCGCCCAACGCTTGATTCCGTCACGACGATCCGCGACGACGGTTCCCGGAGGTTCCTCCACCCCGCCGACACGGGGGGGGCTTTCACGAGGGGCCGCCGGGCGTCGGGCCTGTTCCTGATCGCGTTCTACCTCTCGCTCCCGTGGATAAGGGTGGGGGGGTACCCGGCGGTCTTCCTGGACGTCGCCAACCGGCGCTTCCACCTCTTCGGGATGACGCTCGCCGCCCAGGACGCCTGGCTCCTGTTCTTCCTGATAACGGGGCTGGGGTTCCTCCTCTTCTTCGTCACCGCGCTCGTCGGACGGGTTTGGTGCGGCTGGGCCTGCCCGCAGACCGTCTTCCTGGACCACGTGTACCGCAGGATCGAGCGGTGGATCGACGGGGACGCCGTCAGGCGGCGCGCCCTCGACTCCGCGCCCTGGGGTCCGGGCAAGGCGGCGCGGCGCCTCCTCAAGCACGCGCTCTACCTCGCCGTGTCCGCGGTGATCACCCACCTGTTCCTGGCGTACTTCGTGTCGATCCCGGAGCTCTGGGCCATGATGCGCGAGTCCCCGCTTTCGAACTGGAGCGCGTTCGCCTTCATCGCGGTGGCCACGGGCGCCCTCTACTTCAACTTCGCGTGGTTCAGGGAGCAGCTCTGCATCATCATCTGTCCGTACGGGCGCCTCCAGTCGGCGCTCCAGGACGACAACTCGCTGATCATCGGGTACGACGCCCGCCGGGGGGAGCCGCGGATGTCGGTGGCCGAGGCGAGGCAGCGCGCGGACGCGGCACACCCCCAGGCCCCCGGCCCGGGCGACTGCGTGGCCTGCAGCCGGTGCGTGGCCGTCTGCCCCACGGGGATCGACATCAGGAACGGCGTCCAGATCGAGTGCATCGGCTGCGCAGCCTGCATAGACGCCTGCGACGAGGTGATGGAGCGCCTGCACCGGCCCCTGGGGCTGATCCGCTACGACTCCCAGAACGGCTTCGCCGGGAGGGCCACGCGCTGGCTGCGCCCGCGCACCGCCGTCTACAGCATCCTCCTCCTTGTCGGCGCGGGGGTCGCCGCCTGGGCTTTCTCGACCCTCAGGCCGGCCAACTTCGGCGTGACCCGCATGATCGGGGCGCCGTACCTCGTGGACCGGGGGTTCGTCCGGAACCAGTTTCTTGCTCGGATCGTCAACAAGCGGACGGAGCCCGCCCGCTTCGTCGTGCGCGTCGTGGAGGGCCCGGCCGACCTTCGGCAGCTGGGCTTCGAGAAGGCCGTAGAGGTCCCCGCGCTCGGCGAGATCGTCGAGCCCCTCATCCTCCAGCAGCCGCGTCAGGAATACCAGGGCCCGTTCCAGGTCCTCGTGGGGGTCCGGGACGAGGGCGGGACTTTCCACCTGGAGCGCCGGATCGAGTTCCTCGGGCCGGACCCCAGGCTCCTGCGCGAGGAGGAGGAGGAGGCCGCACATGAGAAAATCGCAAGGTAGTCCCCGGCCCTCGCGCCTCTGGTGGTGGATCGTGGCCGCGTGCGCCCTCCACGTCGCCGCTTGGACCGCCTGGTTCATCATCGCCGCGCACAACCCCGTGGACGAGGTCCCGATCGCGGGGGCCCGCCGCTGACCCCATGGAGCTGGCATCTGTCAATTCACCGGCGGCGGCCTTCATCGCGGGCCTGATCACGAGCCTGCACTGCGCGGGCATGTGCGGCCCCCTCGCGTGCGCGCTCATGCCCGGACGGGGGGACAGGACCGACGGCAACACGGTCAGCACGGTCTACCACGTGGCCCGGATCGCGAGCTACACCCTGCTCGGGGGCATCGCGGGGGGATTGGGCCGGCAACCCCTGGCGTGGGTGTCGGGTTCGGCGCTGAGATGGCTCCCGTGGCTGATGGTGGTCTTCTTCCTGGCGCTGGCGCTTCGGTGGGACCGGTTCATCCCCAGGCTCAAGGCGCTGGGCGGGGTCAACCTCGGCCTGCGGGGCTGGGTCGGGGGGCGCTCGCGCGTGGAGGCGGCCGCGGCGTTCGGGCTGGCGACCCCGCTCCTGCCCTGCGGCCCGCTCTACTTCCTCCTCGCCCTTGCGCTGATCTCGGGCTCGGCCCTCCGCGGCGTCGAATTCATGCTGGCGTTCGGCCTGGGGACCGTCCCGCTCCTGTGGCTCGCCCAGACGCAGTTCCAGTGGGTGAGGGCCAGGCTCTCGCCGCTGTGGCTGGGCCGGGTCCGGGTGGCGCTTGCCCTGACCGTGGCGCTGGTCATCAGCTGGCGCCTTCGGGCGACACTGGGCCTTCCGGGTCCCGGCCCCGGATCCCTGATCTGCTTCTAGGATGAGCGCCGCCCCGCAGCTTCCCCTGCTCGCCGAGCCGACGGGCCCCGCCGTTTCCGCGGGTCACAGGGGGAAGCCGGCATGCAGGCACTGCGGAGCGGCCCTTGTCGACGCGCGCATGAGGGAGACCGGGTTCTGCTGCTCGGGCTGCGCCTATGTCTTCCGGCTCGTGCACGAGCACGGGCTCGCGGGCTACTATGGCCTGAAGGACACGGTCACCGTCCCGGCGGATGCGGCCGTCTTCCAGAGCAGGGACTACGGCTGGCTGGGGACGGCGCAGTCCGGCGCCGAGGCCGCCGCGGCCGCCGGCAGGCCCCCCTCCAGGCCGCCGGAGCTGACGCTCGACGTCCAGGGCATCTCGTGCGCCGGGTGCGTGTGGCTGATCGAGCGCCTCTTCCAGCAGCAGCCCGGAGCCCGTGACATCTTCGTCAACGCGCAGCTGGGGTCGATGCGCCTGCGCTGGCTGCCGGGCGAGTTCTCGGCGCAGGAGTTCGCGAGGAAGCTCCAGGCGTTCGGCTACCTGGCCGGACCCAGCGACCCCGGGCGCACGGAGCCGGAGAGCCGGGGCCTCGTGAGGCGGGTGGGCCTGTGCGCCGCCTTCGCGATGAACGTGATGCTCTTCACGCTCCCCACCTACTTTGGGATGGAGAGGACGTTCGAGTATGCGGGGCTATTCGGGCTCCTGTCGCTCGGCTTCGCGACACTGAGTTTCCTCGTGGGGGGCAGCTATTTCATCGGGCGGGCCTGGCAGGCCCTACGCATGGGGGTGCTCCACATCGACATGCCGATCGCCATAGGGATCGCCGGCGCCTACGCAGGGTCGGTTTACGGGTGGCTCTCGGGCAGGGAGCGGTTCGTCTACTTCGACTTTGTGTCCACGTTCATCCTCCTGATGCTCGTGGGCCGGTGGGCTCAGGTGGCCGCCGTGGAGAGGAACCGCCGGCGCCTGCTTGGCCAGCAGGCCAGGCCGCAGGGCGTGCGGGTCCTCGGCGCCCAGGGGGTCCCGGGCCCGGCGCGCGACTCCGCGTCCCGCGAGGTCCCTCTCGATCAGCTGCGCGTCGGGGACCTCTTCGCGGGCGCTCCGGGCCAGACCGTTCCCGTCGACACCCGGCTCGTCGCCGGCGAGGCCGTCTTCTCGCTGGCATCGATCAGCGGGGAGGCCGAGCCGAGGGTCTTCAGGGAGGGCCAGCGCGTACCCGCGGGCTCGGTCAACGTGGGCCGCGCGGACGCCGTCCTCGCGGCGCTCCAGCCCTGGAGCGAGTCGCTGCTCGCCCGGCTCCTCGAGACGGGCGAGAGGCCGGGCTGGAGGCATGTGTTCCTTGAGCGGATCGTGAGGGGATACCTGGTGGGCATCCTGTTCCTCGCGGTCGCCTCCGGGGTCGTGTGGTGGATCAGGACGGGTGACGGCCCGAGGACGTGGGCCGTCGTCACGGCGGTGCTCGTGGTCTCGTGCCCCTGCGCCATCGGGCTCGCCTTTCCCCTGGCCGACGAGATGGCGACCACCGCGCTCCGGCGGCGCGGCGTGTTCGTGCGCGAGAACGACCTCTGGGCGAAGCTGGGCGGGGTGAGGAGGGTGGTCTTCGACAAGACGGGGACCCTGACGCTCGAGACGCCGGTGCTCAGGAACCCCGGTGCCCTCCTGGGCCTCGACGCCGAGGCCCGGTCGGCGCTTCTCGCCCTTGTCAGGGACAGCGAGCATCCCGTCAGCCAGTGCCTCTGCGAGAACCTCCTGGCCCAGGGCCCGGTCGAGCCCCTTCCGGGCAACGTCAGGGAGACGGTCGGGTTCGGCCTTGAGCTGGGCGACTGGTCGCTCGGCCGCGCCGACTGGAGGGGCGGGGAGGGCCCGGACGGGAAGGCGGGTCCCGGGCCCGGTGGAGCAACGGCCCTGGTCCGATCGGGCCGCATCGTGGCGAGCTTCAGCTTTGCGGATTGCGTCCGGCCCGGCGCGCGCGCCGAGATCGCGGCCCTCCAGCGGCAGGGCCTCTCGGTGCACATCCTGAGCGGCGATGCCGGGCCAAAGGTCAGCAAGCTGGCCCGCGAGCTGGGTGTCCCCGAGGCCGATGCCCTCGGGGAGATGACTCCCCTTGGAAAGGCCGAGTGGCTCGGGCAGCGGGGCGCGGACGATGCGCTCATGCTCGGCGACGGAGCAAACGACAGCCTCGCCTTCGACCGCGCGCTCTGCCGGGGGACGCCCGTCGTCCACCGGGGGGTCCTCGGGGGCAAGGCGGACTTCTACTATCTTGGGCGCGGCATCGGCGGCATCCGCGAGCTCCTCGACGTGAACGCGGTCCGCCGCCGCACGCACATGCTGATCCTCGTCTTCTCCGTGGCCTACAATGCGCTGGCCGTGGGCCTCGCCGTGGCCGGGCGCATGAACCCTCTGGTCGCCGCCGTGCTCATGCCCGCGAACTCCCTGGTCACGCTCGCGCTCGTGAGCGCGGGCATGCGCCGGGTCTTCTTCATCGGGTCGCCCGGTGGGGCGCGGCAGGGTGGGGATGGGGTGCGCCCGGCCGGCCAGGGACCCGCCGGGTGAGCCCGGGTGTCCTTTCCTGCCAACCCGTCGCCGCTCAGGCGGCCCGCTGGTCCGCCGACGGTGGCACGATGATCACGGGGCACGAGGACTTCTTGAGCACGCCGTGGGCCGTGCTCCCTACGAGCAGGTCGTAGATCGCGGTGTGCCCGTGCGAGCCGAGGACGATGTAGTCCGCCGGGAGAGCCTCGGCCTCCTCGATTATCCGCGTCACCGGGGCTCCGGTGACCCGCCGGACGACGACCGGCCCGAACTCCAGGAGCAGGCCCTTCTCCAGGCGCTCAAGGAGCTTGTCCGCAGCCTTCTCGGCCGCCGCGGTGATCCGCGCCGTGTTCTCGACCAGTATCGGGTCGCTTGCGCTCAGGTTAACGGGCGGCTGGATGACGTGCAGAACCACGAGGCGTCCGTCCAGCGCCTGCGCGAGCTCGGTCGCCTTTTCGAGCACGCGGGCGGTCACATCTGAAAAGTCGATGGTGACGAGAATGGTCTTCATGGAATAGGCGCCTGGATTGGGGTCTGGATTCGAGGGGAGGATTATCCGGTATTCCAGCCCTCCTGCTCCGCATTTGTTGGCTTTTCCGCGGCACAAATTGCGAGGAACACGGGCGGGCTCGGGAGCGAGGAACCGCCGGCCGCAGCCCCGTCCGAGCGGAAATCCCCTGCCGGTATATCCCATTCGGGGACCGCGACTTCTATTTCCAGCTCCTGAGCCTTTATCAGAAGATGCGTGGTTTTTGGGCCGGCATGCGTAGACTTGGGCCATGCAGACGCGTAGCCTTGGGGTCACTCCCCGCATGTCCGAGGCCACCCCCACTCCCTCACAGAGACCCGACCCGCGGGGCCGCCGCGCGGCGCCCGCCCTCCCGCAATGAGCGGTGGTGCCAAGCCCGTGCCGTCGGCGGCGTCCCGCGCCGTCGAAAGCGCCCCCGAGTGGGTGGAACGCCTGGCCGCGTTCCTGCGGGAGCAGGACGGCGTCAAGGCGCTCAGGGTGAACGCGGCCACGCACACGGCGTCCGTCGCCGCCATCAGCGAGATAGACTTCCCCGAGATCAGGGCCGAGCTCCAGGGCATCCTCCTGGGGATCGAGGATTCCCGGAGGGACGGCGCGGCCTGGAGCCGGCGGCTCCCGGGCGGGATCGTCGCCCGGGGAAGCGGCCAGGAGTTCACCGTTCAGCGCGACTCGTGCGAGACCGCGCCCCGTTTCTGGACATGGCGCGAGTTCGAGTGGCCGGCACCGGAGAGGGGGGCCGAGGCGCCGTCCTCCCCCGAGTGGAAGGCGCTGGCGTGGTCGGCGGCCGTCTGCGGGAGCGTGGGCCTCGCGGGCTTTGCCGGCCAGAGGCTGGGGCTCCTGCCGCGCCCGTGGTTCGTGGCCCTCAGCCTCATCGCCATCGCCGCCGGCGGCTGGGACGCCGCGCTTGAGACCTGGAGGAACCTGAGGAAGGGCGGGCTCGACTTCCATTTCCTGATGCTTGCCGTCGCGGCCGGTGCCGCGTCGATCGGGGCCTGGAGCGAGGCGGCGCTGCTCCTCTTCCTGTTCTCGGGCTCGGGCGCGATGGAGGAATATGCGCTGCACCGGACCCAGAGCGAGGTGAACGCGCTCCTGAAGAGCGCGCCGAAGGAGGCCACCCTGGTGACGCCGGAGGGCGGCGAGCGGGTGATATCCGTCGAGCGCGTAAGGGTCGGGGACCGGCTGCTAGTCCACGCGGGCGAGGGTTTCGCGGCGGACGGGCAGGTGCTGAAGGGCTCGTCGGCCGCCGACGAATCCAGCCTGACCGGAGAATCGCAGCCGGTCGACAAGGCCGTCGGGGCGCCCGTTTTCAGCGGGAGCCTCAACCTCTGGGGGGCGGTGGAGATCGAGGTGCAACGCCTCCCGTCGGAGAGCACCCTCCAGAAGATCATCCGGCTCATCCAGACCGCGCAGAAGCTGAAGGCGCCCTCCGAGCGGTTCACCGACAAGTTCGGGGGCAGGTACACGGCCGCCGTGTTCGGCCTAGGCGCCACCCTTTTCCTTGTCTGGTGGCTGGGGTACGGCCTGCCCGCGTTCGAGAGCACAGGGGGCAGGGTGTCGGCCTTCTATCGGGCGATGACGGTGCTCGTGGTCGCGAGCCCGTGCGCGCTCGTGCTGTCGATACCCGCGGCCATCCTTGCCGCAATAGCCTGCGGGGCCAGGCACGGGATCCTCTTTCGAGGAGGCGCCGCGATCGAAAAGCTCTCCCAGGTGAGGGTGGTGGCCCTCGACAAGACGGGCACGCTCACGACCGGCGAGCTGGCGGTGGTCGCGTGCGAGAGCTTCCCGCCCGGCCGCGAGGGCAGGGTCCTCGAGCTTGCGGTCGCCCTCGAGGGAAAGTCCCAGCATCCGGTCGCGCGCGCCATCCTCCGCCACGGCAGGTCGGTCGGCGGGCCGAGGGCGGAGGTCTCGGGATTCGAGTCGCTTACGGGGATGGGGCTTCGCGGCCGCGTGGACGGGATAGAGTGCGTGCTCGGGCGGCGGGAGCTCTTCGAGGCGGGCCCGTGGAAGGAGTTCTTCAGGACCATGCCGGCGGTGGGCGCGGACCTGAACGAGGTCTGGATCATCTCGGACCAGCTTGTCGGCCGCATCCTCCTGCGCGACGAGATCCGCAAGGAGTCCGCCGCGACGCTCGGGCGCCTCAGGACGGCCGGAATCCGCACCGTCATGCTCACCGGCGACCGGAGCCACGCAGCCGAGCAGGTCGCGGGGCAGATCGGGATCGACGAGGTGCGGGCCGGCCTCACCCCCGGGCAGAAGGTTGAGGCGATCTCGGAGCTGTCCAGGGCCGGGGTCAAGGTGGCGATGGTGGGCGACGGGGTGAACGACGCCCCGTGCCTCGCGGCCGCCTACGTGTCGGTGGCCATGGGTGCCCGCGCGAGCGACTCGGCGCTCGAGCAGGCCGAGATCGTCCTGATGAACGACCGCATCGAGAACTTCTCCTTCGCCTATGACCTGAGCGTCATGGCGAGGCGCGTGATCCGCCAGAACCTGGTCGTGTCGCTCGGGACCGTGATCGTCATGGTCGTAGTTTCCATCGTCGGGGCGATCCCGCTCTCCCTGGGCGTGTTCGCCCACGAGGGAAGCACGGTGGTCGTGTGCCTGAACGGGCTCCGGCTCCTCTTCTTCGGCGGCGTCCGCCGGCCCCCGGCGCCGGCTACCCCGGCGGCCGCCTGAGCGCGCGCGCGACGTCGACCGACACCACGACCGAGTCGGTGCCCGGGATGCCCGACCTTGTCCCGCCCATCCGGCCGAAGATCTCCAGCATCGGCTGGTTTTCCCGCAGGACCTGGGCGTCGAGCGACTTGACGCCCCGCGACGCGGCGATCCTGAGCAGCGCCTTGAGGAGGGCCGTCGCCATTCCGAGATGCCGGCGGTCCTCCCTCACCACGAACGCGGCCTCCGCGGAGTTCCCGTCGCGCCGCAGGAAGTACCTCCCGATCGCAACGAGGGGGACCTCCTGGCCCTCCTCGAAGATCCCGAGTGCGGCGTCCCTGGACTGGTCGACCCCCACAAGCTCGGCGGCCCGGGCGTCCGAGATTTCCGAGAGCTCGTAGCCGTAGCGCAGGTGGATGGTTTCCCTCGTGTGGGAGCCGAAGAACCTGAGGAGGGTATCGCGGTCCCCGGGCCCCAGCGGCCGGATCAGGGTCCTGTGCTTCCCGAACTTGCGCGGGATCGGGAAACGAGGGAGACGGACCCCTACCGACGGGCGCGCGCCCGCGGCGGTCCGGGCACGATCCCTCGTGGAGCGTCCCTGGGTCGCCTTCGAGTCTGCGCTCATCGGCGTCAACATGAGCGCCGCCGGGCCGGGCTGCGATCACTTCATGGATCCGGCGCGCCCCCGGTTCATCGAGCCGTCGCGGTGGTCCGCGCAATTCCGGCGGGGTCTCCTGGGATTTCGCCCGTCGGGCCCCGTCATCACAGATATTTGGCAACAACATGATGGATAAAAAATTACGCATTAATTAGTGCGCCTCCAGGCTCCCCAATCCCCGACGATCCAGAGACCGGGCGCCCGGCCGTTGACCATTTCAAAAACTTCACGGGTCCCCAACCTGCCGTGCTAAGTGTCCGCCGCGGGCGAATGGGCGTGATCGACGCCTCCCCTGCCCGCGCCGCCCGCGCGGGCCTCCCCTTGGGGCGCAGGGCTCGCCCGAAAGCGCAAAAAGCCGCTGTTAACCCGCGTTTTTTTGTGCACGCTCGCAATCCTGTGACGGCCTCCGATTTTTTTGCGCTCCCCGACTCGCTTGCGGCGTTCCGCCCCTTCTTCGGGGCCGACGCCGCGCCGTGGGACTGGCTCAAGCAGATCGCGCCGGCCCTTGGGGCCCATGGGTTTGGCGCCGGGCCGAAGGGCGTGCCCCCGGGGGTGCACCTGGAGGGCCCCGTCTTCCTGGGGGAGGGGGTCTCGCTTCCCGCGTACGCGACGATCATCGGCCCGTCCTGGATAGGCGCGGGGACCCAGATCAGGCCGGGCGCATTCATCAGGGGCAACGTGATCGTCGGCGAGCGGTGCGTCTTGGGCAACGCCTCGGAGTTCAAGAACTGCCTCCTCATGGACGGCGTGCAGGCCCCGCATTACAACTATGTTGGGGACTCCATTCTGGGGAACCGCGCGCACCTCGGGGCGGGCGCGATCTGCTCCAACCTCAGGCTGGACCAGAAGATCGTGGTCGTGCACCTCCCGGGCGGGCCCGTGGACACCGGCCTCAAGAAGTTCGGGGCCGTGCTCGGGGACGACGCCGAGGTCGGATGCAACGCCGTCCTGAACCCTGGAACCCTCCTTGGGAAGCGCTCGCTCGTGATGCCCTCGGTCGCCTTCGGCGGGGTGCTCGCGCCCTCCACGATCGCGAGGGTCCGGCAGCAGGTCACGCTGGTCCCGAGGCGATTCTGATGCGCACACTCACAGGAATAACCCCCTCCGGAACCGCCCACATCGGCAATTATTTCGGGGCGATGAGGCCGGCGATCGAGGCGCAGGCAAGCGGCGACTGCTTCTACTTCATCGCCGACTACCACTCGATGACCTCGGTCACCGATCCGGCGGAGAGGAGGGCGAACACGCGGGGAATCGCGATCGACTGGCTCGCGTGCGGGCTCGACCCCGAGAAGAGCGTCTTCTGGCTCCAGAGCGACGTCCCCGAGGTCTGCGAGCTGACCTGGCTGATCGGGAGCCTCACGCCCATGGGCCTCCTCGAGCGCGCCCACAGCTTCAAGGACAAGACCGCAAAGGGCATCTCGCCGAACTTCGGGCTGTTCGCCTACCCGGTCCTGATGGCGGCGGACATCCTGCTCTACGACACCAACGCGGTCCCCGTCGGCAGGGACCAGAAGCAGCACGTGGAGATGACCCGCGACATCGCGATCAAGTTCAACCAGACCTACGGCGAGACCCTCGTCGTGCCTGAGTCCGTCATCCGGGAGGATGTCGCCGTCGTGCCCGGGCTCGACGGGCAGAAGATGAGCAAGAGCTACGGGAACACGCTCGAGATCTTCGGCGACGAGAAGGTGCTCCGCAAGAAGGTCATGTCGATCGTCATGGACAGCAGGACGCCCGTCGAGCCCAAGCCCGACGCCGAGCGCAACCTCTGCGTGCAGCTGCTGAAGCTGGTGGCGCCCCCGGACGCCGCCGCCGACCTGGAGGGGCGGCTCAGGGCCGGCGGCCTGGGGTACGGGGACCTGAAGAAGGCCCTGTTCTCGCACTACTGGGACTTCTTCGCGCCGGCGCGCGCGCGCCGCGCCGAGCTGGTCGCCCATCCCGACTACGTCGACCAGGTCCTGAGGGAGGGAGCCGGGCGGGCTCGCTCGGTGGCCTCGGTCGTGATGAGGCGGGCCCGCAAGGCGGCCGGCCTCGAGTAACGCCCGGGCCCGCCGTCAGACGACGTCCGCCCGGGGCGGGCCGATCATGTCGATCGCCTCCATGATCCGGGCTGCCGTCCTCGAATAGCGCTCCTTCCCGTCGTCGGGACGGTCGAATTCCGCGGGCTGGAGGGGCCTGCCAAAGGCGACGGAAACGGGCGAACCCAGCCTCAGGCGGCCGGCCCTCCCGAATGCCTCGAACGACCCGAATATCCGGGCGGGCACGACCGGGACGCCCGCCTTGCAGGCGATGAGGCCCACGCCCGCCTTCGGGGCCTGGAGCACCCCCGTGACGGAGCGCGTCCCCTCGGGGAACACGATGACGACCTTTCCGGCCGAGACGGCGTGGAGGACGCGGCGGACCGCGTCCAGGCTCATCCCCCCGTCCCGGTCGACCGGGATCGTTCCCACGGCGTCGAGCCACCAGGCGGCCATCCCCGGCTTCCACAGCGTCTTCCTCGCGAAGAAGCTCACCTGGCGCGGGAGGAACTGGCCGACCACCGGGGGGTCGAGGAGGCTCGCGTGGTTCGCAGCCACGATGTACCCGCCGTCCGCGGGCAGGTTCTCCAGGCCCGCGACGTCCCCGCGGAAGAACATCTGGTGGATGAGCGTGAAGATCCCGTGGGAGAACCCGTAGATCGGGTCCATGTCGAGCTGCGTGTGCCTGTGCCTCATGGCTTCGCCGCTTGCCCTGCGATGATTCCCGCCATGAGCTCGGCCACCTCGGCGATCGTCATGTGCGTCGTGTCGATCGACACCGCGCCCTCCGAGAGGGAGAGGGGGGCCGTCTTCCGGGACGAGTCCAGCCTGTCGCGCTCGGCGACCCTGTCGACCTGGCCCTGCCTCACCCGACGCCGCTCGCGCTCGGCCGGGTCCGCGTGGAGGAAGAACCGGAAATCGGCGTCCGGAAAGATAACCGAGCCGATGTCGCGGCCCTCCATGACGAGGCCGGAGAACCCGCCCTTCCTGGCCGCCTCGGCCTGCCCGCGCTGGTACGCGAGGAGGGACGAGCGCAGCTCGGGGATCGCCGAGAAGTGCGACACCGCGTCATTGACCTCCCTGCTCCGGATCTCGTCCCCGGGGAGGTGCCCCGATATCTCGATCCTTGCGGAACGTCCCTCGATCCTCGTCGCCAGCCTCAGGTCGGCGAGGGCCCTCTTCACGCTGCCGAGGTCCTGCGGGACGGCCCCCCGGCGAAGCATCTCGGCCGTGACCGCCCGGTAGTACGAGCCGGTGTCGGAGTGCAGCAGGTTGAAACGCTCGCTCAGCGCGCGCGCCGTGGACGACTTCCCCGAGGCCGCCCCGCCGTCGATGGCGACAATGATGAAGGGGCTTCCGGGCATCGGCGTCTCAGCTCCCCGAGGATTGCACCCGTGCGGCCTCGAGCGTCTCGAAGAACCCGGGGAAGGTCTTCGCGCTGCAGGCCGGGTCGGCGATGGACAGCCACGGGGAGCCGTCCCCCCTCAGGTCGTGGCAGCCCAGCACGGCGAGGCTCATCGCAAAGCGGTGGTCGCCGTGGGTCTGCACGGTCACGCCCGCCCTGAGCGGCCTGGGAAGGATCTCGATCGCGTCGTCCGACTCGACGACCTCCTGGCCCAGCCTCCTGAGTTCCCCGGCCATCCCCGACACGCGGTCCGTCTCCTGCCTGCGCGTGTGGGCGATGCCGCTGATCCGGGTTGGTCCGTCCAGCAGGGGCGCCAGGGCCGCGAGCGTCAGGAAGGTGTCCGAGAACTCCGAGAAGTCACGGGCGACGCCGACGCGCCTTCCCCCCCGCGCCCCCGAGACCGTGATCCCCCCCTGGCCCACGGAGACGCTCGCGCCGCATGCCTCGAGCACCTCGAGGAAACGGACATCGCCCTGGAGGCTCTCGCCGGCGGGCCTCACCCCGTCCAGGCGGAGGGACCCTCCGACCGCCAGGGGCAGCGCCGCGAAATAGCTCGCCGCGCTCGCATCGGGCTCGACCGCGTACGACCCCGGGGAGCGGTACGGTCCCCGGCCCACGGGGATCTCGCCCTCGGCCGCGCCGCCTTCGGGGCCCGCGACCCCGAACTGGGCCATCTGGCGGGTCGTCATCCTCACAAACGGCATCCTCACGCCCCCGACGGGCGCGGCGACCACGGGCTCGCGGGCGAGCGGGGAGACCATCAGGATCGCCGAGAGCATCTGGCTGCTCTCCCGCGCGTCGATCGGGACCCTCCCGCCGCGAAGCCCGGCCGCTCGGATCTCTATCGGGAGGTATCCCTCCGACTCGAGGCACCGGATGTCCGCCCCGAGCAGCCTGAGCGCCTCGATGAGGCCCCTCATGGGCCTCCTCCGCATCTGGGGCACGCCGTCTATCCGGAATGTTCCCCGCGCCGCGGCCGCGCAGAGCGCGGTCAGGAACCGGGCGGCGGTTCCGGCGAGCCCGGTGAAGAGATCGGCGTCCGTTGCCGGAATGGCGCCCCCGCGGCCGGTGACACGGATCTCGCGGGCGTCCTCGTCCTCGTCGACGAGGAACCCGAGCCTGCGGAGCGCCTCCGCCATGATCTCGGTGTCCTCGCTCAGGAGCGCGCCGGTGAGCGTGACGGGCCCGTCGGACAGCGCGGAAAGGAGCATCGCCCGGTTTGTCAGGCTCTTCGAGCCGGGGACGGAGACCGAGCCGCGGGCGGGCCCGGCGAACGGCTTCACCGCCAGGATGTCGGGCAGGGTCGGGGTCACGGCGCCGGTCGGAACTTGTCTCTGTAGGCTCGGCCGCGCTCGAGGCGGGCCGTGACCTCGACGTAGTCGCGGTTGGCAAGGGCCGCCTGCAGGCCCTGCAGCTCATCCTGGAATCCCCTCAGGGCCCTGAGCAACTCATCCCTGTTCTCTGCGAGGATGGTCTTCCAGAGCTTGGGGTCCGAGGATGCGATCCGCGTCGTGTCCCTGAGCCCTCCCCCGGCGAAGTTGCGCCAGCCCGGGTCCCTCGCGGACAGGAACGCGCACAGCGACGAAGCGAGGACCTGCGGCAGGTGGCTTATGTGGGCGACGATCTCGTCGTGCCTGTCGGGCTCGAGGGTGACCACCTCCGCGCCCAGGTCCCGCCAGAACGAGACCACCTTCTTGACCGCCCGCGGGTCGGAGGCCTCGACCGGCGTCACGAAGCAGGTCCTTCCCTCGAACAGGGACTCGCTGCCGTTCTCCCATCCCGTCTTCTCGGAGCCCGCCATCGGGTGGGCCCCCACGAAATGCCCCGATCCCCCCATGGCCTCGTGCCCCAGCCGCGAGATCTCGCCCTTGACGCTCCCGACGTCGCACACGACCGCGTCCTTCTTCAGGAACGGGGCGACCTTGCGGGCGAGGTCGACGATGAGGTCGACGGGCGCCGCGATGACGACCAGGTCGGCGCCCTTCACGGCCTCGCCCGGAGTTTCGCATGTCGCGCTGCACCAAGGCTGTTCACCGAGCGCGAGCCGGGTCTCGGCCCTGCGGGCCCAGATCACGATCCTCCCTGCGACGCCGCGCGCCTTCGCCGCCCTGGCGACGGACGCCCCGACGAGTCCCGGGGCGAGGATGGTGAGCTGGTCCAGCATGGTCTCCGCAAAGACGCAAAATCCACCCCTTCTGTCGAGCCGTTCGTGGGATTGCGTTTTACCGGGCAGTGGGTTGTCTGGGAGCCTCTGAAATGGATCCCATGCCTCCTGAGCCGGAGAACGCCAACCCCGCGGCGCGGCGTGCACGAATGATCATCGTCCTCCTGATGGTGGCGTTCATAGTCGCTCCCTTCATCGCGTACGTGCTTGTTGGAAGGGGCGCAGTTCCAAGACCATGAACAAGACCCTCTTCCCGATACGCATCGTCTTCATCGTGCTCTGCACGGCCGCAGGCTGGCTCGTCTGCTACACGGTCCGCGAGTGGGATTCCTACCGGGTCACGGCCTCCTCCGTCGGGTTCTGCATAGGCGCCCTGGTCGTCCTGGTGGACGTCATGCTCAAGGGGTTCTCGCTCCGGGGCTTGTCCGCCCTCACCTTCGGGATCGCCGTCGGATCCATCATCGCGAGCCTGGTCGCCACCTCGCCCCTCTTCGCGGAGGGCGACCCGGAGATGATCTTCCTCGCGAGGCTGGCCCTCTTCATGATCTGCCCGTATCTGGGCACGGTCATCGCCCTCCGGGGAAAGGACGAGTTCAACCTGGTCATACCCTATGTCAGGTTCGTCCCCCACGAGGTAGACGTGCCCCTGGTGGTCGTCGACACGAGCGTCCTGATCGACGGGCGGATTGCCCGCGTGTGCGAGACCGGCTTCCTGAGCGCGGCACTCGTCATCCCTCGCTTCGTGCTCAACGAGCTGCAGTCCATCGCCGACTCGACGGATCCCCTGCGCCAGGCCCGGGGCCGGCGGGGGCTCGACGTCCTGAACGCCCTGCGCGCCATCAAGGCCCTCGACATCAGGATAACGGAGAGCGAGGTGGCGAAGAAGGAGGACGTGGACGCAAAGCTTGTCTTCCTGGCCCAGTCGATGAGGGCGAAGCTCCTCACCACGGACTACAACCTGGCGAAGATGGCGGAATTCCAGGGCATCCCCTGGCTCAACCTCAACAAGCTTTCAAAGTCCCTTCAACCCGAGCTGATGATCGGGGAACGCCTTGAGATAGAGCTTGTTAAGCCGGGCAAGGAGGAGGGCCAGGCGATAGGCTACATGGCCGACGGCTCCATGGTCGTCGTCACGGGGGGGCGCCAGCACATCGGGCAGCATGTCAACGTGGAGATCATCAGCCTCCTGCCCACGGGGGCCGGCAAGATGATCTTCTCCAGGATGGTCACCGAATCCGACCATCTCCGGGGAGACTGAGACTGTGGGGCAAGATTGGTGTGGACTTGCCCACCCGGGATTTTAGATAACTTCCCTTCCTTACGGGGCAGTAGCTCAGTTGATAGAGCGCGTCGTTCGCAACGACGAGGTCGTCGGTTTGATCCCGATCTGCTCCACCATCCCAGATTCGAACGGCTAATAGGGCCAAGTTTGGTAGGTAAGCCACGAGCAGGGGCAGGTGAGTTTAACACCTTGGGCAGATTGCCGTAGGGACTGCTAAACAAATTCAGTTTTTGAGTGCATCGCTAAACGGGCATATCGGCAAATATCTTGGCCCTTGAAGGGTGGATTGGGTCAGCTGGTGACACTTGGACCTGATTATGGCTTCGTCTGCGATCTGCCGGTCGGCTGCCAGGCTGGGGTGCCGTCTTCCCACTGGTTGTCGGTCAATTGCTGAACACCTGTGCCGTTATATCGCATCACAAAAATCTCCCCATAGGGCTGCGGGGCATCGGTGTACGTCCCCTCGTCTTTGTAACCCATTCGCGACGACGCAAACGCGATATACTCGCCATCCGGTGACCATGTCATGTGGGCGTCGATTCCCCGGGTAAACGTGAGCTGCTTCACGTTCGTCCCATCTGGACTTATCGTGAAGACCTCGTAGTTGCCATGGGTCTGCCGTGAAAACATGATCAGATCGCCCCTAGGAGACCAAAGAGGAAAATTGTCATAGCCTTCGGTTAGCGTTGTGATCTCGTTCGTTTCAATATTCATGATCCGAAGTCCGTCGCCGTTGGCCCCAAAGGTTCGGTAGACGAAGCGCTTGCCATCGGGCGCCATCGACGGAAACCCATTGTTATTGGGACCTGTTGTAACTTCGCGAAACCCAGTGCCATCTGGCCGGATTGACGCTATCTGGGCGCCGCCCTCAACACGGTCACCTTGCTTCAAAAATTTTCCGTGGAAGCCGTTGAAGAATGCGTCGAAATTGCCAACGCCGAACATGATCGTTGAGCCGTCCGGAGACCATTGGGGGCCCAAGACGTTGCGCGCAGAATCCCGAAAGATCACCTCAGACGTGTCACTTCCGGTGGCAGCGATTGCTATTCCCGAGCCATGCACTCCGTTTGTTGGTCGAGCGACCATGACGAATCGATCCCCTGATGGGTTGAATGACGGAAGAATGCCCGTAAGCGTGAGCTCATATCCTGGGAGCCGGCTGAAGGTTTTGTGCCACGTTGTTGGCGGCGCAGTCATCCTCCTGTGGAACACCACCCTCGAACCGTCTGGCGACCAGGAAGCGGCCCGAATATCTCCTTTGGGTCCACTCTTGCCATCTACATAGTATACGCCCGATCCAGACCCCTCATTGTCCTTTCTGATGTAGCCAATGGTGTTGCCGACAAATGATGGATCAAATTTCACACCGGGCCCGGCTGGCACATCGGTCGTTTTTCCAGTCGCTACCTCGACCAAGACGAGACGTGTGTCGTTCCCGGCGTCAGGGTGGAAGCGCCGATTCGCAAGGGTTTGCTCCGCCGTCATTTCATAGGCAAGGACATGCTGACCGTCAGCAGCCCACTTAGGACTTCCTATGAAATTCCCGTGCTCCGTGATCCGCTCCAACCCCGTGCCATCCGTGCGGACCACATATAGATCGACGACCTGCAATCGCTCCCAGCGACCTTCTGCGGACGGCAATGAGCTTTCCCGGTCAGACGAAAAGGCGATCCATTTCCCGTCGGGCGACCACGCCGGTCGAAAGTCACCGCCGGCACCCGAAGTCAGCATTCGTACGCGCCGTGTGGCGAGGTCCATGATCCACAGGTGGGCAAAGCCGCCATTCCGGGAGCTAACGAAAACAATTTGCCGGCTGTCGGGCGAAAACGCCGCTTGGTCGTCATAGGCGGGATCGTCTGTCAACCGCTCCAGCCCGGTTCCGTCGAGCCTTACACGGAATAGATCCGCCGAACCATCCCGCTCGGAGGTAAACACGATTGTCGCGCCGTCTGGCGACCATACGGCATCATAGTCCATTTCCTGATTGCCCAGCAAAGATCGCTCTCCGCTGCCATCGGATGAGGCTATGAATAATCCAATCTGACCGGAGTTAGGGAATACCCGGGCAAAAGATATCTTCTGCGGCTCCGCAGCGGCCGTCACAGCGCAGAACGTTAGGGTCAACGTGAGGGGTAGGCGCATGCCCAACCTATAAATCCGACCGAGGAAGTTCTGTCGAGGAGGCATGAACGGTAGTTCGATGCGATCCCAACCTTGTTGGTTTAAATGCCAATCACGAGGTGGGATAGCGACTTGGGACAATAAGCGTCTCCTTCCGTCGGGACGAACCAGGGAAATCGACATCATCACGCCGGTGGAGCATCTGCGGCGGATGCCCGCCGATTGATAAAGGGCATCCCTGACTGACTGCAGATCGTAAGCCTGAAAAATTCGTGTGTTTAGCAGCAGAACATCCCGGTATATAACTGAATACATATTCCGTGAGTCCAATTGGCTCTCTTCAATTTAGCACCCGGTTTCCGCTTGAGTTTAGCACCTAGAAACATTGTTCGCAGAAAAAGTTTAGCACCCTTTCGTTTGTGCTAAACCAACAGGTGGTCCACCAATCCGGAATCAAACGGATGACCCTCCAAACGCCTATTCAGACCTAAGCGCAATGGTGGGACTGACGCTGGAACTCCGTCTCGCTGGCAACCAGCAGGCGATGAGGGAGACGGAAACGAGGAAAAGCGCCGTTCCAACGACAACCCATGGATCCCTTCCCGGAAGCGCGGGAATCATGCGGCTGAGGATCACTGTGAGTGCAACGGCCGCCCCGAGGCCGACCGAGGCTCCCATCACCGCCAGCTGGATCCCATTCCTAAGGAAAAGCCAAACTATTCCGCTCGGCAGCGCGCCGAGCGCCATACGGATGCCGATTTCCTTCGTCCGCTCCGACGCGAGGTTCGCCACCACGCCGTAGATCCCCACTGCCGAGAGCAGCAGGCCCAGGACCGCCATCAGCGTTAGTACCTTCCGGAGGAATTCGAAATAGGACAGCAGGTCCGCCATGCCCTCTTCAACCGTGGTCAACATGCTGACGGCCAAGTCAGGCGCCATAAGGCTGATGGCCTTGCGCAACGGCTCCTTGTATGCGGCCGACGGTCCGGAGGTGCGGACACTGAAGGTGATGAACCGATGGTTGTTCTGCGCCCAGGGCACCATGAACTTCAGGTTGCTCCCGTTCGGATTGTAGAACTCGCTCGCACCCTCGAAGTCCCGGATGACGCCAACCACCTCGGCCCAGCTGGGGTTGGCGGTACCCTGAGCCGACCCCGCTTCGCCGCCCGTCCTGATGCGCTTGCCGATCGGTTCCTCGCCGGGCCAGCACTTCTTCGCCATGGCCTCGTTGACTATGACCACCGCGGGCGCGCCGGGCCGATCCGATTGCAGGAATTCGCGGCCCCGAACGAGGTGCAGGCCGTAGACCTTCAGGAACCCTGGGCTCACCGGCGAATAGCCGGCATGGGGTTCCTTGCCCGCCTCCGGAACCGGCTGGCCCTCGACTTGGTAGGCCGTGGGCCGAAAACCGAACGCCGGCGTATCAATGGATAGGGCGGCAGCCTCCACGCCCGGAAGCGCGGCCAGGTTTGCCTGCATCTGTTCGCTGAACGCCAGCGAGCGGGGGTCGCGCTGCTCCCCATAGGTGTCATGGTCCAGCTCGATAAACCCGAGCACCTCGTGGGTGGTATCCCATCCCAGGTTTCGGTGGGACAGGAGGTAGATCCCCTTGACGAAGAATCCGGCGCCGGCCAGCAGCGTCAGGGCCATCGCCAACTGGACGACCACAAGTCCCTGGCGGAGCAAGTGCCGGGAACGGTCCGAGGTCGAGCCGCGTCCACCCGACTTGAGCGACGCGCTGACGTCGGTCCTCGATGCGAGCCACGCGGGCACGGTGCCGAAGATTGCGGCGGTCAGAACCGATATGCCGAACGTGAATGCGATCACCCGCAGGTCTATCGGCATGTCTATCGACAGAAAACGCCCGACAAAGTCGTTGCTCCACGTGGCGACGAGGATGGCCAGCGCCCCGCCGGCAACCGAGAGAACCAGACTTTCGGTGAGGAGCGTCCAGATGAGCCGGCCCCGGGAGCAGCCAAGTGCGATGCGGATGCCGATCTCCTGCAGGCGGCGGGTGGTCCGTACAAGCTGAAGATTGGCCAAATTGACGCAGGCGATCAAAAGCACGACCCCAGAGAGGGCCATGGTCATCCACGTAAGCTGAGCAGCTGTGTCGCCCAGGGAGGTGGTGGCATAGGCAATCACCCGGATGGTACGGTTGCCATTGGTCTTCGGATGTTCCTTTGCCATGCGCGCAGCCAACACCGTCATTTCCGACTGAGCCTGCTCAATGGAAACGCCAGGCTTCAGGCGCGCCACGACAGTATACCATCCATAGTCGCGGAGTTCGCGATTGGTCCGGATGGAATCCAAGGGGAATAGGCACGGTCGGACGTCGAACAGCATCTGGTCGTCGACGCCGGGCGACATCACTCCCAGGATCGTATGGAGTTTCCCGTTGAGTTTTATGGTCCGGCCGATGACCCCCGGGTCGGCCGCAAAATGCTCCTGCCAGAATTTGTTGCTGATGAGAGTGACGGGTTCACTGCGCGCTTCCTCCTCCGCCGAGGGAAGGCGGCCAATCTGCGGCTGCACCCCAAGGACGCCAAAGAAGTTTGCTGTCATCCTGATCGAGCCCACGCGGATCGGTGGCTGTCCGGATTCGGCGATACTTCCCGATTCTCCGCGGACATAGGCCGCCATTCCCGAAAAGACCGTGTTCTGCTCCTGCTCGTCAAAGAAATCGCCGGGGGCCTGCGCCGCGAATCGTTCGCTGGGATTCGAGGACCAGACCTCCACAAGGCGACCGGCGTCGCGGTAGGGGAGCGATTGCAAGAGCACTCGATTCAGGAGTGTGAAGGCCGAGGTGTTCACACCTATTCCCAATGCCAGCGTCAGCAGCGCAACGACTGTAAACCCCGGGTTCTTGGCCAGTTGGCGGAGGGCGAATTTCATGCCGATCCGACATCACTTGCACGCGTTGTGCCAAGTCCATGAAAAGTCGTAATTCAAGGGAGATAAACCGAATACAAATCGGTGTGTATCGACTCCGGCATGAAATTATCCGCAATTGGGAATGGGATTTCCCAAGATCGGGAAGGCTCGAGCGCACGCGCAGTTCATCTCTGCCAAGAGCTGGAGTTCCCGTTTGAATATCGAGTTTACCACCCGAGAAGATGGTTCGCAGAATGAATTTACCGCCCCTTCGTTCGTGGTAAACCCATAGGTGCTCCACCATTTTGGAATCGAACGCGCGAAATGCAGCGTTCACATGACCTCCCAAGTGCCAAGAGTTTGGGAAATTAGGCGTGTTTAGCGAATGAGCGCGGACGTTTGGCTGGATTACAGAAAGGGGGCTCGTTGCTTCCAGTGCTAAACTTTCAAGGTTTGTTTCTTGAGAAACCCAAACGTTTGGGTTTCAGTCTTCCAACGTGAGCAACTGGAGAAAAACGCTTGAGAAGTTGATGGTCGGCCAAAGCGACGCCAGCATCGACTTTGATGACCTCTCCAACCTCCTCGCCAGAGTCGGGTACACAAGGAGCCAGAATGGCAGCCACAATATCTTCCGGAAACCGGGCTCCGACCTGATCAACCTCCAGAACTCTGGTGGAAAAGCAAAGCCCTACCAAGTGTGCCAAGTCCGTGATCAGCTCAAAAAGCAAACATTCACATGAAACCTACCGCCAAAGATTACGAAGTCCGCATCTGGTACAGTGAGGTTCCGGGCGACGACTGCTATGTCGCACAGGTCAACGATATGCCCGGCATCATGGCGCATGGAGATTCCCGCGAGGCAGCAGCAAAGGAGATCCAAGAAGCATTGCGGCTGGCTCTCGATTCCTATGCACAAAATAGGGAGGAACCTCCGGCTCCGAAAAATGCTGCTGCTGCATCTCTCGGACGAATTGGGGGGAGTTCGAAGAGCTCTAAGAAATCACTCGCAGCTCGATTGAACGGGCGCAGAGGTGGTCGGCCAAAGAAGGACGGACGGAAACTAAAGGCTGGAGTTTAGCACCAGATAACGGCCGAGGTTTAGCACCTCCAAAGGGTGTTCGCAGAAAAAATTTAGCACCCCTCCGTGTGTGCTAAACCAACGGGTGCTCCACCAATCAGGACTCGAACGGGATGGATCTCGGATCTCCACCACGGTTTTGGGACCGAAGGAAGCGTTTACATAAAAAATTCTCGTGGCAATCCCAGTGCACCAGCACTGCGACGGAGCTTCTCTTCAGCTGCAGAATTTGATAAGTGGACCGAGATCTTGTTGCGCGTCCGCGATCTGCATCGTCTGGATTTAGGTCCTGCGGAGGTTTCCGGCGCTTAGAAGGCTTTCTGGTGTGCCGCCCATAGGTGCTCCACCATCCCGGATGCGAACGGATCTTAGTGGATCTCCACCACATGGTCCTCAGGACTTGACTCTGTTTACATTGTAAACGATAAGTCGTGTATGCCTACCGTCGTACAATCGTGCCGAATTGATGAGGAGAACGCCGCATTGCTTTCGCGCCAGGCGAAACGCCGGCATTTGGAGGTATCTACTTTAAGCAGTCTCTATTTGAAGGAGAAAGCCCTTGAAGAGGAGTATCCAGGCGTGGGGTTTCGCGACTCAATCGGCGGCCGAGAGGCATATGTGCTTGGCCACCGCGTTGCGGTTTGGGAAGTACTGGATGTTTTCGGTGAAGCTAAGACCATTGCAAAGACGGCCCGACATTTCCGCTGGCCGCCTGCATTGATTCGCAGTGCGCTTGCCTTCGCCAAGGAGTTCATGGCGGAGGTTAAACAGCAGCGGCTAGCCGAGATAGGTGCTTGAAGGTGCGACTCCTCGCGGACGAGAACACTTCGCATCGATTTGTCGATGCGTGTTACCGGTTGCTGCCTAACTTTCCAATCATCCACATTTCGGATTGGGAGGCTGGCGCCTATTTGTCCGTTAAAGATCCGGCCCTGCTCATGGCCTTGCGCGAGTCGGCAATGATCCTTGTAAGCTTCGATCGTGCTAGCATGCCGATGCATGCAGTCGATCTCACCAGAGAGGGCTTGGGGCACGCTGGTGTCATTCTTTTCCGTCGCTCGGTATCTTCAATTGCTTATGGCGCGCAAGCCCGCCTCCTATTGGACTTCTGGAAGGATGCCGCGAACCAAGATTGGTCAGACCGAGTCGAATACCTGCCTCGCACTCATCTTCTGCCATCCGGCTAGCTCGACTTGGGGTGTTCTAGCACTAGAACACATACGTAATCAGCCAGTTACAGCATATATTGCCGCTGTAATACATTCCGATTTAGCACCCGTTTCCGTCGTAATTTAGCACTGCAGATTATTGTTGGAAGAAAAATTTTGGCACCCCTCCGTGTGTGCCAAACCAACGGGTGCTCCACCAATAAGGATTCGAACGGCCAGAGGCCCAATTTCGATAGGTGGGCTATGTTCAGCGAAAATTAAGTCTGGCGCCTTTCGAGGCCTCGGAGGCCATAAAAATGGCTGCCAAGAGCATTGTGAAGAACGCAAAAAAGAAATTTGCCGCCATTGAACCGGGCGGAATTGATAAATACATTGCTGGCTGTCCGAAACAGGTACGAGGCACGTTGGCGGATATGAGGGCCACAATTCAAGCAGTGGCGCCAGATGCCATCGAGACAGTCAGTTATTTCGATATTTCGGGGTATTCATACGAGGGCTACGACTATAACGGTATGTTTGCCTGGTTTAGCTTTAAGGCACCCTATGTGCGTCTGCATGTTCGTCCGCAGGCGCTCGAAGACCACAAGAAGCAGCTTGAAGGATACCCCGCAACAAAGGCGGTGGTAAGTTTCTCCATCGAGAAACCGATTCCAAAGGCGTTGGTAAGGAAACTTGTAAGAGCGAGTTTGAAAACGATGAAGGAGATGGCTGAGTAACTCGGTTTTGTTTAACCGACCGTCGAACACTTGGGGCCGGAATAGAAGAGGTCGTTTAGCACTCTAATTCTCGGTTCGTAGAAAATGTTTAGCACCCTTTGGTTCGTGCTAAACAACTACCTGGTCCACCAAACAGAATTTGAACGGAGATTGGTCGCGCACCTGTAGGTGCGACGACGCGAAAGGCTAAGAGTCGTTCAGCTATTTAGCGGGTTCGTCGGAAGAGCCCAAGAATGCTAAACAAGGCGGTATTTCAAAACCCCCGCCGAACTCTCGCTGATTCTGGCGGCGCATTGGACAGGGCGTCAGTTCAATGAAGCCATGTCGATCACGAAGCGGTATTTCACGTCGCTCTTCAGCATGCGCTCGTAGGCTACGTTGATTTGGTCCATTCGGATCATCTCGATGTCGCTCGTGATATTGTGCTCTCCGCAGAAATCCAGCATCTCCTGAGTCTCGGGCAATCCGCCGATCAATGAACCGGAGAAGGAACGGCGACGGAAAATCAGCGGAAAGGCCGCCACCGGCAGCGGCTTATCGGGTGCGCCGACGAGAACGAGATTGCCATCACGCTTCAGCAGATTGAGGTAGGAGTTGAGATCGTGGGTGGCGGACACCGCGTCCAAGATAAAATCGAAGCTATTGGCTTGGGCTGCCATTTGGGCCTCGTCCTTGGAGACGACCACCTCGTCAGCTCCCAAGCGCTTGGCGTCGGCAACCTTGCCTGGTGACGTCGTGAACAGCACGACATGGGCACCAAAGGCTTTGGCAAACTTGACGCCCATGTGGCCGAGGCCGCCCAAACCAACGATGCCGACCTTCTGACCGGGGCCGACCTTCCAGTGGCGCATGGGGGAATAGGTTGTGATGCCCGCGCACAGCAGCGGCGCCGCGGCCGCGAGCTTGAGATTGGCGGGTATCCTGAGCACGAAGTCCTCTGTCACTACGATGCTCTGCGCATAGCCACCGAGCGTCGGTGCGTTGAGGTGCCTGTCTGTACTGCCGTAGGTCATCACCATCCCGGTGCAAAATTGTTCTAGGCCCGAGCGGCAATCCGGGCAGGTGCGGCATGAATCGACGAGGCAGCCTACGCCGACAGTATCGCCAACCTTGAATTTGGTCACGCCACCACCGATGGCCGTGACTTTTCCAACGATCTCATGGCCCGGTACAGCGGGATATTGAGTGAAGTGCCATTCATCTCGCGCGAAATGCAGGTCGGAGTGGCAGACGCCGCAATAGAGGATTTGGATTTGAACGTCGGTTGCGGTCGGAACACGGCGCTCGATGACTGCCGCGCCAAGCGGGGACGTGGCACTGACAGTCGAGTATGCCTTCGTAGAATAGCAGATGGGCTTAGACATAGAGGATGGGATGGTCTTCAGGGGACAGTCGACGATGACTGTGAAACCCTGTTCGGCTTTATCCAATAATCAAGCGTTGCCAGGCGCCGTCGGTTGCCAGAGCAAATTTTAGATCAAGATGGGATGCGCCCACTTTCTTATGGCTCATGGTAGGATGGGCCTGAACTTGCACCTCCGCCCGGATTTCGGCACGTTCCCACAATTAGATTGCCGAACGTGGACTTCTCCGCACAGCCCATATCTATCCCGGACCTCGAGATCTGGCGCGAACGCTACCGAGAGGAGACGAAGGGCCAAATCGTTCATGACTCCCTTCATCGGCGGGCGGGCTGGACGGATAGCTACTCACTAAGGGTTGGAGTTGCTGTCGTCGGTTATGGTTCGATGGCCGTGGCGGGTCCGTGGACGGGTAAGCCCACAATCTACGAATTCTTCATTGTGCCCAAATTTCGAATGCAGGTTTTCGCACTTTTCGAAACTTTCTTGAAGGCGTGCGGTGCGCGCGAATTCGAGGTCCAGACGAACGATGTTCTTCTGACAATCATGCTGCATGCGTACGGACGCGAAATATTCAGCGATAAGATCGTATTCGAGGACAGGGTTGCTTCGTCCATTTCCAAGGAGGGAGCGACGCTCCAGCGCGAGACGAGCGAATCCGCGGACCGCGATTGCATCGCGCGACGTCAAGGGGGCACCAGATGGCGGCTGGAGAAGGAGGGTGCGGTGATCGCAACCGGCGGGGTCAATTTTCACTACAACACGCCCTACGGTGATATCTACATGGAGGTCTCCGAGGGATTTCGCCGCCAGGGATGGGGTTCATATTTTGTCCAGGAATTGAAGCGAGTAACCTATGAACTGGGTCAGGTTCCATGTGCCAGATGCAACACGGCCAATGTTGCCTCCCGAATGACACTCCAGCGGGCGGGCTTCGTGCCGTGCGGACACATCCTGGTAGGAACTATTTCAGGATCGTAGGGCCGCTGTACTCCGAGCCGACGGTACCAGGGGCTTGGCGGCGTTTTCAATGCGAACGATCGCTCGGCGATACCTGCGATCGAATGCAAGCCTCCATGATGTTGGTCTCCGGGTAGGACGCGACGAGCAAGGATCGGGCAGATCGCATCGAATGCCTTGCGAGGCCACCTTCCGCTACCCGCGGGCCCCCTGGCAATCCTCAGACTCTCAGCGAGCCGCGGAACGCCCTGCCGCTGTAGTAGGACTGGGCGCCGTTATGGTACACAAAGACACGGCCGAAGCGGCGATCACAGAATAGCGCACCTCCAAGTTTCCTGAAATCAGCGGGTGTCTTCACCCAGCTCGAAGACTTCGTATCGAAATTCCCAAGTTTCTGCAGCTCTCGGTATTGTTCCTCGGTCAAGAGTTCAACGCCCATGGCCGCCGCCATATCAACTACGTTGTTCTTGGGTTTGAATTCCTTCCGCGAATCCAGCGCCTCACGGTCGTAGCAAAACCCCGTGCGGCCTTCGGGACTTTCCGCTGAACAATCAACAAAGATGTATTCTCCCGTCTTTTTGTCATGACCCACAACATCCGGTTCACCGCCGGTCCTTTCCATTTCATTGAGTGGCCAAAATCTACCGCCGCTGGCATCGAGCCTGGCGCTCACCCTGTCCCATCGGAGACCTTCATGGCGGCTCATGTTTTTATCGAATCGGATCCTCAACACCTCGAGGAGTGCCTCGCGTTGCTTTGGCGGCAGAACTTTCTTCGTCTCGATGCCTTTCATTGCGGCTTCCCTGGTCAATTGTGTCCCCAGGATGGTAATTTGTAGTTAACAGGGAGCGCCGATCAACCTGCAAAGGACGCTCGCATTCGGTCCAAGGAAGAGGGCCATGCGGTAGGGCTGACCTCTCCGAGTGGACATTGAGCCTTTAGGCCTGAGCCGATATGCTTGGACCGAGCTTCAAGCATGGCATCAATAATGTGGTAAGTAGATGACACGCAACAAGGAGCGACTCGACCATGATGAGCTCCAGGGGCTGCAGATTTCCGGGTGCCTATGTTCCGATCCGCCTTCGAATTGACGGTGGGCGGCCGGGCGGCATCCTCTGCGGCCGTACCCCCGGAGCCCCACGAGCCTCTCCAGCCGCGTTCAACCCCAACTAAAGGAGTTCATCATGACCGTTCTGCACGTCCTCTGGCAACCGATCCTGCTGTCGACCGTATTCGTCTTCATCGCGAGTTCCCTGCTCCACATGGCGATCCCATGGCACAAGAATGACTACAAGGGCCTTCCGGACCAGGGAAAGGTCATCGACCTGCTGCGCCCGCTCGCGATTCCGCCGGGCGACTACATGGTGCCCCATTGCACGACCCGCGAGGAGATGCGCACGCCGGAGTTCGCCGAAAAGATGGCGAAGGGGCCGGTCATGGTGCTCACGGTGATACCGAACGGCCCCTTCACCATGGGAAGGAGCCTGGGACTGTGGGCGCTCTACCTTCTCGCGGTCAGCTACATGACGGCCTACACCACGATGCACGGCCTGCCCACCGGGGCGGGATACGTGAGGGTGTTCCATGTCGCCGGCATGGCGGCATTCCTGGGCTACGCGGCGGCGCTGTGGCAGACGTCGATCTGGTACCACCGCTCCTGGATCACGGTCCTGAAGGACACCGTGGACGGGCTCGTCTACGCAGGCCTTACGGCCGGCACGTTCGGCTGGCTCTGGGCCAGATAGCGGCGTCGCGCTCAGGGCGCGGCCCGACCGGGCCGCGCCAGCGCGCGCCTCTTCAGGACGATCGACACGACGTAGGCGAGGATCGCGGCGTTCACGGCGATCACGATTCCCTTGGTGAGGCTTGGCCCGTGGGCCATCGAGATTATCTCCTCCGGCACGAAGAAACCTGTCGTCACGACGACCACGTACTCCGCCCACGCTGCCCCGAGCCAGAGTCCGATCCCCTCGGAGAGCAGGATCGCCGCGTAAAAGGCGGTGGCGATGCCGGCCTTCACGATCGAATGCGGCTCTATCACCCCGGCCTTCTCCAGGAGCAGCTTGGCGTAATGGTTCTCCGGGGAGATCCGCACGAAGTCGATGAACTCCTGCGCGAGCTGGTCGAGGTCGCGATGGACGATGCTGAACAGGCCAAGCGCAACCCCGGCGAGCGCCACCCCCTTGGCCAGTTTCACGATGGCGATGAGCCGGAGGAACCGCGGCGCCTTTTGCTGCGGGTTCGGGGAGGGGGCGGGCATTGGATCGACACTACCCGGGTCCCCGTCCGGTTGGAAATGCAAATGGGGCGCCGTTGCATCTAAATGGCCCTGAGACGGGGCCTTGGGCGGGTTCACGGCGGGGAATGGGGTGCCGGGCGCGATCGCTTTCCTTGTACCCGCCGCCCCGGCGCCCCACCTTTCCGGGGTGGCACCGCACACCCCAAAGGACCCCCTCCACGGGGTGACGCTCGAGAGGCTTCTCACCGAGCTCGTGGCGCACCACGGATGGAGGGAGATGGGGCGCCGGGTGGAGATCCGGTGCTTCCTCTTTGATCCGAGCATCAAGTCGAGCCTCACCTTCCTGCGGAAGAACCCGTGGGCGAGGTCCAAGGTCGAGGAGATGTACGTGGACCTTGTTTCGGGCCGCTGAAGAAAGCCGCGAACCGTTTGCCGGGTTGGCTGTCCAGTGCCTGACCGTTGAGCGCACTTGCCGAAGTCCTCCACCGATTTGATCGACCTTGGATCGAGGTTGGGAGGATCTATCGGCGCATCTGCTTCCTTCGCATCGAGGGGCAGTGCGCCGAGGCCGAGAAGCTGGAGCATGGGGAATTCGCAGAGGCCTCCGAGAGGGCGCTGGGGTCGTGCCCGCCGGGGCCTGAGGCGGACTCGATGCTCAGGGAGTTCCTTGCCGAGCAGGGCGTGCGGGTTTCCGAGGCGATCGCGTTCGCGGAGGTCCTTGTGCCCATGCTGTCCGACCGGCTTTCCGCAGCGCAGACCTTCCCCGCGCGCCAGGCCCCTGGTGGTCCGGGCGTCCGGAGGGCCCGCGACGGATCGCGGGGAGAGGCGCCGGGCATAGCAGACTTCATCGACGAGATGCTGGCGCAGGACCGCCCCGCCAGGAGCTGACTTTCGCATCCAACCGCAGCCCCCGATTCCACCGACCATGACCACTGCCACCCTCGACAAACCGTCCTCCTCCCTCTCCGCGCAGCCCGTTGCGGCACCCCCGTCCACGTCGGCCCGCTCCTCCACACCCAAGCCGGTGGGCCTGCTGGTCGGGCTCGACCTCGGGACCAACAAGTCGTGCGTCCTGGCCGGTCCCGTCGGCTCGACCGATATCACGGTCAGCAAGGTGGTTCCTTCAGTCGTTGGGTACGTGAGGGACGGCATCGTCGACGGCATCATAACGGGCAACGCGCGCATCCTCTTCGGGGAGGAGGCGCTCAAGAACATGCTGCACGTGGAGCTCGCGACGCCGCTCGCCGAGGGCGTCATCGCCCACCCGGACGCCGCGAGGGATTTCATGGCGCACATCCGGCAGCTTGCCGACCCCTCGGGCCGCGCGGAGATACGCGCGGTCGTGGGGGTCCCGGCGAACGCGGGCGAGCAGGCGCGCGAGGCGATCCGCCATTCCGCGACGGGGATATTCTCGCACATCCTGCTCATTCCCGAGCCCTTCCTGGCCGCGCTCGGCTATCGCGACGACTCGCGCGTGAAGCAGTCGGGCTACGTGGACCCGGTCGTCAACTCCCTGTTCATCGACATTGGGGGAGGGACGAGCGACCTCTGCCTCGTGCAGGGTTATTTCCCCACCCGCGAGGACCAGATCAGCATCGCGTTCGCGGGGGACGCGATCGACGAGCTCATCTTCGACGGGCTCAACCGCACCTATCCCAACAACGGCCTCTCGATGATCTCGGTTCGCGACATCAAGGAGGCCCACGCCTACGTCGGCCCGAGCCGCAAGCCGCTCGAGGTCAAGGTGGTCATGGGCGGCAAGAGCAGGACGCTGGAGCTCGGCGACGCTATCGGAAACGCCTGCAACAAGCTGATCGACAAGATCTATCCTGCGCTCACCACCCTGATCAGCTCGGCGTCCTCGGATTCCGTCATCACGCTCCTCCAGAACATCATCATCACCGGCGGCGGCTCCCAGATAAGGGGCATCGACACGGTGCTCCAGAAGAGGCTCGCCGACGACGGATTCGAGTCCCCGCGGGTCCGGCTGGCGGGCCAGGACTTCCAGCGGTACGTGGCGATGGGCGCCCTCAAGGCGGCCCGCGCCGCCCGCGAGAACCAGTGGCAGGTGCTCCTCGGCTAGCGCCTCAGGCGTCGACCCGGATCGGGAGGACGACGAAGGGCATGCTCGAGAGGAAGAAGCGGCGCTGGAGGGTGAAGACCGTGTGGTTGTGCAGCCACCGGGTCATGTTCGTCTCGTAGGTGAAGAGCAGCTGCCCGGCAAAGAAGACCTGGTTCGGGAATTCCGTGGACGCCTCCCGGGCCAGCTTCATCACCTCGCTTGTCACGTCATAGCCGATGGCGGTGAAGGCCTTCGAGCCGTAGCCCCTGGCCTGCGCGAACTGCACGTAGCGCGCGGCCTCGTTCTCGGTGTGGGCGCGCAGGTCGTCGATCTCGGCCGCGCCCTTGAAGTTGCCCGCGTCGACCGAGCCCACCTGCACGAAGATGAAGTTCCTGAAGGTGTTCCCGAACATCCGGGGCACGTTGAGGATCGTGTGGAGGCCGAGGCCGTTGAACCCGTTCACGAGGATGACCGCGGTGCGGGCCTTGGGATCCGCCGCCGGCGGCACCGCCGGCACGAGCTTCGCCTCCGCCTCGGCCGCCTCGACGATCGAGTCCAGGCGCCTGAGCTGCAGCCTGACGCCGTTGTAGTGGCGCTTGATGCCGAAGGCGCCGACGACGAATATCCCCGTCACGAGGAGGGTCGCCCAGCCCCCCTCGTTGAACTTGACGATCGTCAGCGAAATCAGGATGGACCCCGTCAGGACCAGGCCGAAGCCGTTGATCGCCAGCTTCCGGATCCAGTCCGGGTCGCCGGCCCTCTCCTGCCACCAGTGGCGAACCATCCCGGCCTGGGAGAGTGAGAACGTGATGAAGACGTTGATCGAGTAGAAGATGACGAGCAGGTCCACGGATCCCCTGGTCGCCAGCATCATCACGAAGCCCGAGAGCCCCATGAGGAGGACGCCGTTGCGGGTGACCAGGCGCTCGCTCAGGTTTGCGAACTGCGCGGGGAACCACCGGTCGAGGGCCATGTTCGCGAGGACCCGGGGACCGTCGAGGAAGCCGGTCTGCGCCGCGATGATCAGGAGCGCGGCCTCCGAGGCCAGCGTGACCCAGGTGAACGTGCCCCCGGCCAAGTGGTTCCAGCCCGAGGTCAACTGCTCGACGAGGACCGCGTTCAGCGTCTTGTCCGGGTTGATGTGGACGTCGTAGAGCTGGTAGGCCACGAGGAGCCCCGCGACCGTGAGGGCGAGGGAGACGCCCATGTAGACCATCGTACGCCTTCCCGTGCGGACGCGGGGCTCCCTCAGGATGGGGAGCCCGTTGCTCACCGCCTCGATGCNNTGTAGGTGCCGGCGCCCATGCTGTAGGCCTTCAGGAGCAGCGCCATGAGGCCGAACCAACCCACGGTGCCGCTCACCAGGTGGACCTCGTGGGTCGTCGCGGTGGCGATCCCGGCGAGTCCCGACGAGTGGGAGATCATCGCGTACAGGATCACGAAGATGTGCGTGAGCACGAAGACGGCGAAGATCGGCACCCAGATCACGACAGACTCCTTGACCCCGCGCAGGTTGATGAGCGTAAGCCCGATCACGCCGGCGACCGCGAACGCCAGCTTGAAATGCTGGGCGGAGCCCGGCAGGAGGCTGAAGAGGGCGTCGGCGCCGCTGGCGACGGAAATGGTTACCGTGAGGACATAGTCGATCAGGAGCGCGCAGCCCGAGACGACGCCCGCCGAGGGGGAGAGCAGCTTGCTCGCGACCAGGTAGCCGCCGCCCCCGGTCGGGAAGAGCGAGATGATCTGCGAATAGCTGGCGCAGATCGCGATGATCGTGACCACGGACGCAAGGGCGACGAAGAGGCTCAGGTGGGGGCTCGTGCCCAGCGCCTTGTACGTCTCCTCCGGGCCGTAGCACGAGGACGACAGCCCGTCGGCACCGAGCCCGACCCACGCGAAGAGCGCGATCAGCGAGATGCTGTGGAAGAGGTTCCGGTCCGTGAGGGATTTCTCGCGGCCGAACACGATCGATTTGAGGGACATCAGGTGGAATTGCCCGGGTGTTGAGGAATCGTCAGCGGCCGGCGGGCGGGGAGGACGATGCAAGGGCCATACCAACCAGCAAGAAAGACATCTTATGCCCGGCCGTAACCAATTCGTGGATGCCGACTAGCGGAGTGAATTTAATGTTTCCTTAACCTTTTGGTCTCCCGCTTGACAGTCCGGCCGGAGCACCCCTAATTCGATGTTCCGTATGGAGGCAGCCCTTGATCAGCCGGTGCTCGTCCTTAATCGCCTGTGGCAGGCGGTCAACGTCATCGGAGCGCGCAGGGCCTTCGGGCTCCTTGCCCGGGGCCACGCGCATGTCGTCCACCAGCAGGAGGACGACTTCAGGATGTTCTCCATGATGGACTGGATCGACTTCTCGGCCGACAACCCGGCCGGGTTGGAACTCGAGATGGTCCACACGCCGACCCGGGCCATCCGCCTGCCGCGGGTGATCCTGCTCACCTTCTTCGACAAGCTCCCGTGCAAGGAGCTCAAGCTCACGCGCAACAACGTGTTCGAGCGCGACAAGAATTCCTGCCAGTACTGCGCGAAGGTCCTCCCCAGGGAGCAGCTCAACCTGGACCACGTCATCCCCCGCGACTACGGCGGGAAGACCACGTGGGAGAACATCGTCTGCTCGTGCATCCGGTGCAACTCGCGCAAGGCGAACCGGCTCCCGCACGAGGCCGGCATGCGCCTGATCCGCAAGCCCTCGCGCCCGAAGTGGAGGCCGGTCATCTCGATGGTGCTCGGCAACCAGCACCGCGAGCTCTGGAAGGACTTCCTCGACATCGCCTACTGGAACGTCGAGCTCGAGGAGTGAGCGGGCCGGCCTAGCCGCGGGCAAGCGGGATCGTCACGCGCAGCGTCGTCCCCGCGGGGCTCGAGCTCACGAGCTGGATGTCGCCGTTGTGGCCCTGCAGGACCCTCTTGGCGATCGCGAGGCCGAGCCCGGTGCCGTCGGGGCGCCCCGTGAGGAACGAGTCGAAGATCCTCTCCCTGATCGCATCCGGTATGCCCAGGCCCGTGTCCGTCACGTCGAGCACCGCGACGCCGCCGGACTCCCTCATCTCGGAGGAGAGCGCGAGGGTGATCTCGCCGCCGTCGGGCATCGCCTGCATGGAGTTGATCAGCAGGTTGAGGAGCACCTGCTGGAGCTGGCCCTTGTGGCCCTCGACGACGACGGGGTTCGCCGACGGCTCGAAGGCGATGCGGATGTTGCTCTGGAGGAGCTTCAGGCGCACGAGGACAAGCGTGTCCGCGACGATCTCGGCAACCTGGTAGCGGGAATGGAGGCTCGTCGGGGCCTTCGCGAAGTTGAGCACGCGGCTCACGATCGACTCGAGCTGGTCCAGCTTCTCCCCGATGACCCGGACGTCGGTGCGCCTGGGGTCGCCCTCGGCGAAGTCCAGGCCCATCCCCCCGTGGAGCAGCTTGATCACGGTGAGCGGGTTCCGGATCTCGTGGGCGATCTCGGCGGCGAGGAGGCCGAGCGTCGTCAGGCGCTCGTTCTTGCGCAGCGACTCCTCGCTCAGGAAGACCCGCGAGTACAGGCGCGAATTCTGCAGGGCCACGGCCCCGAGGCTCGCGAGCGCGCTGCACAGGCGCTTCTCGTCGTTGTCGAAGACCCGCTTGCGGTCGGTGAAGCAGGTCAGCACGCCCATCACCTCCCCCTCGAAGAGCATGGGCACCGCGATCACCGAGCGGAGCGCGGGGTCGCGCGGCAGGTCGAGCAGGTCGTGGAACTCCGGGGACTGGATGTCGGCGAACGTGACCGGCTTTCGGGTGCGCACGGCCGTCGCGGAAAGGCACGACCGCAGGGGCAGGTCCCCCTCGGGCGCGAGGGTCCCCGGCTCCCCCTGGTGCGAGGCGAGCCGGAGGGTCGCCGTCGCATCGTCGAACGTGAAGAAGGCGCACGCCTTGGCCTGCATCATCGCCAGGGCGTCCCGCGTGAGCGTGTCGAAGAGCTCGCGCTGCTCGAGCTTGCCGACGAGCGCCTGGCCCGTGGCGATCAGGCCCTCCAGCTGGCGGGCCTTGCCCCGCAGGTGCCGCAGCTCCCAGAGGCGGTCGAGGACGGGCGCCGCGGCCGCGGCGAGCCGGACCAGGAACGCGAGGTCCGCCTCCCCGTAATGGCCCACCTCCCCGTGGTTGACCGCCACGACGCCGAGGACTTGGCCCCCGGGCAGGACGATCGGGGCCGCCATCTCGCAGCGGGTGTCGCGGACCATGGGCCTGCTCCGGGCGTCGGCCTGCGAGTCCGGGACGAGGAGGGGCCTGCCGTGCCATGCGACCCAGCCGGGCACGCCGTGTCCCGGGGCGAACGACGGGTCCATGTCCGGGGGCAGCCCCTCGGAAGCCTCGATCTCGAGCCGGCCGGTCTCGGGGTTCTGGAACGCCACGACGCAGTACTGGACCCCGAGCGAGCGCGAGACGATGGCCAGGATCTCGCGGGTCGCGGCGCCCGGGTCGTCGATGCCCGAGGCAAGGGACGCGATGGCGTGGAGTGCCGTCAGTTCCGCTTCGTCGGTCATGGCACAAGTCGTGCAGGCGCTGGGGGATCGCGCAAGGGATTATGCTTCCCGTCCCCGCCCCGGCCCCCCGGGGATCAGGCCGACTCGGCCATCGGGACGACGGAGGGGGTGATCACGTCCTTCAGCGCGGAGCGCAGCCTCAGGAGCCGGTCCGTGTCGTCGACCGGCTCGTGGTTCGCGCTCTCGATGTAGAAGGTGTCGATGGCGACCCCGCGCTCCGTCCCGATCCTCGCGAACGTGATGTCGAAGCCGAAGTCGGAGATGGCCTTGGCCAGCCGGTAGAGGAGGCCGATCTGGTCCCTCGCCTGGACCTCGACGATCGTCCTCTGCATCGAGATCTCGTGGTAGACGTCGACGGTCGGGGGGAAGGAGCTCTGGAGCGCCTCGCCGGTCTTCGAGTACATGTACCGGGTGGATGCGATCTTCTTGGCCTGCGCCACGATGTCGGGGTAAAGGTCCGAGCTCGAGACGAGGGCGGACTCGATGATACGGGCGAAGGATTCCTGGGCCGTTCCGGCCTGCACGACCCCGCGCCCGGGCTCGACGACGTAGAACGTGTCGATCGCGATGTGGTCCGTCCTCGAGATGACCTTGGCCCCGAGGATGTTCAGGCCCGCGACGCTGAAGGCGCCCGCAAGCTTGTAGAAGAGGCCGGCCCGGTCCCAGGTGACGACGTTGACGACCGTGAGCGACCGGTTGAGGTCGTCCTTCCAGTCGATCACGGGCCGCAGCGACCCCACCGACTCCGTGGCGGAGATCGACTTGAGCAGCTTGTTCACCATCTGGATGTGCAGGGTGATCTCGCTGGAGTCCGTCAGGATGAAGTAGCGGTCCGGAAGCAGGCTGAAATGCGCCGCGATCTCGTCGTTGCTTATGCCGGGTATCCGTTTTGCGATGAGTTCCTGTTCGGTCATTTTTCGTTTTTCCTCGAAGCTCGCGTCCACGGCCGAACCCAGCTGGAGGCGCTCGAGCGTGTTCCTATAGAGAGTGGTGTGTAAAGTGTCCTTGTAGCTGTTCCACAGCTCTGGGGACGTGCCCCGGGCGTCGCAGAACGTGTGGACATAGAGGAAGCGCAGGCGCTCCTGGTCGCCGACAAGTTCAGCAAAGCTCGCGGATGTCTTAGGGTCATCTACATCCCGCTTCTGCCAGAATCGTGCCATCGCGAGATGATTCTTTATAACAAATGTCACAAGTGATTGCCCCCGCGGGGACACGCCGAGGCGCACCATCGTCGGCCCGGCCAGGCGGACCCCGGATTCGGAGTGGTTCTGGATGCCGACGGCCTTGCCGATGTCGTGCAGGAGGAGGGTGAGGTAGATCAGGGCGGTGTCCTCGACCTCGTGGGCGGCGTCCCGGTACTTGACCTTGATGGGGTCGGCCTCCGTGAAGACCATGTCCAGCTCGTGAATTGCGTTAAGCGTATGGATATCAGCAGTATAACGGTGATAGAATTCGTGCTGGACCAAGCAGGTCAGGGCGTCGAACTCGGGGATGTAGCCGCCCAGGACCCCGAGCTCGTGCATCCGGGAGAGCACCGGCTGGACGGCCCCGGACTCCGACAGGATCGCCCTGAAGGCCGTGGCGGCGTCCGGCGACTCGAAGATGCCGGCCATCAGGGGGACGGATTCCCGGATCAGCTGCGCCAGGTTGAAGTCGAGGGTGCAGTCGAGCTGCTGGCAGTGGCGGAAGACCCGGATCAGCCTGACGGGATCGTCCTGGAAGACGGTCTTCGAGTCGGCCGCGAGCTCCTCCCCGCGGATGACGAAGCCGTCGATCCGCCTCGCCCGGCGCAGCCGCGCGATCTTCAGGGCCTCCCGGATGGGGATCTTGGCCCCGCTCGACTTCCTGCCGATCGCCAGGGCCAGGCGGCTCTCGACGTTCTTGGAGGTCTGGAAGATGGTCTGGGCCGCGCGGTAGTAGTCCTGCATGAACCGCTCGACCCGGTCCAGGAGCACCGGCTGGGTGTAGCCCAGGCTCAGTGCGACCCGGGTCTGCGAGTCCAGGTTCAGGATGTCGGTCGGCCGGACGCTCTGGAAGTGCAGCTCGTTGCGGACCCGCAGGAGGAAGTCATAGGCCCTGCCGAAGTCGTCGACCTCCACCTCCGTCAGGTGGCCCTCCTTGGCCAGCTCGTCCATCCGGGTGATCCCGAGCTTCACGCGGGCCATCCAGAGCGTGTTCTGGTAGTCCCTGAGCCCCCCGACCCCGTTCTTCAGGTCCGGCTCCTGGTTGAAGACCGTGTCGCCGTACTTGGCCCGCCTCTGCGACTGGTCCTCCAGCCTGGCCAGGATGTACCCCTTTGGGTCGTCGGTCGTGTAGAAGTTGCGGTAGGTGAGCAGGAAGGAGTCGCAGAGCGCCGCCGACCCGGCCACGTACCTGGCCTCGAGGAGGGCGGTCATCGTCATGATCTCCTTCTTTGCCTGGAAGAACACCTCCTCGACCGTCCGCGTGGAATGGCCCACCTTCAGGCCGCAGTCCCAGAGCGGGTAGAGGACCTCCTGGGTGAGGTGTGCCTGGAAGGGCTGCACGACCGCCGGCTTGGACTTGGTCGGGTAGAGGAACATCACGTCGATGTCGCTCCACGGCGCCAGCTCGCTGCGCCCGTAGCCGCCGAGCGCCATCATCGCGACCGCCGCGGGCGTGGGGCCCCGGGTGCTTGCATACATCCCGATCGCATGGTCGAAGAGCCTGGAGATCAGCAGGTCGATGATCGCAGCCCGGCCGTGCTCCACGTCCATCCCCGAGGCCCCCTGCTCGTGGCGGGCCTTCAGGCTCGCCATGGCCCCCTTTAGGAAGGCCTTGCACGCCGCGATGCGGTCGGCGCCCCCCATCCCGTCGGCGAACACGAGCATGGAGCGGTCGAGCTCATAGGGGGGTTTTGCCATGTAGGGGGCCATTGAACCCTGCCGCGCCCAGGATTCAATCCTTGACGGCGCGCACCCTGGACTTGCCTGCCCGGGGGGCTCCCGGTTTGCTGGCGGGCCCCCATGCCCGAGATCACAAAGAGCTACGAGCCGCGCGAAGTCGAAAAGAAGTGGTATGCGGCGTGGCTCAAGGCGGGGGCCTTCGCGGGAAAGGCCCGGGCGGGCAGGACCCCTTACTCGATCGTGATGCCGCCGCCGAACGTCACCGGCGTCCTCACGATGGGCCACGTGCTCAACAACACCCTCCAGGACGTCCTCATCCGCAGGGCGCGGATCGAGGGCAGCTCCGCGCTCTGGGTGCCCGGGCTCGACCACGCAGGGATCGCGACCCAGACGGTCGTCGAGCGGGAGATGCGCAAGCAGAAGAAGACGCGCCACGACCTCGGGAGGGAGAAGTTCCTCGAGCGGGTCTGGGACTGGCGCCGCGAGAAGGGGGGCAGGATCCTCGAGCAGCTCCAGGGGCTCGGGGCCTCCTGCGACTGGGACCGCACCCAGTTCACGATGGACCCCGACTATTCCAGGGCGGTGATCGGGACCTTCACGGAGCTCTTCAGGCGCGGCCACATCTACCGGGGCAAGAGGATGGTGAACTGGTGCCCGGCCTCGCTGACCGCACTCTCCGACGAGGAGGTGATCATGAAGCCGTCGAGCACGACGCTCTTCAAGGTGCGCTACGAGCTGGCCGACGCGCCGGGGCAGTTCATCGAGGTCGCGACGACGCGCCCCGAGACGATCCCCGGGGACGTGGCGATCGCGGTCCACCCCGACGACCCGAGGTATTCCGCCCTCGTGGGCCGGAAGGTCTGGCGGCCGCTCAACAGGGCCGAGATCCCGGT
This sequence comes from Opitutaceae bacterium, assembly GCA_003151495.1. Lineage (GTDB taxonomy): Bacteria > Verrucomicrobiota > Verrucomicrobiia > Opitutales > Opitutaceae > Palsa-1447. Next base: position 62,779 of record PLXR01000008.1, read on the forward strand.
CGTCTCCGACGCCGCCGTGGACCCGAAGTTCGGCTCGGGTGCGCTGAAGATCACCCCCGCCCACGACAAGGTCGACCACGAGATTGGCCTCCGCCACCGGCTCCCCGTGCTCGACATCCTCAATGCGGACGCGACGCTCAACGACCTCGCGGGTCAGGAACTCGCGGGCATGGAGCGTTTTGCGGCCCGGAAGAAGGCGGCCGAGCTCCTGCGGGCCTCGGGGGCCCTCATCGGGGAGGAGGCCTACCAGAACAACATCGGCTACTCCGAGCGGGCCGACGTCCCGATCGAGCCCCGGCTCACCTGGCAATGGTGGCTGCGCTACCCCCGGGTCGAGGAGGCCAAGCTGGCCGTCCGCGACGGGCTGATCCGCTTCCATCCCGAGCGCTGGTCGAAGGTGTACCTCCACTGGCTCGACAACATCCAGGACTGGTGCATCAGCCGCCAGCTCTGGTGGGGCCACCGCATCCCCGCCTGGTATTGCGGCGAATGTAAGGAAATTGTTGTTTCACGTGAAACACCAACCGCGTGTCCGCGCTGCGCATCCTCAAATCTCACCCAGGACACCGATGTTCTCGACACCTGGTTTTCCAGCGGACTGTGGCCTTTTTCAACACTCGGCTGGCCGGATCAGACCGCCGATCTCGCCAAGTTCTACCCGACCTCGCTGCTCA
>PLXR01000103.1 GCA_003151495.1 Opitutaceae bacterium
TCGACATCCTCTCGGCCGAGCAGACGGAGAAGAGCCTGGACTGGTACCAGGGCACGGCCGACGCCGTGCGCCGCAACATCATCCATTTCCGCAAGTACCCCCACGACCTGATCCTCATCCTCTCCGGGGACCAGCTCTACCGGATGGACTTCCGGGAGATCATTGAGCAGCACCTCGCTACCGGCGCCGATGTCACCGTCTGCGCGAAGCCCTTCGAGATCTCGAGGGTCGAGGGCCTGGGGCTGATGAGGGTAGGCGACGACCTCTCCATCCAGGAGTTCGCGGAGAAGCCGAAGGACCCCGCGGTGATCGGCAGCCTGACCGTCAGCAGCACGATCGAGGCGAGGCTCAAGGTGAAGTCCAGCGAGAAGAGGTGCCTGGCCTCCATGGGCATCTACGTCTTCAACCGCAACGTGCTCGCCGATGCCCTGGAGAACGCGATGACCGACTTCGGCCGCGAGGTGATCCCGAGCATCCTCGGCTCGAAGAAGATGTTCGCGCACATCTACGAGGGGTACTGGGAGGACATCGGGACCGTAAAGGCGTTCTTCGAGGCCAACCTCTCGCTCGCCCAGCCGCTTCCGCCCTTCAACATCTTCGACGCGACGACGCCCGTCTACTCCCACAACGAGTACCTGCCCGCGGCGAAGCTCAACAAGTGCGCGATCGACAACATCATTGTCGCGGACGGGTCCATCCTCACCGACTCGTCCCTCAAGCACAGCCTCTTCGGAATACGCTCCTTCGTCGGCGAGGGCTGCGTGCTCGAGAACGTGGTCATGATGGGGGCCGACTACTACGAGACCCCCGAGCAGCTCGCCGCGAACGCGGCGCGGTCCAAGCCGAACATCGGGGTCGGCGCGAACTGCCGGATCCACACCGCGATCATTGACAAGAACGCCCGGATCGGGGCGTCGTGCACGCTCTCACCCGCCGGCAAGCCCGACGGGAACTACGCGAACGACGCGGTCGTGATCCGGGACGGGGTCCTCGTCGTGCCCAAGGGGGCGCAGATCCCGCCTGGAACGGTCGTCTGAGCGGAGGGTCGGCCCGGGGCTACGGAGCCTGGAGCGCGGGAGCCCGGCGCAGCCACATGAAGGCCCCCGCGGCCAGCATGAAGAGGGAGTAGAAGGTCCCGCGGCTCAGTCCCAGGATGAGCGAGGCGTCGGGCTCGCGGAAGGCCTCGCCGGCCATCCTGAGGAGGGCGTAGCCCACCAGGAACTCCCCGGCCAGCCGGCCGGGCCGCTCGCGAACGACCGCGCTCCCCCAGAACCGCAGCTGCAGGTAGGCGAGGAGGAGGGCCCCCTCCATCGCGGCCTCGTAGAGCTGGGAGGGGTGGCGCGGGGGGATGAGGGAGAGGGGGGTGTCGGGCGGCGCGCTCCGCGGGAATATGACCGCCCAGGGCACGACCGAGATGCGGCCCCAGAGCTCGCCGTTCAGGAAGTTCGCGAGGCGCCCGAAGAGGAGCCCGACCGGCGCCGCGCTGGCCACCAGGTCCCAGAGGTGCGGGAGCGGGATCCGCCGGGTCCTGGAGAACCAGGCGACCGCGGCCACGACCCCGACCAGGCCCCCGTGGAAGGACATCCCGCCGTCCCACACCCGAAGGATCGCCAGGGGGTCGGAGCCGAAGGTGCGCCACCCGTCATAGAGCAGGTAGTGCCCGACCCGGCCGCCGAGGACGACGCCGGCCACGGCGGCCACCATGAAGTCGCCGATCTGGGCCGCGGGCAGGAGCGACCTGCCCGCGCGCGCGTAGCGGGCCAGGAGCCAGGCCGCGCCCAGGAAGCCGGCCACGTAGGCGAGCCCGTAGTACCTGATCCCGAAGCTGCCCGTGAAGTGGATGAGGAAGGGGTCGACCCGGTCGACCCAGTAGGCTAGCAGAGGGGTCATAGGCGCCGCCCCCGGTCCTGCTTCTGGAGCCTCGTGCGGGCCAGCTCGCGCATGTCGACGGCGACGTCGTCCTTCTCGAAGATCTCGCGGCCGAGCAGGTGCTCGATGATGTCCTCCATCGTGACGACCCCCGCCGTCGAACCGAACTCGTCGACGGCGACCAGCAGCTTGTTGTGCGTCTTTAGCGAGAGCTGCAGCGCGTTCGCCACGGTGGCGGTCTCGGGGATGAAGTGGGCCTCCTGCATGAACTGCTCGACCAGGCCGGCGTCCTGGTCGTGGGCCTTCGCCTTGAGGAGGTCGCGGCTGCGCACGACCCCGAGGACGTCGTCCAGGTTCCTCCCGAAGACCGGCATCCGCCCGAAGGGCAGGGTGGGGTGCTCGGTGAAGACCTCCGCGACCGAGGACGAGCGGTTGAGCGCCATCACCACGGTCCGGGGTGTCATGATCTCGCTCACCCGGACGTTGTCCAGGGAGAGGGCGTTGGCGATGATGCTCGACTCGCTGACCGAGAGCGTGCCCTCCCGGGTCCCGCGCTCGGCCAGGAGGATGATCTCCTCGTCCGATCCGTGGACCTTGGCCGGGGGTCCCACGAAGGGCCGCACGACGAGCGCGCACAGCCAGGTCACCGGGAACAGCGCCCGGTTGAGCCAGCCGAGCGAATACACGACGTAGGGCTGGAGCGTGCGGCGGTGCGAGACTCCGATGTTCTTCGGGAGCACCTCGGAGAAGACGAGGAGCGTCGCGCCGAACCCGATCGAGAGGAGGACGAGGGTCGAGTCGCTGTAGTAGTGCGCCGCCAGCGCCCCGACGACCACCGACCCCAGGCTGTTCGCGGCCGTGTTCATGGTCAGGATCGAGGATATCGTGGCGTCGATGTCGCGCTTGAGGCCCTCGAGCATGGCGCCCCGCCTCGGGCGAGACTTCTTGAGCGCCTCGATCTCGGCGTTCGTCGTGGAAAGGATCACAGCCTCGGTCAGCGAGCAGAAGAACGACGTCCCGATCGTGAGGATGATGACAAGCGGCAGCACGAACCTGTACATGGCGCGGAGGCTAGGGGCCGCGTGGGCCCTTTCCGACCACAAAAGAGCCTTGCAGCGGGGCCCAGTTGGGGAGCAGGTAGTGGGCATGGGCACCCTCAAGCGCACCCCCCTCAGGGACTTCCACGCCGAGCACGGGGCACGGCTGGTCGACTTCGCCGGATGGGAGATGCCGGTCCAGTACCGGAGCATCCTGGAGGAGCACCGGGCGGTCCGGCGCGCCGCCGGCCTCTTTGACGTCGGCCACATGGGGGAGGTCGACATCCAGGGCCCCGGTGCCCTCGCCTTCCTGAACGCGCTCGTGACCAACAACGTCGCCCGGATGTACCCGGGCCGGGTGCTGTACTCCCCGATGTGCCAGCCGGACGGCGGGGTGGTGGACGACCTGCTGATCTACATGCGGGGCCCGGGGGACTACTTCCTGTGCATCAACGCGGGCAACATCGAGGGGGACCTGGCCTGGATCCGCGCGGCCGCCGCCGGGCGCGACGTCCGGGTGACCGACCGCTCCGAGGGCTGCGCCCTCCTAGCGGTGCAGGGCCCCAGGGCCGAGGCGATCCTCCAGCCGCTGACCCCCACGGCGCTCGGCGGGATAAAGTACTACCATTTCACGCAGGGGAGGGTGGCCGGGGTCGAGTGCGTCATCAGCCGCACCGGGTACACCGGGGAGGACGGATTCGAGCTCTACCACGCCGCCGGGGAGGACGTGGCCCTCGCCCGGGCCCTCCTCGAGGCCGGCAGGCCCCATGGGATGGAGCTCTGCGGGCTCGGGGCGCGCGACAGCCTGAGGCTCGAGGCGGGGTTTCCCCTCTATGGCCACGAGCTCACCCGGGAGATCTCCCCGCTGGCGGCCGGGCTCGGCTGGACCGTGAAGCTGGACAAGGAGGGGGACTTTTCCGGACGCGCCGCCCTCCAGGCGGAGAAGGACCGGGGCTCGCCCCGCAGGGTCGTCTTCTTCAAGACCGGCGACCGCCGGATCATCCGGCCCGAGACCCCCGTCACGGGCCCGGACGGCGCCGTCGTCGGGCGTGTCCTGTCGGGGACCCTCTCGCCGATGCTTTCCGAGGCCATCGGCTCGGCGCTCGTCGGCGCCGGGGCCGCCGCGGGCCCTCTCCGCGCCGACGTGCGGGGCGCCCTTATCGAATTGCATCAAGTCAAACCGCCGTTCATCGAACTCAGGAAGACCCCATGAGCAACGTCCCAGGAAACCTGCGCTACGCAAAATCACACGAGTGGCTTCGGCCCGAGGGTGACGGATCCGTCACGGTCGGGATAACCGACTATGCGCAGGCCGCGCTCGGGGACATCACCTACGTGCAGCTCCCCAAGGTAGGGGCCGTGCTGAAGCAGGCCGCGTCGTTCGGGGTGGTGGAGTCGGTGAAGGCGGCTTCCGACGTCTATGTGCCTGTCGGGGGAACGGTGCTCGCGGTCAACGGCGCCCTCGAGGGGGCCCCGGAGACCCTGAACAGCGACCCGTACGGCGCCGGCTGGATCCTCAGGCTCAAGCCCTCGGACCCGGCCGAGGCGGGCGCCCTGATGGACGCCGCGGCCTACTCCGTGGCGACGGCATAGCCGTCGCCGGGCCGTTCAGCCCTTGCGCTCGACCTTGCGCCGCTCGGTCTGGCGCAGGATGCGTTTCCTCAGCCTCAGGCTCTTCGGAGTGACCTCCACGAACTCGTCGGCCGCGATGTACTCGATCGCGCGCTCCAGGGAGAGCTTGGAGGCCGGGGTGAGGCCCGTCGCGACGCCCGATCCCTGGGACCTGAAGTTCGTCAAGGCCTTCGCCCGCACCGCGTTGCACGAGATGTCCTCGTTGCGGGGGTTCTCGCCGACGATCATCCCCTCGTAGACCTCCTCGCCGGGGCTCACGAAGAGCTTCCCGCGCTCCTGGACCATCTCGAGGGCGTAGCCGGTCGTGGTGCCGGCCTCGGTCGCGATGATCGTCCCGGTCAGGCGCGTCAGCACCTCGCCCGCGTAGGGGGCGTACTCCTTGAAGAGGTGGCTCATGACGCCGCGGCCGCTGGTCGCGTTGACCACGTCGATCTCGAAGCCGATCAGCCCGCGGGTCGTGATCGTAGCCTCGATCATCGTCGAGTGGGAGAGCTTCTGCATGTTCGTCATGATGCCCTTGCGGTTGGCGAGGTTCTGGACGATCGAGCCGACGCACTCGTCGGGGATCTCGATCCAGACCGTCTCAAAGGGCTCCAGGCGAACCCCGTCCTCGACCCTCTCGATCACGGTCGGGCGGGAGACGAGCAGCTCGAACCCCTCGCGCCGCATCGTCTCGACCAGGACGGCGATCTGCATGGCGCCGCGGGCCTTCACATTGAAGACGCCAGCGGTCGCGGTGTCCTCGACCTTGATGGAGACGTTGGTCTTGAGCTCCCGGTAGAGGCGGTCCTTCAGCTGGCGGGACGTGACGAGCTTGCCCTCGCGCCCGACAAGCGGGCCGTCGTTCACGCAGAACTGCATCTCGAGCGTCGGGGGGTCGATCTGGGTGAAGGGGAGGGCGTGCTGGTCCTCGCTGGCGGCGATCGTGTCGCCGATGTCGACCTCCTCGAAGCCCGAGAGGCCCACGATGTTGCCGGCCCTGCCGACCTCGGTCTCGACGGTCCCCAGCCCAGTGAATTCGCTCACCTTGGTGATCTTGGCCCGGGTCTTCTTGCCGTCGGCGTTGCTGATGACGAAGACCGGGTCGCCGAGGCGGGCCTCGCCGCCGAGGATCTTCCCGACCGCGATGCGCCCGACGTAGTCGCTCCAGTCGATGTTGGAGACAAGCATGTGGAAGGGCTCGTTCGGCTTCGCGAACGGGGGCGGGACGTGGTCGAGGATCGTCTGGAAGAGGGGGGCCATGTCCTTCTTCTCCTCGCCCAGGTGGTACATCATGTAGCCGTCGCGGCCCGAGCCGTAGACGACGGGGGCGTCGAACTGCTCCTCGGTCGCGTTGAGCTCCAGGAGGAGCTCCTGGACCTTGTCGTACATCTGCTTCGGCTCGGCGTTCTCGCGGTCGATCTTGTTGATCACGATCACGACCTTCAAACCGTGGGCGAGCGCCTTGCGCAGCACGAAGCGGGTCTGGGCCTGGGGGCCGTCGTAGGCGTCCACGAGGAGGAGCACCCCGTCGACCATGCGCAGCGCGCGCTCGACCTCGCCGCCGAAGTCCGCGTGGCCGGGGGTGTCGACGATGTTGATCGTCTTGTCGTGCCAGTGGACCGAGGTGTTCTTGGCCTTGATCGTGATGCCCTTCTCCTTCTCCAGGTCCATGGAGTCCATGGCCCTCTCCTCGACCTGCTGGTTGGCGCGGTACACGCCGCCCTCCTTGAGGAGCTTGTCGACCAGGGTCGTCTTGCCGTGGTCAACGTGGGCTATGATGGCGATATTGCGGATGTTCTGGTTCATGGCGCTCAGAGTGCTGGGAAGTTGAAAAAGAGCCCAAACCTGCCATCCGCGCGCCCCGAAGGCAAGGGCTATCGGGTCGTTGGTTCCCCCCGTGCCCGGGGGCCAGCCAAATCCGCAAAAAAATAAGGCCCCGGAACCTTGCGGTTCCGGGGCCAAATTTGGGGGTGGGCGCTCGCCACGCGCTCTTTCCCGTCACATACGTTGGGCGCACTCGCTTTCGCGGGCCGTATGCTCCCCGACGCCACTCTCCGCGGCATGCGAAGATTTCGATCTCATGGCGGGATCGCTCCTACCGTTGCCGGTTGGAGTCTATCGAGTGAGGCCTCTTCGCCCAGTTCGGCCACCCCCTGCCAGGGGCGGCACGCCGGACGTGGTGCAGACACGCCTACAAGTAGCGTAACTTCGCGTCGGCACCGTTGCCACGGGGACGGCAGCGGCTTTTGGCCGCTCGTTTGCCCCGCGTTACGGGTCTGACCTCTTAACTCTCAGGCTGCGTTCGCTTTGCAGTTGGGTGACGTGGATTTACACACCGCCCAATTGAGGAGTTTTCGCGGGATTTGCCTGGCCCGCTCGCTCCCCGCCGTCCCGTCTCCCTTGCGCGCCCAGATCGTTTTTACCGATCCGGGCCTTCTGGCGGGGTCGTCCCGCCGGGAAAC
>PLXR01000112.1 GCA_003151495.1 Opitutaceae bacterium
CCAGGGCGGCCCGCCGCGCCCCGGCGGCCGGTTCGGCGCATTCGCCGCGCTCAGCTCCAACCCCGAATTCCAGAAGTTGATTGCGATAGAGGCCAAGGGCCGGATCAGCCAGACCTATGCGGCCCTGTTCAAGGCCCTGAACCTGAGCCCGGACCAGCTCGCGCAGTTCCAGACCCTGCTGGCCGACAAGCAGCAGGCCATGGTCGACGTCATGCAGGCCGCCCGGGAACAGGGCATAAACCCGAGGACGGACCCGGACGGTTTCAAGACGCTCATGAACCAGGCGATCGCGCAGACCGACCAGAGCATCCAGCAGGTCCTCGGCGACGCAGGCTTCCAGCAGTACCAGCAGTACCAGCAGACGCTCCCGGAGCGGAACACCGTGAACTCCCTCCAGCAGCAGCTCAGCTACACCCAGACCCCGCTCACCGACGACGAGGCGAGCCAGATGGTCTCTCTCCTCGCCCAGAACCAGCCCCAGCGCGCGGGCAACGGCACGGCCGGCACGACCAACGGGGGCGGCCCCGGCCCGGGATTCATGGGGCTCATGAACGGAGGCGGCAACGCGCGGGTCACGGACGACGCCATCACCCAGGCCCAGGGCGTCCTCTCGGGGCCCCAGATCGCGGCCCTCCAGCAGCTCCAGCTCCAGCAGCAGGCCCAGCAACAAATTCAGCAGCTAATGCGATCCGCCAACCCGGGTAATGGCGGGGGATCGCCCTCGCAGGGAACGCCTTCCGCCCCCACCCCGCCTCCCGGATCCGCGACCAAGGGCTGAGGGCGGGCGGTGTCCGGCATTAATACTCTTGTGAGGGCGTCGAGGCAGGGCGTACGCTGCTCCCCCGTATGATCGTTACCACCGCGCAGCTCTTCAAGCACGCCTATGGCAAATACGCCGTCGGCGCGTACAACATAAACAATGCCGAGCAGGCCATGGGCCTGTTNNCCTTCATCATCCAGATATCGAAGGGTGCCCGGAAATACACCGACAAGCGGATGCTTGAGGCCGTGATCCGCGCCGCGGGCGAGATATTCCCCGACGCCATCTACGCGGTGCACCTGGACCACGGCGACGAGGACACGTGCTACGACTGCATCAAGTCGGGCTTCTACAGCTCGGTGATGATCGACGCCTCCCACGAGCCGTTCGACCAGAACGTCGCTATCACCAAGCGCGTGGTGGACGCCGCCCATGCGAAGGGGCTCTCCGTCGAGGCCGAGCTCGGGATGCTCGGGGGAGTCGAGGAGGACATCAAGGTCGAGGACGGCCATGCCACCCTCACGAACCCGACCGAGGCCCAGGACTTCGTCAAGAAGACCGGCTGCGACTCCCTGGCCTGCGCGATCGGCACGAGCCACGGGGCCTACAAGTTCAAGGGCCGCCAGTCGCTCCACTTCGACGTGCTCAAGAAGATCCAGGTCCTCCTGCCCGGCTATCCGCTCGTCATGCACGGATCATCGTCCGTCCCGAAGGATGAGGTCGACCGGATCAACGCCGCGGGCGGCAAGATGCCGAACGCCGTCGGGGTCGACCCCGCCGAGTACCTGCCCGCCGCGAAGCTCGGGGTCACGAAGGTGAACATCGACACCGACGGCCGCCTGGTCTGGTGCCGCGTCCACCGTGAGTTCTTCCGCGACAAGCCGGGTGACTTTGACTTCCGCCCGCCGGGGAAGATCTTCATGGACGAGTACGCGAAGTTCATCGCGAGCCGCAACGTCCTCCTCGGCTCGGCGAACCAGCTGGCGGACCTGCGCAAGTCGCTCGGGAAGTAAGCCTACCAGTCGTCAACTTCGGACCGGCCGGCGTTTTCGCCCGCCGGTCCTTTTCTTTCTGGGCCCTCAGGGCAGCCAGGGGAACCTGCGCGCATCGGGCTTCCTCTTCTCGCGCTGCGCGGAGTGGAACTCCCTTGCCTCCTCGCCCATGTAGTAGAGGAGTGTGGCGTTGCCCGCCAGCTCCTGGATGCCCGCCTGGCCGTCCAGTTCCGCGTTGAACGCGCTCTTCAGGAGCCGGATCGCGAGGGGGCTCTTCTGGAGGATCTCCTCCGCCCACTTGACGCCCTCCTCCCCGAGGTCGGCCACGGGGACAACCGCGTTGACGAGCCCCATGTCGAGCGCCTGGGCGGCGCTGTACTGGCGGCAGAGGTACCAGATCTCCCTCGCCTTCTTCTGGCCGACGATCCGGGCCAGGTAGCTCGAGCCGAAGCCCCCGTCAAAGCTGCCCATCCTGGGGCCCACCTGCCCGAAGACGGCGTTGTCGGCCGCGATCGTCAGGTCGCACACGACATGGAGCACGTGGCCGCCGCCGATCGCATAGCCGGCCACGAGCGCGATCACGACCTTGGGCATCGAGCGGATGAGCTTCTGGAGGTCCAGGACGTTGAGCCTCGGGACCCCGTCGGCGCCGACGTACCCCGCGGCGCCCCTGACGCCCTGGTCCCCCCCCGCGCAGAACGCGTACTTCCCGTCCTTGTGGGGCCCGGCGCCCGTCAGGAGCACGACGCCGATCTTCGGGTCGTCGCGTGCGTCCGAGAACGCCTCGATCATCTGCGAGACGGTCTCGGGCCTGAAGGCGTTGCGCTTCTCGGGCCGGTTGATCGTGACCCTCGCGACGCCCCTCGCCTTTTGGTAGAGGATGTCGGAGTAGGCCTTCGCCGTTTTCCACTGGGTTGCCATGGGTGGGGACAGGTTGGGGTCAGCGCGCCGCGGACGCAAACGCCTGCTTGCGCCATTCGGCGTCCTTTTTCCGGTCGGTCCTGAGCTCCAGGACCCGGATCCCGCGGGCCGGGAGCGTGCTGACCAGGGATTCCAGGTGGGCCCAATCCCTGACGAGGACGTGCACCACCCCGTGCGCCGAGCACAGCCTCGAGAAGTCGACCTCCTGCGGCGTCGCGAAGAACTCCTCGAATATCGGCTCGAACTGGGCGACCGGCAGGTGCTCGAATATCCCGCCGCCATGGTTGTTGACGAGGACGACCGTGAGGCTCCCCCTGAACCTCGGGGCTGCCAGGAGGCCGTTCGAGTCGTGCAGGAACGCGAGGTCGCCGGTCAGCAGCACCGAAGGCCTGCCCTCGTGGGCCACCCCCAGCGCCGTGGAGAGGGTGCCGTCGATCCCGTTCGCGCCCCGGTTGAAGAAGAGCCGCAGCCCGCGGTCGTTGGCGGGCCAGACAAACTCCACGTCGCGCACCGGCATGCTGTTCGAGACAGAGACCGGCGTCTGCGCCGGCAGGAGGCGCCCCAGGAGCCACGCGGCCTTGGGCTCGACCAGCGCCCCCTCCCTCTCGAGCAGGGAATCGATCGCCGTGCGGGTCCGCGCCTCGTGGGCCGCCCATTCGCGCTGGTAGGCGCCCGGCGTCCCTGACTCCGGCAGCCCCCGCGCCAGCTCCTGCAGGGGGACGACGAGGCGGCGTGTCGCCCCGTGGAGGGCGTCGCGGTTGTCGGGCCTCTCCGTCACGAAGACGACGGGGGCGCCGCTCGCGGCTATCCAGCCGCGCAGGACCTTGCTGGTCGGCCACTCCCCCAGGCAGAGCACGAAGCCGGGGCGCAGGGCCTCGGCCGCGGCCGCGCTGCGGAGGATGGCGTCGTAGCGGGTCACCAGGTGGGGCGTCGCGGCGTGGTTGCGCACGGGCGAGACCCCGTCGGCGAGGACAGGCCAGCCGAGCCTGCGCGAGATCTCCCCGACCGCGGCCGCGTGCGCGGCCGGGTCCGCCGTGAGGACCGGCCCGGCGACGATTATCCCGCGCTGCGCCGCGGGGATCGCGGGGATCTCCGACAGGGACCGGATCGGGGCCGGCGGCTCGATGTGGGCGAAGAACACGTCCCAGTCGACCAGGGTCCCGAAGGCGTCCGTGACGCCCCGGTCGTCCAGGGGAGGCAGCGGATCCCGGAAGGGCGCGTTCAGGTGCACGGGGCCGGCGAAGGGCGCGAGCGTTCGCTCCACGGCGTGGGCAAGCGTCTGGCGCAGGTAGGATAGGAGCGGTACACTCGCCTCGGGAAGCGCGAGCTCGTGGTGGAAGTTAACGTAGGATCCGTAGAGCCTGTGCTGGTCGATCGTCTGGCCCGAGGCGCAGGCCCTCATCTCCGGGGGGCGGTCCGCCGTGATGACGAGCAGCGGCACCCCGGACTCGTGGGCCTCTATCACGGCCGGATAGTAGTGGGCCCCCGCAGTCCCGCTCGTGCACAGGAGCGCCACCGGGCGCACGTCCCTCTTGGCCATCCCGAGCGCGTAGAAGGCCGCCGACCGCTCGTCCAGGACCGGGATCGCCTCGAGGCCGGGGTGCCGGGCGAACGCGAACGCCAGCGGCGTCGAACGCGAGCCCGGGGACACCACGACGCTGCGCACGCCCGAGCGCACCAGGGTCTCGGCAACGACGCTCCCCCAGAGGGCGTTCAGGTTGCGGAAGTCCAGGGAGGGAGGGCTCATGGGCTCGGGGCGGCGCCCTGGGCGCCCAACAGCGCGTCCTGCATCGCCCGGAACTTGAGCTCCGTCTCGGCGACCTCCTTGTCGATGGAGGAACCCTCGACGATGCCCGCCCCGGCGTACATCCGGGCCTCCGAGCCCGAGACGAGCGCCGAGCGCAGCGCGACGATGAACTCGCCGCCCCCCCGGGAGTCGACCCACCCGAGCGCCCCCCCGTAGAGACCCCTTGGGAACGCCTCCAGCCGGGCGATCATCGGGACAGCCCTCGCCCTGGGGGTCCCGCCGACGGCGGGCGTCGGGTGGAGCCTGCCGAGCATGTCGAGGAGCCGGACACCCCTCGGGAGCCTGGCCTCCACCGGGGTGTGCAGGTGCTGGATGTTGGAGAGGCGCTTGAGGAAGGGGCGGCCCGAGTACCGCAGGTCGAGGCCGAGGGGGGACAGCCTCCGAACGATCGAGTCGAGCACGATGCGCTGCTCCCTCAAGTCCTTCTCGCTTGTGAGGAGCCGGTTGCCGAGCGCCGCGTCCTCGCTCGCCGTCGACCCCCGCTCGGCCGAGCCGGCGAGGGCCTCGGTGAGAACCACGCCGTCCTCGACCCGCAGCAGGCGCTCGGGACTTGCGCCGATGAAGCTCTGCCCCCTTCCGTTCGCCACCGAGAACGCGTTGCAGTCGGGGAAGCGCTGCCTGAGCCCGTTGAGGATTTCCAGGGGGTGGAGGGGACCGGGGGCGCGGACGTCCTTCGCCCTCGCCAGCACGACCTTCTCGATGTGGCCGGCCGCGATGCTCTCGGCCGCCTCGCTGACGGCCGTCGCGTACCGGTTGCGGCCGCCGACCTCGGTGACCGACGCCGCGCCGCGGGCAACCGCCTCCGGCAGGCCCGGGGCCTGGAAATCGAAGGAGCGGAACTTGGAATGGGCCCGCCACACCCGGGCCGCAAGGGCCTCGACCTGCGAGTCGGGCTGGACCAGCAGGTTGGCGACCGCCGTCGTGTGGCCGCCCCTGCGGGCCACCTGCCAGCGCGGGACGAACACGAGGGCCGCCTCGAAGGGCTCGCGCTCGTCCACCGTGTCGAGGAACGTGAAGGCCGAGAAGAAGTGCGGCCCCCCGAACGGGATTTCCTGGTCGCCGACCGCGATCGCGTCCTCGAGCGCGCGGTCCACGAAGGCCTGGCATTCGTCGAAGCGGCCCGGTCCCGACGCGGTGAAGGAGAGGACCGACTCGGCCCCGGCGATGGCCCACCCCTCCGAGGGCCTCTCCGCGTAGAAGTGCCTCTCGCCCGGCTCGAAGATGGACTCGAGGACGGCGAGCGGGTCGAGGCTCTCGACCTGGATCGTGATGCTGACCAGCTTCGGGCGCCCCGCCTCGGCCGCCGCGTCCCGGCACTCCGCCAGGAACCCGCCGAGCGCCCCCGGCGAGGAATTGGCGACGGGATCTATCGGCAGGATCGTCACGGGGCCTTGCCCGCAGGCGCCGGCCTGGGAAAGAGGACGAGCGACTCGGCGACCTTAGAGCCCGTGAGCCGGCCGCCCCATGCAAGCTCTTCGCGCCACGTGCCCGACGGCTGGTAGCCGAGCACCGAATTGATCCTCTCCGAGGAGCCGGGCATCACGGGCCTCAGAGCGACGCACGCGAGGCGCAGGGCCTCCGCCATCGTCGCCAGCGACGTCCGGAGCAGCGCCTGGTCGGCGGCCTCGGGCGACTTGCCGAGCTTCCAGGGGGCCCTCTTCTCGATGTACCCGTTGATGGACCTGATGAAGGCGAAGAGCCGCTCGAGGGCGGTGTGAAACTGGTGCTGCTCGAACAGCGGGATGTAGTCCCTGGCGGTCGCCTCCCAGAGGGCGCGCACCTCGGCCTCGGGCTCGGCGCCGCCGTCCGCGGCGGGGACGGCCCCGCCCGCGAACCGGTTCGTCATGTTGAGGACCCGGTTCACCAGGTTGCCCAGGTCGTTCGCCAGGTCGCTGTTGTAGCGGATGAGGAAGAGCTCCCGGGAGAAGTCGCCGTCCTGCCCGACGTTCATCTCGCGGATCAGGAAGAAGCGCAGCGCGTCCGCCCCGAACTCCTCGACGAGGGCAAGGGGGCCCACGGCGTTGCCCTTGCTCTTGGACATCTTCGATCCGCTCGTCAGCCACCAGCCGTGCGCCAGCAGGCCCCTCGGCAGCTCTATCCCCGCCGCGTGCAGCATGATCGGCCAGTACACGGCGTGCGGGGGGACGAGGATGTCCTTGCCGATCACGTGCAGCGCCGCCGGCCACACGCCCGGCCTGTCGGCCACGGCCGAGTAGTAGTTGACCAGGGCGTCGAACCAGACATAGGTGACAAATCCCTCACCGAAACTCTCGGGGAAGGGAATACCCCACTGAAGCCGAGCGGCGGGCCGTGAGATACAGAGATCCCCTTCCAGTTTCTCAACGGCGTTGCGCAGTTCGGCGACGCGGAATTCCGGCACGACAAAGGGTTTTGCTTCCGCGCTTCGGCGGTCAATGAAATCGAGCAGCCACTGCTTCGGATCAAAGCCGAGATCGGGATGCTCGGTGAGGCGGAAGTAGAAATTTTCCTCCTCGCGCTCCTCGACAGGCTGCCATTCGGGGCCGAATTCACCATCAGCTCCGCGCTCCTTGTCGGTCAGAAACTGCTCCTGGCGCACGCTGTAAAAGCCGCGCTGGGTCTTCTTGTAGATCCAGCGACTACGGTCAGTGCCGGGCACTTTGTCATCCCAGAGGATCTGCAAGTTGGCGCGGACGCATTCCTTGTGCAGCGCGTCAGTTGTCGCTGCCCAGCCGTCATAGCGGACACCGAGTTTCTCCCAGAGCGCTCGGAATTTTGCCGTGACTTGATCCACATACCCTTGAGGGGAGACTCCGGCCTTCTCTGCGCTCTGCTGCACCTTCTGCCCGTGCTGATCGACGCCGGTAAGAAAGAAGACATCGCGCCCCTCCTGGCGCTGGAAGCGGGCAAGGACATCGGCGAGGATCTTCTCGTAGGCATGGCCAATGTGCGGCGCACCATTGGTGTAATCAATGGCGGTCGTGATGAAAAAGGGCTCTTTCATGAATTCGTCGGTTCTTCTGCCTCCGGGGGTGAGGCCGGGCTGGGTTCCTCTTTGGCGATCTTGCCGCCCCAGGAAAGGATCCTGGCCTTCACGCCTGCGGATTCCGCTTCAGCGATCTGGTGGTTGCGGACATAAAACATGGAAAGGCTCGACCAGGCGAGCTGGTCGTTGGGTCGGAGTTGCGTGGCTTTGAGCCCAGCCTCGATGGCTTCGGGAAAATGTCCCGTCTTCATGAGCGCCATGCCGAGGGCGTGCCAACCGTCAAAAAAATCCGGGTCGATTGCGATACAGTGGCGATATTTCTCTACCGCCGCTTCCAGCTCCCCGATGGCAAGATCACCACTCGCCTCATCCATCAATTCGACGAGGAGTGGATTCTCAGAAATTGGCTCCTGTGACGGATTATCCTCCACCCCGTTGTGCTCCCAGCATCTTGATCCCGGCGGTGCCACGGGATTGATTGAGCCATTCCTTAAAAAGGAGTGTCTGGTTATTGCCGATCAGTCGCTTGGAGACTTCCGGCTGGTGCTCTTTCCACTGAGCTTCGGTCAGCGGTGTACGCTTGTTGAGATAGATGGCAAAGGCACCCCAGGGCGCGGGCTGAAGCTGGCCAAGATCCCCATCCTTGAGGGAGAGGGTGGAGTCGGCAAGGGCTCGTTCTTCTTCGCTACTCTTAGTGTCGGAGGGGGCGATCCCCGCGAGTGTCTCGGTCTGCACTCCGGCGGCCTTGGCGGCATCAGCAAATGATTTTCCTGCGTTGAGGGCCGCACGAATCTGATTGAGTGATTTGTCAGCGGCTTCGATGGCAAGTTTGTTAGCCTTCTCTGCTTTCAGATGGGTCGTAATTTTCTCCGCAACCTCGGTCATGGCGAGCTGGCGGGCTGGAGAAATCCCATCGATGGTGAGGATATAGAAGGAATCCCCATCCTGGATGATGTCGGAAACTTCACCACTCTTTTGCAGACGGAAGGCACCGGAGACAACCGTCGTAGGAAGCTCGGAGTCCTTGCCATCCTGACTGCCATCACGCTGGATATTGACGGCCTTGTCGGCCTGAAGTCCTGACTTCTCGGCCAGCTTGGCAAAGTCTCCACCCTGGGAAACTCCCTCGCGGATCGCTTTGCCAGCAGCGACGACCTGATCGGCCAGCTTCTGCAGCTCGGTCATGCGCTCCTTGCCGGAGAGTCCCTGCTTCTCTTCAGGGAGTTCAAGCGAGGCATAGGAAATGGAACGAGCCTCACCAATACCAAGTCCGCTTTTGTTCTTCTCGTAAAAGGCGGAGACTTCATCCGAGGTGACGGAAACATCCTTGAGGAATTTCTCGCGATCAAAGCGGATCACCTGAGCCGTCACTGGCTGAAAGACACGGGCTGCCGTACGCACATCGTCTTCGGAAATGGCGACGGGCGAGGTTACAATCCGGTGCAGAGCCTGAACCTTCAGGGAGTCCCGCACGATCTCTTCCAGATGATGCTCTGTCAGCCCGTTGGGCGTAAGGCGTTCCTGGATGAAGGCCGTGTATTTGACCGGATCAAAAACCCCGTTGGTCTGGAGAGGGGGAAGCGACTTGATGGCCTCCACCACAGCCTCGTCAGTGGGACTAATACCGAGCACCTCGGCCTGATGCTGCACAACAAGGAGGTTGATAATGTAGTTGTTGAGCGAGGCTTCTTCACTTGCCTCCATGCCGCCGAGATCACTGATGAAATCTGTCAGGCTGAGATTGAAGGCCAGCCGATAACCACGCACGATGCCGTCGATTTCGGCTTTCTGGACGACGCGGCCGTTGATCGAGAGCACATCGTTGGTGCCAACCTTTTCGAGGTTCGTCCGATTATAAAGCCAGATAAATGAGATGACGACGATGATTGTGATCAGCGTCATGAGAACCTGTTGATTTTTACGAAAGGTATGGAGCATCGGGAAAGGAATGGATGGGGTCGGAAAGCATGGCCTCTCTTTTCTAAAAAGAGAAGTCCTCTGTGCTAAAGGGCCGGAGGCCTAAAGGCAAGCGGAAGCGAGGAGGGCGGAAAGGTAAAAAGTAAAAGGTGGGCAAGTGGGAAGGTGAGAAAAAAATACCGAAATGGGGGGATTCTCGCGCAAAGACGCTAAGGAGGATGCGAGTCGAAAGACGAAGGTCGAGAGTCGAGGACTATATTTCTGACTCCCGTCCCTCGACGGTTTCCAGTTTCTATAATCTGCTTCCCCCCTTCAACTTTCACACTTTCTCACTTTCTTACTCCGAAGGATTACTTATTGATCGCCACTGCGAGGCGGCGGACAGCTTTGGCCACGCCCGGATCACCGAGCATCTCCAGAGCATCGCTTAGGGGAAAGAGGCGGCGACGC
This sequence comes from Opitutaceae bacterium, assembly GCA_003151495.1. GTDB lineage: Bacteria > Verrucomicrobiota > Verrucomicrobiia > Opitutales > Opitutaceae > Palsa-1447. The sequence continues at coordinate 9,813 of PLXR01000112.1, forward strand.
CGGACATTCATTTCAGGCCAGCTTTTCAGAAGCTTCGAGATTTTCATCGCGTAGAGTTGAAGGAAGCGCCCGTCATTCATCTGACAGCGCGTGCGAAGATCCTGTCGCAGCGTCCCTAGAACCCCTGCCTCTTCCACCGCCTCCATGATGGCCACTTCATGCGGAGTCATATCCGGCTCCTGACGCCCCTTGGGGAGAATCCAGCGATTGCCGGAGGAACTCGTGACCAGGAGCAGGTGCAGTTTGCGATCCTTGAACATGTAGGGGAGAATGCCGAGCTGGCACATCCCGGAGGGTTCCGGTGCTCCATGAATGGCCATCTCCGCCGTCTGGTATTCCTCGCGACGCGTCACTTCCTCGCCCAGAAAATCCGGTTTTTTAAAGGATTTGCTGACTTCGGGATTCGGGAAAAAGACTTCGGCTAAACGCAACGGTGCATGTTCACCGGTGAATTCGTCGATCTTCATGCGGAAGCGATCCATCGTCATCACATGCCGGATGCGGTTGATTCGCTGACCTTGGGTGAAGGGCCAGAGCTTTTCAAACTGCTGCTTGGTGATCGGGATTTCCTCCCCCGTCACACTCGGCCCACTACGATCCCTGGCCGAGAGGTAATGACGATTCCCCTCACGCCTCACACGAAGTTCCTGGCCCCGCTCTCGCACAACATATCCCTGTTCAATCTCCACCCCACGCGAGGGAGAAGTCTGCTTGGGTGATTCAACGAGCAAGAATTTTCTCCTGATAGCCCCATCAAGCTTCTTCCGCCACGCCGTTTCCAATCCCGTGACCACGGCGACAGCTTCCACCTCTTGCTTGGGGGGATTTTTTGCTTTCACCTTGCGTGGGGAAATGGGTTTGGTGTGTTTGGCCATGGGAAAAACCGTATTTTTCTTAACAGGTGATATTGACAACTGGCGTGAGTTCACCATGATGTCAACCCGCCGTTTTCCCGGCGGAAACGATGGTGGCTGTAGCTCAATGGTAGAGCTCCGGTTTGTGGTACCGGCTGTTGCGGGTTCGAGCCCCGTCAGCCACCCGTTTCTACAGCAGGACTGATTCCTTCCTTCGGATAAAGTCAACAGAGAGATGCCGACTTTGTCCCTCCGGCAGATAGTTCCGCAAAATAATTTTTGACAATATCGATTTCGCCATAGATTGAGGAACCGCTATCGCTCACCGCGCTTGGCATCCTCCATGAACAAACCCCCTTCGGCTGCCTCACCTACCGGCAGTCTTTCACTGCTCTGCTGCCTCAGCCTCTCGCTGGCCTCGCTCCAGGCACAAAATACCGCCCCCTCCCTGGCTCCCTACGGGCAAAATCAGGGCCAGAATCAGCAAGGCTACACGCCTGTGCTGCTTTCCCCGGAGAGCCTCAATCAACTCGTCGCTCCCATCGCCCTCTATCCCGATGCGTTGACCGCTCTGATGCTACCCGCAGCGACAACCCCATCGGATGTCGTGCTGGCCGAGCGCTATCTCACGGCAGGCGGAGATCCGGCCCAGGCAGACACCCAGCCCTGGGATGAAAGCGTTAAAGGACTCCTTCACTATCCCGATGTCCTGAGCTGGATGGATCAGAATCTCGACTGGACCACCTCGCTCGGCGAAGCCTTTGCCACACAACCCGCCGATGTCATGAATGCCATCCAGACCATGCGCGCCCAGGCCATCGCCGCAGGCAATCTCATCGATACACCACAGCAAACAGTCATCGTGGAAGATCACTACATCCGCATCCTCCCAGCAGATCCCCAGATCATTTATGTTCCGGTCTACGACCCAGAAGTGGTCTATGTGCAACCCGCCTCGTCCGATTACGGCAGCCTGATTACCTTCGGCGCTGGCTGCACCGTCGGCGCCTGGCTGAGCTACGACTTTGACTGGGGACATCGCTGCTTCTATCACGGGAACTGGAATGGCGGACATCACAACGCCTGGAATCAGGGCGGTAACAACACCGTCGTGAATGTGACCACCATCTCCAATAACGGTGCCACCGCCTGGCAGCCCAACGCCACTAGCCTGAGACAGATATCCCAGCGCCAATATAATAACGGAGGCAATGCCCGCATCGCGACAGCAGTGCCCGTGCAACCTGGCTCTACACAAACTACCACGCACCATCCAGGAGTCGTTCCTCATCCCACCCGAGTACATCTCAGCGGTGGGACTGCTCCCACTCGGCAAACTGGTGAAGTAACGAGCGCTCCTGTCACCACCACGGCGCCGACGCAGCATTTTCAGCAGCAACCCCCTACCTACCCTACCCATCAGGTCTCTCAGTTTCAGCAACAGGTCACTCCTACCAAACCGACCTCAACGATACC
>PLXR01000083.1 GCA_003151495.1 Opitutaceae bacterium
CGGCCCGCGCCAGTTCGAGTTCCCGCCGAAGAGACCCGTCCGGCTCTCCGCCGGCTCGTAGTCCACGCGGAACGACTGGCCCTCGATCGTCAGCTCGTACGGGTGCTTCGCGTGCGCCCGCGACAGCGACCGCACCCCGTACGGCGACAGGAACTCCTCCTCGCTCAGCATCCGCGACAGGACGCGCACGAGCTTCGCCTGGTCCACCAGCGAGAGGAGCCGGCGCTCGCGGCGGCCCGGCACCTCCATCAGCGGGCAGTGCTCCACGAGCTCCGGCCGGTTCTGCAGGAACCACCGCGCGCGCTTCCAGAAGGCCGGGAAGCGTGCGGTCGTGTCCTGGTCGAGCGTCGACACCGCGAAGAGCGGCGTCAGGCCCACCATCGAGCGTACGCGCACCGGGAAGCTCTCCCCCGAGGGGCGGCGCATGACGTCGTAGTAGAACCCGTCGGTCTCGTCCCAGAGGCTCGTCTCCTCTCCCGCGATGTGGTTGATGGCGTGCGCGATGAGCAGGAAGTGCTCGAAGAACTTGTTCGCCACGTCCTGGTAGCTGTCGTTCTCCCGCGCCAGCTCGAGCGCGATGTCGAGCATGTTGAGGCAGTACATCCCCATCCAGCTCGTCGCATCCGCCTGCTCGAGGATCCCCCCGCCCGGGAGGGGTTTGCTCCGGTCGAAGAGGCCGATGTTGTCGAGGCCCAGGAAGCCCCCCTCGAACACGTTGCGACCCGACGTGTCCTTCCGGTTCACCCACCACGTGAAGTTCAGCATCAGCTTCAGGAAGATCGACTCCAGGAACGCCCGGTCGGGGCGCCCCGTCATGCGGCGCTCGATCTGGAACACGCGGAGCGCGGCGTACGCGTGCACCGGCGGGTTCACGTCCCCCAGCTGCCACTCGTACGCCGGCATCTGGCCGTTCGGGTGCATGTACCACTCGCGCGTCAGCAGGGTGAGCTGCTGCTTCGCGAACTCCGGGTCGACCAGCGACAGCGGGATGCAGTGGAACGCGAGATCCCACGCGGCGTACCAGGGGTACTCCCACTTGTCGGGCATGGAGAGCACCTCCGAGTTGTAGAGGTGGCGCCACCCGCTGTTTCTCCCGTCCCACCGCGACGCCGGCGGCGGCGGCTGCGTCACGTCCCCGCGCAGCCAGCGCTCGACCTCGTACGCGTAGTACTGCTTGCTCCAGTGGAGGCCCGCGATCGACGCGCGAAATACGCGCTTCTCGTCCGCCGACAGCGCGCTCGGCGCGACCGCCGCGTAGAACTCGTCGGCCTCGTGCTTGCGCCTCTCGAAGACGGCGTCGAAGTCCGCGAACGGGGTCATCTTCGCGCGGTTCGTGTACCGGAGGCGCAGCACCTCGGTCTGTCCGGCGTCGAGCAAGAGCGAGTACCGCGCGCCCACCTTCGTCCCCCGCGCCGCCGGGTTCACGGCGTCGCGCTTCCGGTGGACGATCGCCTGGTGAAACGCGTCCTTCACGTGCGGCGTCGGGTTGGGTTTGCCCCACAGCGCCTCCGAGTTCGACTCGTTCTCCGTGAAGAGCAGCTCCTCGGCTCCTTCCGCGTAGAGCCACGCGTTCCCCAGGTGCTCCACCACGGTCTCCACGACGTGCACGTCGCCGAACGGCTCCAGCGCGAAGGCCTGCGGCCGCGGCGCCTCGTGCGACCAGCTCCACGTGTTCCGGAACCAGAGCTGCGGCAGCACCATCAGCGACGCCGCGCGGTCCCCGTGGTTTTTCACGGTGACGCGGATGAGGACATCGTCGGGCTCCTCCTTCGCGTACTCGATCTGCACGTCGAAGTAGCGGTCCTCGTCGAAGACCCCCGTCTCGAGGATCTCCGGCTCCGGGTCGAGCTTGCCCGCCTTGCGCGAGCGCTCGCGGAGCTCTTCGTAGGGGAACGCGCGCTGCGGGTACTTGTAGAGCGCCCTCGCGTAGGAGCTCGTCGGAGTCGCGTCCTCGTACCAGTAGAGCTCCTTCACGTCCTCGCCGTGGTTGCCCTCTGTGTTGGTGAGCCCGAAGAGCCGCTCCTTGAGGACGGGATCCCGGCCGTTCCAGAGCGCCACCGAGAAGCACAGCCTGCATTCGCGGTCCGTGATCCCGAGGATTCCGTCCTCGCCCCACCGGTAGGCACGCGACCGCGCCTGCTCGTAGGTGAAGTAGGTCCAGGGATCCCCGTCGGCGGAGTAGTCCTCGCGCACGGTGCCCCACTGACGCTCGGAAAGGTACGGCCCCCACCGTTTCCAGTTCCTCGTCCTCGCCTCGTCCTCCGCAAGGCGGACCAGCTCGGCATTGGAGGGCTTGCTCGGCATGGGGAGGTCACTGTGGCCCAACCGCCCGCCACAAGCAATGCCCGGGGGACGTTTTGGGGGCGGTCCGCGCTAGAGAAGCCTTCGAATCGCCCCGACCCCGGCCGTGCTCGCGACCGCGTAGTCAAAGCGGCTGTCGGACCAGAGGGCGGCGGCCCCGGCCGCAAGCGTCACGTAGGAGGGTCCCTGTGCGGGTGCGCCCCTCGAGGGTTCCCGGGGGGTCATGTAGAGATGAAACAGGCTGCCGTCTCTCACGAAGCACACCTCGAGCACCGGGTGGCCCTGGAAACTGAGCGTGCGGCATCCCGTGTCGCGGAGCCGTTCGAAGTCTATCTGCGAGGCGTCCGGCATCCGGGCGCCGGCCGTCTGCAGCGTGGCCACCAGGGCGCCCGCAGGCTCGCCCTTTCCGCCGTGCGTCTCGCTGACCATGTCGTTGACCGCAAAGCCGGCAAACCCCTCGGTCCCCGCACCGGGGCGCACGGGGGCCCGCATCGAGAAGACCCCGATGGCCAGCGCGGCGGCGGCGGCGAGCCCCGCGATCCAGCCCCATCCCATGCCCGAGCCCCCGCGCGGGTCGCTCGCCCTTGCCCCCGCGAGGATCGCCTCCCTCAGGCCGGGGGGCGGGGCGATCTGCCTCAGCTTTTCCGAGATGGCCGCGTCGTGCCCTCGCGACCTCGCGAACCATGCGCCCAGCAGGGGATCCTCGCCCGCGATGCGGAGGGCATCGCCAAAGGCGGCATCGCCCGAGTCGCTCCCGTTGGGGCGGTAGGCGGACAGGATGAACTTTGCCTCTTCGTTTGTCATGATGCGCGGCCTCCTTTTGTGCCCGGGAACGGGAGAACCTTGGAGGTGCCCGTCTCCACGCGCTCGAGCGCCATCCGCAGCTGGGACTTTCCGCGGGACAGGCGGGACATCACCGTGCCAATCGGCACCTCGAGCGCCTCGGCAATCTCCTGGTAGGACATGTCCTCGAGGTAGAAAAGGGTGAGGGGTGCGCGGAAGGACTCGTCCACAGTCTGGAGCGCCGCCATGACCGTCGCCGAGTCTATCTTCGAGACCCGGTCGACGTCCTCCGCAGCCGGCTCCTTCTCGCCCGGGGGGAGGTCCTCGAGGGAGGAGGAGCGCGAGTCGCGGCGGCGCCCGCGCAGGAATTCCCGGTAGAGGGTCGTGAACAGCCAGGACTTGGCCTTGGAGATCTCCCTGATGCCGCCGCCCTTGGTCGCCCAGATGAAGAACGTCTGCTGGACAAGGTCCCCCGCGTCCGAGCCGTTTCGGGCCAGGCTGAGCGCGAAGCGGTAGAGCGGCGCATAGTGCGCGTCAACCAGCTGGGCAAAGGCCTCGTTGTTCATCAGTGTGTTAACTTCTCTGAGCCCCCGGCTCCGTGTTTTATTCCATTTAGCGACGAAGATTGAAAGTATCTTCACGAATCAGCGTGCCTGCACTCCTTTTGCATCTTCCCCCCAACCTCGCCGCTGCGGCCGCGCGCAACGCCGTGGCATTGCGGATCGAGCTCGACCCGGCCGCCGTGCCCGAGCCCGGAATCGTCCACGTCCTCGCGCTACTCCAGGGATGGTGCGGCACGCCGAGGCCCCCCGCGTTCATCCAGCTGACACGCCGCCAGCTGGCGGACCTGGCGGACGCGGCGGCGGACGTGCCCCTCTTTGTCGAGGGGGGAAAGGCGGTTGCGTGGAGGCATGACGACCTTCTCGTTGAGCCGAAGGCGCCGGCGGCGCCCCCCCCACGCACCGGACCCGCCCCGGGGAAGAGGCGGGAGGCGCCCCCCGCGCCCATTCTGGTCGACGGTTCCGACCACTTCCTTGCGATCACGCCGCCCCCCCGCGAGGACCCCCGATACGAGACGATCGCAGACCTCCTCAAGTCGTCGGGGTTCGTGCTCGAGCCCTCGAACCGGAAGTGGTGGCTGCGCGACCGGCACAAGACCCTTTCCTTCCTCGCCGCGCACGGCGAGCGCCTCCGCGGGAAGCTGGGGGCCCAGTTCACGCCCAACTTCACGGCAAGGACCCGCCACCTTGCCTCGGCGGAGATCACCTGCGAGGTGTCCGCCTCCGGCGACCGGTGGGACATCGCGCTTGGCATCCGGGCGGGCTCCGCGAGCGAGGCGGCCGTCCGGGACGCCGTGGCGTCGGGCCGGAGCTACGTAGAGGCGGAGGGCCAGGTCGTCCTCATCGACCCCGCCAGGGTGCGGAGGCTGGCCGAGGCCCAGCGGGCGCTCTCGGACGGTGAATTCCAGTCGCCCTCCACGAAGAGGACCGACCGCATCGGGTCGGCGCGCGCCGCCGAGGTCGAGGAGCTCCTCGAGGAGCTCGCGCCCGGATTCCAACCGCCGGAGGAGTGGAAGAGGCGGACGGCCGCCCTGCGCGACCTCTCGCGGCTCGAGCCGGCGCCGCTGCCCCAGGCGTTCGAGTCCGTCCTGAGGCCCTACCAGCGCCTGGGGGCGGCGTGGCTCTGGCACCTCCACCGGAGCGGCCTTGGGGGCGTACTGGCGGACGAGATGGGGCTCGGGAAGACGCTTCAGGCCCTCGCCCTCCTCTGCGCGGTGAAGGAGACCGAGGGCGGGGCGTGCCTCGTCGTCTGCCCCGCGTCGCTTGTCGAGAACTGGAGGCGCGAGGCGGCGCGCTTTGCGCCGGGCCTGCGGACGTTCGTCCACCGGGGCGAGCGCCGCATCGCCGGTCCCGCCGAGCTCGGGGAATGGGACCTCGTGATCACCTCGTATGGCACGCTGACGCGGGACCAGGGGATGTTCGCCCAGGCCGAGTTCGCATGCATCGTCGGCGACGAGGCCCAGCACATGAAGAACCGCCTCTCTCAGAACGCCCGGGCGCTGCGCTCGCTCCGGTCGCGGGGCCGGTTCCTGCTCACCGGCACCCCCGTCGAGAACTCCCTTGACGACCTGCGGTCGCTGTTCGAGTTCATCCTGCCCGGATACCTGGAGAAGATCCCCCCGGGCACGCGCCGGGAGGAGCGGGGCTGGTTCGACGACCGGCTCCGGGCTAAGACCGCCCACTACATCCTCAGGCGCACCAAGCTCGTGGTGGCCCCCGAGCTGCCCGCCCGGATCGAGCAGGTGGTCTGGTGCACGCTTGAGCCTGCGCAGGCCTCCCTCTACCGCTCGTTCCAAGAGAAGTCGGAGCGCGAGCTCTTCGACCTGGAGGCCTCCGGGGCCGGCGAGGCCGCCGTGCGGCTGGCGGCGCTCACCCAGCTCCTGAGGCTCCGCCAGATCTGCTGCGACCCGCGGCTCGTCGCGCGGGAGGAGTCCGGTGCGGACGGCGGCGCCCCCGCGGCCCCCTTCGGGGGCTCGGCGAAGCTCGAGTCGTTCCGGGAGATCCTCGAGGAGGCGGCCGACGACGGGCACCGAATCCTGGTCTTCTCCCAGTTCACCTCCCTCCTCGCGCTCCTGCGGGAGGAGCTCCGGTCACAGGGCATCGCCCACTGCTACCTGGACGGATCCATGGCCTCGGGGGCGCGCCAGGTCGAGATCGACCGGTTCCAGGCGTCGGCGGACACGCCGGTCTTCCTCCTCTCCCTGAAGGCGGGAGGAACCGGGCTCAACCTGACCGGGGCGGACACGGTCATCCACTTCGACCCATGGTGGAACCCCGCAGCCGAGGCGCAGGCGACGGATCGCGCCCACCGCATCGGGCAGACCCGCGTCGTGACGAGCTACAAGCTCGTCTGCTCGGACACGGTCGAGGAGAAGGTGCTCGCGCTCCAGCACGAGAAACGCGCGCTCCTCGCGGGGATCTTCGAGGCGAGCGACGCGGCCGCGGCGAAGATCTCGCTTTCGGACCTGAAGTCGCTCCTGAAGGCTACCTGACCCCGGAGACCCGCACCCGGCGGCGCCTCAGGCACGCAAGCCCCACGGCGGCGGCGCCGGAGGCCAGGAGCGCCCACGTCGACGGCTCGGGAACCGGCGTGAAATTCAGGAAGATGTCGTTGGCGTTCGACGTGACGGTAAAGGCGCCGCCCCCAAGGCTGTTCGCGAAGAGGGAGCTATCGACCGTGAAGTCGGAGGCGCTGAAGCCCGAGATCGAGCCCGCCGAAAGGAGCGTCCACTGGTAGCTCTGCGCCATGTTGAAGGTGGCGACACCCAGGTTTCCCGTGCCCGGGTTGATCGATTCCACGTATAACGTGAACGGCGATCCCGAGTTGGCTGTGATCAAGGCCGTGCCGGTCACATTGATCGTGTCGTAACCCACCCCCGCGCCGCCGGAGGCGTTCTCGATGTCGAAAATCCCGGCGCCGCCTGTCCCAAGGGTGAGACCTGTGCCGAACGAAAGCGTGTTCACATACGTGCCGGTTCCCGGGTTGCCAGGCGCGACGACGACCCCGGATCCGATCACCACCCCCCCCGTCGGCGAAAAGGTTCCGCTTCCCGAGATCATGCTGCCCGGGTTGTTGACCAGGGAGGTGGCCGAGAACACCCCGCCCCCAAGCTCGATCGTCCCGGAGTTCGCGATCCCCCCCGCGCTCGTCGAGGCGAAACTGGCGCCATTGAGCACCTCAAGCGTCCCAAAGTTTGCCGTCAGGGTCTGCTGCACGGTCTGGTAGGACGGCCCGGCGCCGCTTTTCGTCCGGATCACGGAGGTCGTACCGTCAAGATCCACCACGGTCCCGAGCGCGATCGTATTGATCGGAGTGGTCCCCTCAAAGGAAAGCAGGCCATTCGTGCCAGCCGCGATCCATGTTCCTCCGCTGAGCGTCCCGCCGGTCAGGTTGGTCACGGTCGAGGAACCGTAACCCACATAGATGGTGCAGCCGTTGGCCTCGAGCGTGCCGCCCACCTGGTTGGTGAACGAGTCATTGGCGTAGTCCCCGAGGTAGAGCGTGCCGCCCGCCTTCTCCAGCAAGCCGCCATTTAAGAAGCTGAAGCCCAGGCCGATGCCGTAGATGCCCTCCGACCCCGAGACCATGTCGATCGTTCCCTGGTTGACGAAGGACGCATTCGCGACCTCGCCGTACAGGCCGAACGAGCCCGTCCACGTCTCGCTCGGAGCGACTGTCAGCGCCGTGCCGGCGGACCCCAGGTAGATGGTGTCGTATCCGTTTGAGGGGGAGAATGCGGTCGTCCCCCCCGTGAAGGTTGTGTTGTTGGACGCGTAGAAGTCGGCGTAGGTCGAGGCGGGAAGGGTGAAGTTGCCGTTCATCGTCACCCCGTTGAGGGTGCCGCCGGAGTTGCCGAACGTGAGGGCCCCGCTCGCAACCGTGCCGCCCGTGATCGTCCCGCCGGAGAGCGTGTACGTCCCGGTGCTCGGCGGATTGAGCGTCGAGGCGGTGTTGTTAAGCGAACCGACGAAGTTCAGCGCCCCCCCCGACGTCGCGCTGATCACGCCGCCGAGGTTCGCCGTCGTGAAGTTTCCGGAAAAATCGATCGCCCCGTTGTTCGTCGCGAGCAGCGTCCCCTGGTTGCTCCAAGTGGCCACGTTGTAGCCCAGGTAGATCTTCGCCCCCGTCCCGTTCGCGGTCATCGTGGCCCCGACCCCGTTGGTGACGACGTCGTTTGAGTAGTACCCGAGCGTCACGTAGGCTCCGGTCCCGACGTTGAACGATCCCGTGTTCAGGAAAGTGAGCCCGCCGCCGCTGCCGTAGATGCTGCTGCTCCCCGAGGTGAGGTTGATCGTGCCCTGGTTGGCGAAGGTCACGTTCGGGGACTGGCCGTACACGTTCACGCCTCCCGTCCACGTGGCCGAGGGCGCGATCGTGAGCCCCGTCCCGGTCCCGCTCACCTCCACGGTGTCGTATCCCGCGGTCGTGAAGGTTGTCGTGCCTCCGGTGAAGGTGGTGTTGTTCTGCGCGTAGAAGTACGCGTAGGCCGAGGCGGGCAACACGAAGCTGCCGTTCATCGTCACCCCGTCCAGCGTGCCCCCGGAATTGCTGAAGGTCAGCGCCCCGCCGGCGATCGTCCCACCCGTCACGGTGGCCCCGGCGAGCGTATAGGCGCCGCTGTTCGGCGGATTGAGCGTCGCCGCAGCGTTGTTGAGGGCCCCCTCCAGGTAGAGGATACCGCCCGTGTTGGCGTCGATCGTCCCGCCGAAGTCTGCGGTCGTGTAGTTGCCGCCGAAGACGATGACGCCGTTGTTCGTGGCGAGCAGCGAGCCCTGGTTGCTCCACGCGGCCTGGTTGTCGCCCAGGTAGATGACGGAGCCGGTACCGCTCGACGTCATCGATCCCCCGACCCCGTTGGTGACCGTGTCGTTCGAGTAGTAGCCGAGGACGACCGTTCCCGCCGACGCCTCGTTGAGCGCCCCGGTGTTGGTGAACGTCAGGCCGTTGCTGTTGCCGTAGAAATAATTGGATCCGTTCCCGAAGTTCATCGTGCCCTGGTTCACGAACCCGATGTTGGAGGCCTGGCCGTAGATGCTGACGCTGCCGGCCCATGTGGCCCCGGGGGCTATCGTGAGCGCGGTCCCCGAGCCGACAAGGTCCACGACATCATAACCCGGGGTCGTGAACGTGGTCGTGCCGCCTCCGGTGAAGGTGGTGTTCCCCGTCACGTCGAAGCTGGCATAGTTGTTCACCGGCATCGCGAAACTCCCGCTCATCGTGACCCCGTTGAGGGTGCCTCCATAATTGCTGAACGTCACCGCGCCGCTGGCCACGGTCCCGCCGGTGATGGTCGCCCCGGCGATGGTGTACAAGCCGGTGTGGGGCGGGTTGAGGGTCGCGGCGGCGTTGTTGAGGGTGCCCTGGAGGTACAGGATGCCGCCGGTATTGCTGTCGATCGTGCCCCCGAGGTCGGCGGTCGTGTAGCTGCCCTGGAAATTGACCACTCCGTTGTTGGTCGCGAGGATCGAGCCCTGGTTGACCCAGCTCGCCTGGCTGTAGCCAAAATAGACGTCGGTGCCCGACCCGTTCGAGATGATCGAGCCGCTCGGGCCGTTGACCACCACGTCGTTCAGGTAATTCCCAAGATAGGTGTTCCCTGAGGTCGCATTCACCGTGCCCGTGTTGTCGAACGTGAAGCCCGAGTTGTTCCCATAGATGGAGTTGCTGCCGGCGTTCAGGTTGAGGGTGCCCTGGTTCGCAAACACCGTGCCGGTGTTCTGGCCGTAGACGGAAATGTTCCCCGTCCAAACGGCCGACGGGGACAGCGTGAGGGTGGCCCCCACGCTATTTAGGCCAAAGCTGTCGTATCCCACGGTCGGAAAGGTCGTGGTGCCGCCGGTGAAGGTGGTGCTGTTCTGCACATAGACGGTCGCATATGCCGACGGCAGGAAGTTGAAATTCCCGGACATCGTGACCCCGTTGAGCGTGCCCGTGCTGCCGAACGTCAGAGCGTTCCCGTTGACGGTCCCGTTCGTTATCGTGCCACCGGCAAGCGTGTAGATGCCGGAGGTGGGGGCGACGAGCGTGGAACTCAGGTTGTTGACGGTGCCCGTCAGGTTGAGCGTGCCCCCCGCCCCGTTTATGGTGCCGCTGGTCAGGTTGGCCGTCGGGAAGGTGCCGCCCAGGTCGACCGTGCCTCCGCTCGAGGCGGTGATGGATCCCGTGTTGGACCAGGCTGAGTTGCCGGTGCCAAGATACAGCGTGCTGGCCCCGAAAGCATGGAGGGAACCTGCGTTCGAGACGGAGGACCCGCTCGTGTTGCCGTAGTAGATGTTTCCCCCATTTGCGGAGACCGTGCCGGTCGGGGTGTTTGTCAACACGTCGTTGCCCCCGTTCCCCATGTAGAGGGTCCCTCCCGTGGCGTTCACGGTGCCATTGTTGGTGAACGTGAAGCCCAGGTATCCCCCGCCATAGAGATTGTTGCTGGAGGACGCGTTCGTGAAGGTCCCGTTGTTGACGAACGCCACATTGGCCGCCTGCGCCTGAACCGTGACGTCCCCGGTCAAGGTGTCCCCCGCCGCGTTCGTGAGCGCGGTGCCCGTCCCGGTAAGAATGATGTAGCTGTTCACAAACGTGGTCGTGCCCCCGGTGAAGACGGTCCCGTTCTCCGCATAGATGTTTCCGGAGCTCGGCACGTTGAAGCTTCCGTTCATCGTGACGCCGTTCAGCGTGCTGCTGCTGGACGTGCCGAAGGTGAGCGCCCCCCCGTTCACGGTGCCGCCGGTGATCGTGCCCCCGTCGAGCGTGAAGATGCCCCCGCCGTTGGGCCCGGAGAGCGTCGTGTTGTTGAGGTTGCCCGTGATATTGAGCGTGCCGGACCCGATGATGGCGATCGTGCCGCTGGTAAGGTCTGAGGACGAGAAGGTGCCCCCCAGGTTCACCACGCCGTTGTTCGTCGCGATGATGATCCCCGTGTTCGTCCAAACGGTGCTGGCGCTGACGCCAAGGGTGAGGTTGCTGCCGACCCCTGTCGCCTCCAGGGTGCCCTGGTTGGCGACCGTGACCGTCCCGCCGCCGGCCCCGAAGTAGACGTTTCCCCCGATCGCCTCAATTGTGCCCGCGGCGCCGTTGGTGATCGAGTCCGTGGCCCCGTAGCCAATGTAGAGAGTTCCCGCCGTCGAGTTCACGGTCCCGTTGTTCGTGAAGCTGAATCCGGTCAGCCCGGCGCCGTAGATCCGGTTTGTCCCGGCCGAGTTGGTGAAGGAGCCGTTGTTCACGAACGCGACGTTCGCCGCAGAGGCTTGGACGGTGACGTTGCCCGTCCAGGTCCCGTCCGAGGCGATCGTGAGCGCCGTTCCGGCCCCGCTGAGGTACACGTAGCCGTTGACGATGTCGGTCGTTCCCGCCGAGAACACCGTGCCATTCTTGGCGGTGAAGCTTGAGCCGCCGTTCGCCAGGAAGTCCCCGACCTCAGAGGCCCCGTTCAGGATGGTCCCGTTCGTGATGATCGTCTGGGCGCCGCCCCATGAGGCGAAGGCCGCGCAGGCAAAGCCAAGACCCATGAACCGGCCAAAACCTGGGAATCGCTTTCTGGACAAAGTCGAAGTGCCTGCAGTCATCACCAATCGGAGTATCAAGAATCACTCGACCCATTCCACGCAAGCAATTTGCAAATTAGAGCGCCCGTGCGCCTTCATCGGAGAACCCCATCCGGCGGCGACAGACATCCATCACTCCAAAACATGGATCCTGCTAGATGCCATGCTGCTTACACTTACGCAACTCCGGACGAATCACCCAAGACCCTTGGGCCCGAGATTGCCCCCGGCCGGACTGGTGCCGTTCAAACGCCGGTGACCATCGATCCGGCCGGAATTGCGCCGCCGCCGCGCCTTAGTGCCTCACCACCGCACAAACCCGGACCGGGCGGCGCTTCCAGCATGCGAATCCAAAGATTGCTGCGCCGCCGGCAATCAACGCCCAGGTCGACGGCTCGGGCACCGGGGTGAAATTGAGGTAGACGTCGTTCGCGTCCGCCGAGACGAAGAAGTATCCGGCGCCGAGGCTGTTCGCGAACAGGGAGCCATCGATCGTGAAATCCGAGGCGCTGAACCCGGAGATCGAGCCCGCCGACAGGAGCGTCCATTGGTAGCTCTGCGCCATGTTGAAGGTGGCAAGGCCCAGGTTCCCCGTACCGGGGTTGATTGACTCAACGTAGATCTTGAACGGCGAAACGGGGGTCGCCGAGATCGTCGCGGCCCCCGTGGCGTTGATCGAGTCGTAGCCCGTTCCCGCCGCACCCGACGCGTTCTGGATGTCGAATATCCCCGCGCCAGCCGGCCCCAGGGTCAGCGGCGTGCTGAAAGACAGCGTGTTGACGTAGGTGCCGGTCCCCGGGTTGCCCGGGGCGACCACGACCCCGCTCCCGATCGCCACGCCGCCCGTCGGTCCAAATGTCCCGCTACCCGAGAGCATGCTGCCCGGGTTGTTGGTCAGCGACGACGCCGTGAATGTCCCCCCGCCAAGCTGTATCGTGCCGTTGTTCGCGATTCCCGCGCTCGACGACGCGAAATTCCGGCCATTCAGGACCTCGAGCGTCCCGTTGTTGGTCGCCAGGGTCTGCTCGAGCGTGTGGTTGGAGGGTCCCGACTCGATGTTGGAGCCCGCGCCGTTGAGAATGAGCACGGTTGCCGCCCCGTTGGTCGTGATCGTGCTGGACGCGCCCGTGAAGAGCAGCGTCCCGCCGTTGGTGGCCATCCACGTGCCGCCCGAAAGGGTGTTGCCGGAGAGGTTCGTGACGGTTGCGCCCCCAAGCCCGAACGTGACGTTTCCCCCGGCGGCGTCGAACACGCCCGACGGGGCGTTGGTGATCGCGTCCGTGCCGGCGTCCCCGACATTCAGCGTTCCCGAGGTGGCGTCCACGGTCCCGTTGTTCGTGAAGGTGAACCCCGTCTGCCCGCCGCCGTAGATGTAGTTGACCCCCGAGGTGAGGGTGAAGGTTCCGTTGTTTATGAGGCCGAGCCCGGTTGCCTGGGCGGAAATCGTCATGTTGCCGGTCCAGGTCTCGTCTGAGGCCAGCGTCAGAGCGTTGCCAGCGCCGTTCAAATGAACCGTGTTGCTGGCAAACGTCGTGGTGCCGCCGCTGAAGGTCGTGTTCGAGTTCGCCGTGAAGCTCGCGGTCGCGGGCGCCGAATACGACCCCACCATCGCCACGCCGCTCAGCGTCCCGGCACCCGAGCTGAAGGTCAGCGCGCCACTGTTCACCGTGCCGCCGGAGATCGTTCCGCCGGACAGCGTGAAGATGCCGCCGCCGTCCGGAGGCGCCAGGGTAGTGTTGTTCAGCGTTCCCGTGATGTTGATCGTGCCGAGGCCCGTGATCCCCACCGTGCCGCTCGTCAGGTTGGCCGTCGAGAACGTGCCCCCGAGGTTAACGACGCCGTTGTTCGTCGCCAGAATCGTGCCCGTGTTGGTCCATGCGGTATTGGCGTTGATGCCAAGGTTGACGGTGCTTCCGGCCCCGGTCGCCTCGAGAAGTCCTGCGTTGGCCACCGTGATCGTGCCGCCGCCGGTCGCCAGGGTTACAATCCCACCGTTTGCCTCGATCGTGCCCGTCGAGCCGTTGATGATCGCGTCCGTGCCCGCGTCGCCGAGGTTCAGCGTCCCCGAGGTGGCGCTCACGGTCCCGTTGTTCGTGAAGGTGAACCCCGTCTGGCCGCCGCCGTAGATGAAGTTGGTGCCCGAGGCGTTTGTCCAGGCGCCGTTGTTCGTGAAACCTATTCCGGCCGCCTGGGCGGACAGCGTCATGTTGCCCGTCCATGTCTCGTCCGAGGCAATCGTCAGTGCGATGCCAGAGCCGTTCAGATGGACCGTGTTGCTGGCAAACGTCGTGGTGCCGCCGCTGAAGGTCGTGTTCGAGTTCGCCGTGAAGCCCGCGCTCGAAAGAAGGCTGAAAGCCCCGGGCATCGCCACGCCGCTCAGGGTTCCTCCGCCAGAGCTGAAGGCCAGCGAGCCGCTGTTCACCGTCCCCCCCGAGATCGTTCCACCGGACAGCGTGAAGATGCCGCCGCCGTCCGGAGGCGCCAGGGTAGTGTTGTTCAGCGTTCCCGTGATGTTGATCGTGCCGAGGCCCGTGATCCCCACCGTGCCGCTCGTCAGGTTGGCCGTCGAGAACGTGCCCCCGAGATTAACGACGCCGTTGTTCGTCGCCAGGATCGTGCCCGTGTTGGTCCATGCGGTATTGGCGTTGATTCCAAGATTGACCGTGCTTCCGGCCCCGGTCGCCTCCAGGAGGCCAGCGTTGGCCACCGTGATCGTGCCGCCGCCGGTCGCCAGGGTGACCGTCCCTCCGTTCGCCTCGATCGTGCCCGTCGAGCCGTTGGTGATCGCGTCCGTGCCCGCATCGCCGAGGTTCAGCGTCCCCGAGGTGGCGCTCACGGTCCCGTTGTTCGTGAAGGCGAACCCCGTCTGACCGCCGCCGTAGATGAAGTTGGTGCCCGTTGTGTTCGTCCAGGCGCCGTTGTTCGTGACGCCGACCCCTGCGGTCTGAGCGGACAGCGTCATGTTGCCGGTCCAGGCCTCGTCCGAGGCAATCGTCAGTGCGTTGCCAGAGCCGTTCACATGGACCGTGTTGCTGGCAAACGTCGTGGTGCCTCCGCTGAAGGTCGTATTCGAATTTGCCGTGAAGGCCGCACTCGAGGGCAGGCTGAAGGCCCCCGGCATGGACACGCCGCTCAGGATCCCGCCGCCAGAGCTGAAGGCCAGCGCTCCGCTGTTCACCGTGCCGCCGGAGATCGTTCCGCCGGACAACGTGAAGATGCCGCCGCCATTCGGCGCGGAGAGCGAGGTGTTGTTGAGCGTGCCCGTGATATTGATCGTGCCGAGGCCCGTGATCCCCACCGTGCCGCTCGTCAGGTTGGCGGTCGAGAAGGTGCCCCCGAGGTTAACGACTCCGTTGTTCGTCGCCAAAATCGTGCCCGTGTTGGTCCATGCCGTATTGCCATTGGCGCCAAGGTTGAGCGTGCTGCCGACCCCGGTCGCCTCGATGAGGCCTGCGTTCGCCACCGTGATCGTCCCGCCGCCGGTCGCAAGCGTGACCGTCCCTCCGTTCGCCTCGATCGTGCCCGTCGAGCCGTTGGTGATCGCGTCCGTGCCCGCATCGCCGAGGTTCAGCGTCCCCGAGGTGGCGCTCACGGTCCCGTTGTTCGTGAAGGCGAACCCCGTCTGACCGCCGCCGTAGATGAAGTTGGTGCCCGTTGTGTTCGTCCAGGCGCCGTTGTTCGTGACGCCGACCCCCGCGGTCTGCGCGGACAGCGTCATGTTGCCGGTCCAGGCCTCGTCCGAGGCAAGCGTCAGCGCGTTGCCAGAGCCGTTCACATGGACCGTATTGCTGGCAAACGTCGTGGTGCCGCCGCTGAAGGTCGTGTTCGAATTTGCCGTGAAGCCAGTGCTCGAAGGAAGGCTGAAAGCCCCGGGCATCGCCACGCCGCTCAGGATCCCGCCGCCGGAGCTGAAGGCCAGCGCGCCGCTATTCACCGTCCCCCCCGAGATCGTTCCACCGGACAGCGTGAAGATGCCGCCGCCATTGGGCGCGGAGAGCGAGGTGTTGTTGAGCGTGCCCGTGATGTTGATCGTGCCGAGGCCCGTGATCCCCACCGTGCCGCTCGTCAGGTTGGCGGTCGAGAAGGTGCCCCCGAGGTTAACGACTCCGTTGTTCGTCGCGAGGATAGTGCCCGTGTTGGTCCATGCGGTATTGCCATTTGCGCCAAGGGTGAGCGTGCTGCCGACCCCGGTCGCCTCGATGAGGCCTGCGTTCGCCACCGTGATCGTACCGCCTCCGGTCGCAAGCGTGACCGTCCCTCCGTTCGCCTCGATCGTTCCCGTCGAGCCGTTGGTGATCGCGTCCGTGCCCGCATCGCCGAGGTTCAGCGTCCCCGAGGTGGCGCTCACGGTCCCGTTGTTCGTGAAGGCGAACCCCGTCTGACCGCCGCCGTAAATGAAGTTGGTGCCCGTTGTGTTCGTCCAGGCGCCGTTGTTCGTGACGCCTATGCCGGCCGCCTGCGCGGACAGCGTCATGTTGCCGGTCCAGGCCTCGTCCGAGGCAAGCGTCAGCGCGTTGCCAGAGCCGTTCGCGTGGATCGTCACCGAGCCGAAAGTCGTTGTTCCGCCGCTGAAGGTTGCGTTCGAGTTCGATGTGAAGCTCGTGTTCGTCGGCACTGAGAAGTTCCCGGCCATCGTCGCGCCGCTCAGAGTCCCGCCCGTCACGCTGAACGCGAGCGAGCCGCTGTTGACCGTTCCGCCCGCGATGGTGCCGCCGCCGAGGGTGAAGATCCCCCCGCCGTTCGGAGGCGCCAGCACCGTGTTGTTGAGCGTGCCCGTGATGTTGATCGTGCCGAGTCCGATGATCGAAATCGTCCCGCTTGTGAGGTCGGCGGTCGAAAACGTGCCTCCCAGGTTCACCACGCCGTTGTTGGTCGCGATAATGATCCCGGTGTTTGTCCATGCCGTGTTCCCATTGACCCCAAGGGTGAGCGTGCTGCCGGCCCCCGTCGCCTCCAGCGTGCCCGCGTTGGCGACCGTGATCGTTCCCCCGCCCGTCCCAAAGCCGATGTTCCCGCCAATCGCCTCGATCGTGCCCGCGGCCGCATTTGTGATCGAGTCCGTGCCCGCATCGCCAAGGTTGAGCGTCCCCGACGTCGAGTTCACCGTCCCGTTGTTAGTGAAGCTGAAACCGGTCAGCCCGCCACCGTAGATGAAGTTGGTCCCCGATGAGTTCGTGAAGGAGCCGTTGTTGACCATGCTGACATTCACAGCCTGGGCGCTGACCGAAACGCTCCCTGTCCAGATCGCGTCCGAAGCCAGAGTCAGCGCATTGCCTCCTCCTGTAAGGTGAACCGTGTTGCCGCCGGCAAAGGTGGTGGTGCCGCCGCTGAAGGTGGTGTTCGAATTCACCGTGAAGACGGTGCCGCTCAGCACGGAAAAATCGCCGTTCTCGATGGCCCCGCTCAAAGTCGAGCCGTTCGGGATGATCGTCTGGGCCGCCGCGGGCGCCGCCAGGGCGATCCACGCCATCGCGGGCGCGAGAACCCAGGCAAGACTTGAGTTTCGACGCCGAACTGAAACCGGATTAGCTCGATTCATAACCTATCCGAATATCCAAAAGCAGGCCCATTAATGGACGCAAGCCATTTGCAAATTACTTGATTGGCGCCTCCCCCGTGGCATGTGCCCTGCTCCTCCATCCCGTGATGTCCTTTAAATCAATTGTTTCGTTATATATTGCAGCTCTTCTACTTGCGGCTCCATTGGCGCGCGCGGAAGGGAACCGTAAGGTCATCATCGACCAGGACGCCTTCGGGCCCGGAGGAAGCAACCTCCAGGCGATCCTCATGGTGGTCCAGACACCCGGAATAGACGTGCTCGGGATTACGGTCGAGAGCGGCGACGGCTGGCAGTTGGAGAACGTGGCGCACACGCTTCGGATGCTGGAGCTGATCGGCAGGACCGACATTCCCGTCGTGACGGGAGCCACCTATCCCTTGGTCAACTCCGAGGAGGAGACCAGGCGATGGGAAAGACTTTATGGGAAGCTCGCCTACAAGGGCGCTTGGATGGATTCGTGGCCGTCCTACAATACCGCCAACAGGCTCCACTACCACGGGCCGGGGGTGGTCCCGCCCCTAGAGGAGGGCGAGCCGTCCACCAAGGCGGCGCCGGGGACCGCCGCCGACTTCTTGGTCGCGAAGGTGCGCGAGTTCCCGGGGCAGGTCTCCATTCTCGCCATGGGCCCATTCACGAACCTCGCGCTCGCCTGCCGCCTGGACGACGGGTTCGCCGCGCTCGCCAAGGAACTCGTATTCATGGGGGGCAGCTTCAACCCGGATGCGTCCAGGGTCGACGAGTTCTCGATGCAGTTCATCCACAGCCCGAGGGTCGAATTCAACAGCCGATGGGACCCGGAGGCCGCGAGGATAATGCTTCACGCCGGCTGGAGGAGGATCACCGTCGTCCCGCTCGATGCCACGGTCGACACGAAGTTCACTCCCGCCGTGGCATCGAGGGCCTCCGAAGGATCCGACACCCCGGCTGCAAGGTACGTGGCCAAGTACGCCCAGACGGGATTCCCCATGTGGGACGAGGTGGCCTCCGCGGTCCTGATCGATCCGGCTATCACCCGCCACACCGACCGGATCTCCATGGACATAGATATCGACCACGGGCCCAACTACGGCGCCACGCTCAGCTGGCCCCTTGGGGGCGGCCCGGGCCTCGGAGAGCCCGCGGTGGAGGTCGTGAGGGCGGTCGACGTCCCGCGCCTGGAGGCGCTCTTTGTCGAGGCGGTGCGACGCACCCCCACCCCTCGCTGACGGGCGTCAGGTCCTCGTGAGGCGACGGTATTTCATGCGGTGCGGCTGGTCCGCATCCTTGCCGCGGCGCCGGCGGAAGTCCTCGATATAGCTGGAGTAGTTGCCCGCGAACCACTGGGCCGTGCTCTCCCCCTCGAACGCCAGGATGTGGGTCGCCACCCGGTCGAGGAACCACCGGTCGTGCGAGACCACGACCGCGCATCCCGCGAAGTTCTCGAGGGATTCCTCGATCGCGCGGATCGAGTTGATGTCCAGGTCATTTGTCGGCTCGTCGAGCAGGATCAGGTTCGCGCCCGACTTGAGGAGGCGCGCAAGGTGGACCCGGTTGCGCTCCCCTCCGGAGAGTATTCCCACCTTCTTCTGCTGGTCGGGGCCGGTGAACCCGAACTGGGCGCAGTAGGCGCGGGCGTTCACCTCGCGTCCCCCCATCCTCAGGATCTCCTCCCCCCCGCTTATCGCCTCGTAGATCGTCTCGTTGCCGGGGAGCGAGTCCCGGGACTGGTCGACGTGGGCGATCTTGACCGTGTCTCCAATCCGGAGCGTCCCGCCGTCGGGCTTCTCGGCCCCCGTGATGAGCCTGAAGAGCGTCGTCTTTCCCGCGCCGTTGGGCCCAATGACGCCCACGATGCCGCCCGGCGGCAGCGAGAAGGTCAGGTTCTCGAATATGAGATTCTCGCCGTAGGCCTTGGAGAGCCCCTTTGCGTCCACGACCAGCGTGCCGAGCCTGGGGCCGGGCGGGATCAGGATCTCGTAGTCCCGTTCCTTCTCGGCTGTGTTCTCCTTGAGCATCGACTCGTAGGCCGTGATGCGCGCCTGCGACTTGACCCGCCGCGCCGTCGCGGACTTCCGTATCCACTCAAGCTCGCGGGCCATGGCCTTCTGCCTTCGGTCCTCCGTCCGCTGCTCGACGGCGAGGCGCTTCTGCTTCTGCTCGAGCCACGACGAGTAGTTGCCCTTCCACGGGATCCCGTGCCCGCGGTCCAGCTCGAGGATCCACTGCGCCACATTGTCGAGGAAGTAGCGGTCATGCGTCACTGCGATCACCGTCCCCTCGTATCGGGCGAGGTGCTGCTCGAGCCACTGGACGCTCTCCGCGTCCAGGTGGTTGGTCGGCTCGTCGAGGAGGAGAATGGGGGGCTTTCTAAGGAGCAGGCGCGCAAGCGCCACGCGCCTTCGCTCGCCTCCCGACAGGCTGTCGACCACCTGCTCGGCGGGCGGGCATCGAAGGGCGTCCATCGCCATCTCAACCTGGGGGGCCACGTCCCAGGCCCCCAAGGCGTCGATCTTCTCCTGGAGCTCCCCCTGCCGGGTCATGATCGCATCCTTCGCCTTGTCATCGGCTGCGGCGTTGAGCTCGTCCCAGGTCGCGTCGTACGCGCCGACGAGATCCGTCAGGTGCTTAATCCCCTCCTCCACGCACTCGCGCACCGTCTTGCCTGCGGTCAGCTGGGGCTCCTGTTCAAGCATTCCGACCTCGTAGCCGGGCTCGATGTGCACGCGCCCCTCTATGTCGGTGTCGCGAAGCGCGAGGATCCTCATGAGCGAGGACTTGCCCGAGCCGTTGAATCCGAGGACGCCGATCTTCGCCCCGTAATAGAACGAGAGGGAGATGTCCCGGAGGATCTCCTTGCGCTCGATCTTCTTCGAGACGCCGATCATCGAGAAGATGACCTTGGGCTCTTCGGGTCTTGCCATTGGCACACTCAAACGGCCCGCGGGCCCGCGGCAAGCCCGGCCGCCGTGCTATTGGAAGCTCAGGCGCACGCGCGGCCCCGGGTTCGCTGCGGCCGGGTCCTGCGCCCGGACAAGGAAAAGGCGGTCGGCGCCTATGTGGCCCTCCCCGGAAAGCCGGTCGCGCACCCTTTGCGCCCTCGCCGAAGCCAGCGCCGCCAGGTCGTCCGCGGAGACCTCGATCGCCTCCGCGAGCCGTCCCTCCATCTGGTCCTCGGGAAGGCCGCTTGCGACAGCGGCGGCCACGGACCTATCGTGCTCCGCCACGAGGCGTTCGGCCTCCTTCCTCGCCGCGCTTTCGTCCCGCTCCTTCTGGAATGTCACCACATAGACGATCCTCTGGATGAGCCCAGGCGGCGGGGCGGGCTGCGGGGCGGCCACCGCGGGGGGGGGCGGCAGCGGAGTCCCAAAGGTGGTGCCCGGCGGGAATTTCGCGTCGAAGAGATTCTTGACCATCGCGGCGCGCTCCTCCGGTGCGAGCACGAGCTGGTCGGGGGGCGGAAGGTTCCTGTTCTCCGCACGACGTGCCTCCCAGACCCGGCGCCGCACCATGCGCTCGAGCTTGGTGCGCCTGAGCGCATAGGCGTCGGCGGCGGGATCGGCCCCCCCCTCTATCCCGAGGGTCAGCGCGGGCCTGTTCGCCAACGCCTTCGCAAGGGTGTCGAGCTTGGGCAGCTGGTCCGTGAGCAACTCGCTCGATCCCGGAGCAAACTCCTGGTAGGCGAGCTCCTCGCCCCCTCCCCCGAACATCGAGCCCACGAGCGAGAACGGCGAGACGGCGGCCTTTGTGAGGAGGTTGACGATGACCCTGAGGACGACCTTCCCCACGCGGAATTCGGGATCGTCCATGCTTCCCTGCACGGGAAGGTCGATGAAGATCTGTCCGTTCGCGTCCTTCAGGAGCGCGACTCCAAGGCGCACCGGCAGGCCGGTCGCGACCTTGCTCGCCGTCGCCCTGCCGAAGGTGAACTGGTTTACCGTGACCCTGTTTGTCGCATCCACCTTCGGCCCGTCTACCACGACCCTCGAGTCGACCACCAGTTGCCCGCGAGCGAGCTCGAAACCGGCGAACTTCCCCGAGTATGGGCTGAGGGGCACCAGATCCATGCTCTTCACGTCGACCTTCAAGTCCACGAGCCTGCGCTGACCGAGGGGATCGAGCTTGCCCGTGATATCAAGGGGCCCGACGCCGCCGACCATCCCATAGAGGTTCACGTCGGCCCTCGCGGCGTTCTCGGATGAGAGGCCGGAGATCGTTCCGGAGAAGGCGTTGAGTGCCACGTGCACGTTGGGCTCGACCGACTGGTCGGCAAAGCTGAAGTCTCCTCCGTCTATCGTCACGCGGCCGATGGCTATCCTCGGAAGCGCCCGCGTTGGCGGACCGCTTACACCGGGGACTCCGGCCGGCGCGCCGGCGGAGGGTG
This sequence comes from Opitutaceae bacterium, assembly GCA_003151495.1. Classification (GTDB taxonomy): domain Bacteria; phylum Verrucomicrobiota; class Verrucomicrobiia; order Opitutales; family Opitutaceae; genus Palsa-1447. The sequence continues at coordinate 21,104 of PLXR01000083.1, forward strand.
TGAGGGAAGCGAGGTTGACCTTGCCGTCGGGACTTACGACGACCCGGGCATAGGGCTTCGAGAGCTCCACCTGGCCGATTGAGGCGGAGAAACCCGGGTTGGTGGCCGCGCTCAGCTCCGTCACGGAGAGGCGCGAGAATCCGAGTAGCTCGCGGTCGCGGGCCGAGTCCACGATCCCGAATTTCTGGACGGAAAGCTCCCCGTTGAACGCGATGGCGGGCTGCCCTCCCGGCAGGGCCGCCTTCAAGGTGCCCGTTTCCGATACAGCGCCCTGGGTGAGGCGGGCGTTGATGAACTGCTCAATGTAGGGGCTCAGCGGCAGGAGTTCCAGCGAGGCAACGCTCGTCTTCAGGTCCACGGAGGGCTCGGGCCTCAGGGTCGCCGTGCCATCGACCTGCACCTCGCCCTTGGGGGCCCAGTCAAACGAGAGGTGCAGCGGCATCACCGCCCCGTCGTCGAGCGTGGCGTTCCCGAGCGACAGCCTCACGTTCCCGAGCGAAAGCCTCGCCCCGCGGGGGACGGCCTCGTCGGCAAAGTCGACCGCGAAGCCACCCAGGGACACCTCCGAGACGAGGATCCTCGGGGCCTGGGCGGACGCGGCGCGGGCGGGAGAGCCCGCGGCGGGCTGCGCCAGGGAAAGGAGGTTCAGCTGCCCGGACCGGTCCCTCCTTGCGTGGACATGGCCGTCCGAGAGGGTGACGCTCCCGACCTTTGCGGCCATTGCGACGGCGTCGGCGCTCGCGCCCGACACGTCAAGCGATCCGAGCTCGACAACGCCTAGGCCCGAGGGCTGCTCCACAACCCTCAGGCCGCGGACGTGCACCTCGCCCTTGTCGACACCGAGCGCCCGGAGACCGGGGCCGAAGCCGATCTCGTAGCGGCCGCGAGCGGACAGCTTTCCGTCGACGATCGCGGCTCTGGTCCTCCCCTCGATGTAGGGCATGTATTTCTTGATGACGAGGTCGTCCGCCTCGAAGTCCCCGCGCGACCCGATGGGATCGGCCGAGAGGGTGCCGCTCATCGCGAACCGCTCGCCCGCCTCGGTGCGCGCCTCGAAGCTGTAGGGCGCCCCCCGGTCGCCCGCGGTCTGGAAGTTCGCCAGCGAGAACGTGAGAGGGCCGACCCGGGTCGCAAACGGATGGACAAGCGAGTGATCGCTAAAGTCCACCCGGGCCCCTTCCACCGTCATCGAGGCCACGCGGAGCGGCCTATGGGGCCTGGCCTGAGGGGAGCCCGGCGCGGCCGGGCCCGCGAGCTTCGCCAGAAGGTCGGAGAAATTGTAGGAGCCGTCGGGATTGACCGCGACGGCCGCGTGAAACCCGACAAGCTCGACGTCCCCGAGGACCCAGGCGCCGCCCAGCGAGCGAATCGCGTCGAATCGAACGTAGAGCCGGTCCCAGCCCAGGAACGAGCCCGACCCGGACTTCTCCCTGATGTCGAAACCCTCAACGGCGACCGAAAGAGCAAAGGGATTGATCCTGACCTTCCCGATCGAGACGGCGCGGCCGAGCTCCGAGGAGAGCCTCTTCTCGCCCTGAGACCTGATCACTCCGGGAAGGACGAGGAATCCCGCGACGGAGTAGGCGAGGATGAGGGCCGCCGTCGCGATAAACCAGCGACGCCTTCTTCGGGTCCGATTCATGGCCAGAGGCTACGGATGCGAAAAGGGAGCGGCAACAGCTTAGCGAAAAGGGGACAGCCGGAGTCGGCGACGGGCGCGGCCTGCATCGCCCGGCAATCAAAAGATCATAGGGCATTGGCGCACACCTTGTTATAATTCTACCTTAAATAATCCCCCCGGGAGGCCCCGGCGGCTTTGACGCGGGCCAATAAATCGTCCAGCGTCCCGTTCGATGAAAGCGGTCAAGGTTCCAGCGCTTGAGCTCTTCCTTCACGAGATGATTCCGCTCGCGAAGGCGATGGGCGTCGGTGTTGAGGTGAGCGATGACCGCGCCCTTGTGCTCACGGCGCCCAAGGAGCAGAACAAGAATTCCCTGAACACCGCGTTTGGCGGGAGCCTCGTGTCGCTCGCAACCCTCGCGGGGTACGGCGTCGTCTGGGAGCTTATGCGGGGCGAGACCAAGGCGGAGAAGCCGGTGTGGCACATCGTCGTCAAGGAGAGCCGCGCGGCATACCGGCGGCCCGTGATCGGTGACCTCCGGGCAATCTGCGAGCGCCCGGCCCAGGCGGCCATCGCCGAGTTCAAGGAGGCGCTCGCCCGCTACGGCAAGGCGAAGCTCAAGCTTCGCGCGGCGATCGTCGAGAACGGCAACGTGGCCGTCGATGTCCACGCTGCGTTCGTGGTCTCACGCTAGGGCCCCTGGCCCTCCGGGCAAGGGCTCCGGCCCCCCCACCCTCAGATGTGCCTGGAGTCGGATTCGTCCTTCTTCACGTAACCCGACTCCTGGCGCTGGAGATTGACCTGGTTCTTCTTCACGTAGGCCTGGAACACGTCGTCGGCGCTCATCCCCAGCGTCTGGGCTATCGAGATCAGGAAATGGAACAGGTCGACCACCTCCACCCGGGCGTTCTGCTCGTCGAACTTCTGGTACTTGGCCCACCACTTCCAGGGCACGGAATCAATGAGTTCCGCGATTTCCTGCTGCATGGCCCGGGTGTAGTTCAGGACCCATTTTGCCTTCTCCTCCTCGGTCGGGGGAGGCAGCACGACGCCGATCCTCCGGTTGAGCGCATCCTGCATCCTGAAGATCTCCTCGAATTTGTCCATGGGCGTCAAACGTGCGGTCCGGGCGGGCGGGCGCAAGATGCAATTGGGGGGGGGCCGGGTTCCTCTCTTTTGGGGTTGCCCCGGGAGGCAAACGGGGCGATTATTGTCCGCTTCGGCATTTGCGTTAGAGCGCTTTCCCATGCGCTCCGCACTGCCGGAGAACCCTGCCGCTCCCGATTTCCGGTGAGCGCCATAATACAAAACAAAAACACAATGACAGATACAAACACGTCCGGCGCTGCGTTCGCCCCGGCTGCCAACACACAGGCACCCGCGACCAGCACCGAGACTCCTGCCGGAACATTCGGCAGCACACGCGGATCGGGCCTTGCCCGCGGAAAGCGCCCGTCGGGCGCTGCGGCCCCGTCAACAATCCAGGTGAAGGCTGACTACAAGCCCACGTCCCTGGAGATCATAACGCCTGAGCGCGAGTACAAGAACCCGTTCGCGAGCCCCGAGCCCGCGACCGCGCCGGCTGAGGAGCCGGCCAAAGTCGAGACACCCGCAGCGGCTCCAGCCGCGCCCGTCCAAGCCGCAGCTGAGCCCGTCGCTGAGCCCGTCGCCGAGCCGGCGCGGGAGTCCGTGCCGGAGCCGGTGGCCGAGAGGTCGGAGATCCAGATCCTTCCCCCGGCCGAGGCGGTCCGTCCCGCCGTGAGCTGGGAGTCCCCGTCAGCGAGCCGCCGGGAGCAGAATTCTCCTGAGCGGGAGGACCGTCCCCGTCGAGACGACCGGCCGACGTTCAGGGCGGACCGCAGGGAGGACGCTCCCGGGGCCCCGAGCTCCGAGGGTGGCGAACCCCGCCGCGACTCGTTCCAGCGCCAGCCCCGCGATCCGCGCGAGGCACGCCAGCCGCGCGACCCGCGGGATGCCCGCCAACCGCGCGACCCGCGCGAGGCGCGCCAGCCCAGGGACCCGCGGGACTATCCCGAGCGCGAACAGCGGCCCAGGTTTGAGCAGGGCAGGCCGGCCGAGCGCCCCGCCCCTGAGCCCAAGGGCTTCTTCGGATGGCTGAAGGGCCTGTTCGGGGGTGCAAAACCCGCGGAGGCGCCCGCCCCTGCGGACGCCCCCGGCGAGCGCTACGGCGGCGGCCAGCGCCCCCGCAGGCGCCACCGTGGCGGACGCGGTTCGGGCGGCGGCCCGGGCTTCCGCGGGGAGAGATCCCCCCAGGAGGGCGGCCAGCCGCAGGGCGGCGAGCAGGACAACCGCGGGGGTGAACGCTTCGAGGGCGGCAACAGGCGCAGGCGCCACCGCGGCGGACGCGGCCGCGACAGGGGCGGCGACAACCAGCCCCAGGGCCAGCAGGGCGGCGGCGCCATCTGACCCGGGGAGACCCCCAAGTTAATACTTGCCAATGCGCTCCGCAAGGAGCGCATTCCAAGGCGTCCGCTTCACGCGGGCGCCTTTTTCTTTTTCCATGGCAGACCTCGTAGTCAACGGCGGCAAGCCTCTCTCCGGCACCGTCACCCCGTCCGGCAACAAGAATTCCGTGCTTCCGATCCTTTGCGCGACGCTGCTCACCGACGAGCCCGTCGAGCTCAGGAACGTCCCTGACATCACGGACTTGGACAAGCTGGTGGCGTTCTTCGAGTCGCAGGGCTCGGCGATCGCCTGGGACAGGGCCACGGGGGTCATGAGGGTCGACCACAGCTCCTTCAGGAGCACCCTCTCCAACGCCGAGCTCCCGCAGGACATGCGCTCGACCGTCCTGCTCTATCCGGCGCTGCTCCACCGGATGGGGCGGATCACGATCCGCTCGAACGCCAAGGGATGCTCCCTCGGCGTCCGCGAGATCGATCCGCACCTCGACGTACTCGCCGCGCTCGGGGCGAGGATCGAGCCCGGCGATCCCCTCGCGATCTCGGTCGACGGGGGTTTCCGCGGGGCCCGGCACTGGCTCGACTACATGTCGGTCACCGTCACCGAGAACTTCGCAATGGCGGCCTCGGTCGCGGAGGGGACCTCGGTCTTGGTGAACGCGGCGAGCGAGCCCCACGTGCAGGACCTGTGCAAGGCGCTTGTCGCCATGGGCGCCCGGATCACCGGCGTGGGCACCAGCATGCTCACGGTCGAGGGCGTGTCCCGCCTTCACGGGGCGACGGTCGAGATCGGCACCGACTACCACGAGGTGACGACCTTCCTGGCCCTGGGCGCCATCACGGGCGGCGAGGTGCGCGTCCGCAACTCCGTGCCGCAGCACTTCGACCTGATAACCCGGTCGTTCGGGAAGCTCGGCGTGAGCGTCGTGCACGAGGGCACCACCGCGGTCGTCCGGCGCGGCCAGTCGCGGGTGATCGAGACGCCCTACACCACCAACCTCCTTCCCAAGATCGAGGCCGCCCCCTGGCCGTACTTCTCGGTCGACCTGCTCCCCTTGCTCATCGCCCTCTCGACCCGCTGCGAGGGGACGATCCATTTCTGGAACAAGGTCTACGAGAATGGGTTCTCATGGATGCCCGAGCTCGCGAAGTTCGGCGCCCACGTGCTCGTGAGCGACCCGCACCGCATCGTGGTCTTCGGTAACAGGCCCCTGAGGCCGGCGGTCGTGGACTCGCCCTACGTGATCCGGGCGGCGGTCGCCCTCACGATGGTCGCCGCCTCGATCCCCGGCCGCAGCGTTGTCCGCAACGCCGAGATCATCAAGCGGGCGCACCCGCGCTTCGTCGAGAACCTCCGCTCGCTCGGGGCGGAACTGGAATGGAGATGACGCCTCCGAAGCCCGCCGGCGACCAGGGCAAGGGCACGGGGTTCGTGACGTCGACCCTTGCGGCACCCGTGACGCCCGCCGAGGCGGCGCTGCGCCCCCTCTCCTTCTCGGATTTCGCCGGCCAGGCGAAGACGATCGAGCGCCTGCAGGTGATGGTCGGCGCCGCAAAGAAGCGGGGCGACCCGCTCAACCACATCCTGCTGTCCGGGCCGCCGGGCCTGGGGAAGACCACCCTCGCATTCATCCTCGGCAACGAGCTCGGGCGAAGCGTCAGGGTGACTTCCGGGCCCGTCGTGGAGAAGGCGGGCGACCTCGCCGGGCTCCTCACAAACCTCGAGGAGGGCGACATCCTCTTCATCGACGAGATCCACCGCATCCCGAAGACGGTCGAGGAGTACCTCTATTCGGCAATGGAGGACTTCCGGATAGACATCATGATCGACCAGGGCCCGAACGCGCGGAGCGTGCGGCTGTCCCTGCCGCGCTTCACCCTGATCGGGGCCACGACGAGGGCTGGCCTCCTGACTGCCCCGCTGCGGTCCCGGTTCACCCTCCAGACGCGGCTGGACTACTATGACAAGGCGACGCTTCTGAAGATCGTGCGCAGGACCTGCGGGCTCCTGAAGGTGCGGATCGACGAGGAGGGCGCCACCGAGATCGCAAAGCGGGCGCGGGGCACACCTCGGGTGGCCAACAACCTCATCAACTTCATTCGCGACTTCGCCCAGCAGAGGGCGACGGGCGCCATAACGAGGGACGTGGCAGCGGCGGGCCTGGAACTCCTGGAGATTGACGCAGCGGGCCTTGACGAGATGGACAAGCGCATGCTGCGCGCCATGGCCGAGAACTACCGCGGGGGTCCCGTCGGCATCGGGACCATCGCGGTCGCCGTCGGGGAGGAGCCCGAGACCCTCGAGGAGGTCCATGAGCCGTTCCTGATCCAGGAGGGATACCTCCAGAGGACCCCCCAGGGCCGGGTCCTCACCGAGAAGGGCTACGCCGCGGTGGGCCTGCGGCCTGCGGGCGACGGACAGGGCTCGCTCCTGTAGGGAGCCACGCCCGTGACCCCCTTCGCCTTCACCGCCATCGTCCTCGGGATATCCTACGCAGCCGGCCTGCTGGGATCCCTGGTCGGGGTCGGGGGCGGGATCATCGTCGTACCCGCCCTTACGCTCCTCATGGGCGTCAGCATCAAGAAGGCGATCGCCGCGTCGATCATCTCCGTCATCGCAACCTCGAGCGGGGCCGCGGCGTCCTACGTGAGCGAGGGGATCGCAAACATGCGCCTCGGCATGGTGCTCGAGGTTGGGACCGTCGCCGGGGCCCTCTGCGGCGCCTACCTCGCCGAGTTCGTGTCGGGCCGGTGGCTCTTCCTGACCTTTTCCGTCGTGCTCGCCTACACCGCCTGGTCAATGCTTCGACCCAGGGGGCACCGGATAGACCCGGCCCGGGACGCCATGGCCGACCGGCTGGGGCTCCACAGTTCCTATTTTGACCGGTCGCTCGGCCGCGAGGTCTCCTACAGGGTCTCGAGGACAGGGCTCGGCCTCGCCGTCAGCTACGTGGCGGGGGTGTCGAGCGGCCTCCTCGGAATCGGCGGCGGGGTGCTCAAGATCCCCGTCATGAACGTGGCGATGGGCATTCCCATAAAGGCGTGCACGGCGACCAGCAATTTCATGATCGGCGTCACGGCGGCGGCAAGCGCCGCGGTCTACCTCATGCGCGGGGAGGTCCTGCCATTCGTGGCGGCTCCAGTGGCGGTCGGGGTTCTCCTGGGCGCGCGCCTGGGCGCCCGCCTCCTGGGCGGGATGCGCGGCCAAGCGATACGCCTCATCTTCGTCGCAGTGCTCGCGGCCTCCGCGCTGCAGATGCTGCTGAAGGGACTTGGTTGACGCCCTCCCCCGGCAGGAAGGTCGGCAGGATCGAGGATGCCATCAGCGGCGTCCTGCGGACCGGCGTCTCCACGAGCCTCGTGCTGATATCGGCAGGCACCCTCATCACGTTCGTGCGCGGGGGCTACGGCGGCCGGGGCCCCGAGGTGGCGAGGCTCATCGGCCCCGGGGGATCCTTCCCAAGGACCGCCTCCTGGTTCTTCGGGGGCCTGCTCCACCTGGACGGTCAGGCCGTGATTGTCGCCGGCCTCCTGCTCCTCGTCGTGACTCCTGTCACGCGCGTTGCCGTGTCCCTGGTAGCTTTTGCCGCCGAGCGCGACCGCACCTACGTCTCCATCACGGCGCTCGTCCTCCTCCTGCTCCTGCTGTCGTTCGCGCTGGGAAACGCCGGGTAGGCGCTCAGGTGGGCCCGTCAGCGCGCCGTCACGCCGCGCGGATTGGGGAGAGCGACCGGGCCGGCCTCCCCCGTGGGGGCAATGACCCCAAGCCGCGCAATGGCCGGGATGACATGGGCTCGGGCGATATATCCCAGGCACAGGAGAATCTGGACGGCCCCCACCAACTCCAGCCACAGGGCCCTTCCGCTTGAGGAGTCGGCACCCGTGTGCTGAAACCACGACGGGAAGGCCATCGGGAGAATCTCCATGGTCGCCCCGAAGGCTGCGAATAGGAGGGCGTTCATGACATTCATCTTCTTCGAAATAGTGTCGTGGGGCGGGCGGTGGTTCCTCGGTCGCCGAGAACCCTAGCCTGAGCCGTGCCAGCCGGAGCCTCTCTTTCCTAGTAACTGCAATCCATTGGGTTACACTAAGTTGATTCCCGCTGGCTCACCCCAGATCGCGCAAATTGCAAAGGCGCCGCCGTCGATTTCATGCAGGCTGCGCGATCGGGACCCCGCCCCGGGGCCCGCTCCAGCTAGAGGTCGCCAAGCTGCGGGCGCAGCACCATCTCCTCGACCACCGTCCGGCGGCTCATCCGATAGAGCGCGACAAAGGCCCCGGCCACGTCCCTGGCGGGCATCATGCGGCCCTCGGGAACTCCGCTCCCCTTCCATGACGGCGAGACCGTCGCCCCGGGGTGCACGCAGCATACGCGGATTCCCACTCCCTTGAACTCGGCCCGCAGGGACTTCGTCAGGCCCGCGACGCCGAACTTCGCGGCCGTGTAGGCAGGCGCCCCGGCGAGCGCCGATATTCCCGCGATCGAACCCATGTTGAAGATGTCTCCGCACCGGCGCTGGACCATCCCCGGGGCGAATGCGCGCGTCACAAGGAAGAGCCCCCTCAGGTTGGCGGAGATCATCCTGTCGAACTCGGCCACCGACGTCTCGAGAAACGGGCCGCCGACGTACCTGCCAGCGTTGTTGACGAGGACGTCGACCCTCCTGAATCGGTGGAGCACCTCGCGCGCCATCCGGCCCACCTCCGCCTCATCCGAAACATCGCACGCAAAGGCCTCCGCCTCCGCCCCCAGCCTCGTGCACGAGCGGGCGACCGCCGCGAGGTTCTTCCGGTTCCGGGCGACGAGCGCCAGCCGGACGCCCCGGATCTCCCCGGCAAACGCCGCCGCGATGGCCGCGCCGATGCCCTGCGAGGCGCCTGTGATGACCACGACGGGGGGCTTTGTCCGTGAGGGCATGGTTCGCAGGGGGACCCTAGCAGACCAGCGACTGGAAATCCATGAAATCGGCCTTGAAGCCGCCTTGGACGCCCTTGCAGATCACGCTCACAGCGTCGTGGGAATGGAGCGACTCCAGGTGCGAGCAGGCGATCTGGAAGTCGCGCACCCTCGGGTCCGCGTCGAACACGCGGTAGAGGAGCCTCGCGGCGTCCTCCACGAACTTCAGGTTGGCCCCGTTCAGCTCGGCGAAGGCCTGCTCGTCCTCGCGCTTGACCATCACCTGGGTCTCGGTCCTCAACGCCTTCAGGCAGAGCGCCTGCACGTCCTCGATCCAGATCTTCTTGCCCTTGGATTCCTCGAGGATCAGCCGGGCCTTGCTGCGCTGGGAATGCGGCACGCCGAAGACCTTGCGGGTGTCCCGGGCGTGCTCGGCGAGCTCGGCCGAGCACGGGCAGGCCGAGGAGTACACGAACTCAAAATGCACGAACCTCCGGTACTCGCCGGTGTGGGTGAGGACCCCCTCGAAGCCCGCCCTGTAGAACTGGTACCCGCTCAGCCCGCTCCTGAGGCTCTTCTGAAGGATCGGGTACGAGAACGACAGCCTGAGGCGGGCGTCCTTGCTCTCGACGCTGCGCAGGTACGACTTGAGGATCCTCCCCACGCTCTCCCCCGTGAAGACGTCGGACTTGTGGTCGTAGAACGACCGGACGATGCGGCTCATGTTGATCCCCTTGAGCTCGGCCTCCAGCGAGACGGTCCCCGTGACGCTCGTCTCGAGCGTGAGCGTGCCGCCCTTCTTCGTTCGGATCCTCAGGGGCAGCTTGAAGTTCGAGACCCCCACCTGCTGGATCGGGACGTGCGCCCCCTGGATGGCGTCGTGGGCGACATCCATGATGTCGGGCATCGACCTGCGGTACTTGGCGGACGGCCTGAATCGCGCGTCGTACGTGCGGCTGATCCTCGCCTTGGAGCCAGCCGCCGAGCGGTGGAGGTACATGGGTTTCTTTTTCAAGGGTTTCCGGGGCCGCGGTATTCGGCGAAGTTCCTGGGCGTCTCGAAGAGGCGCACGCAGTGAAGCTCGCCGGACTTTATCCTCGGGGCGATGCGTCCCCAGAAGGCGACGGCGAGGTTCTCCGCCGTGGGGATGACCCCCCGCAGGAAGTCGACGTCCTTGTTCAGGTTCCTGTGGTCGCAGGGCCCAACGACGGCCCGCTCCAGGATCCCCTTCAAGGCCCCGAGGTCGACGACGTAGCCGGTGTCCGGGTCCGGCCGTCCCCTCACGGTCACCTCGAGCACGTAGTTGTGCCCGTGCCCGTTGGCGTTGGCGCAGGGGCCGTAGGTGCGCTCGTTCCACGCCCGGCCGCGGGCCGGGTTGAAAAGGCGGTGGCCCGCGTTGAAGTGCACCTGACGCGTGACGTACACGATGCCCGAACTGGGGGTTTCCTTTGGCGCCGGCATGAGGGGAAAGGTTTACCACAATTGGCTTCCGGGTCAACCAGCGGGAGGAATTTCCATTGCGCTGCCCGCAAGCGACCGGTGAAGCTGTGGGGATTCGATGAGATTTTGCATTTTGGGAAGCGGCAGCTCGGGCAATAGCGCCCTGATCGTGACGGAAGGGTGCAGGATTCTCCTGGACGCCGGGTTCTCCGCCCGGAAGCTTGCCGGGCTCCTCCTGCCCCTCGGGGAGGCCATCGACCGGATCGATGCCGTCTTCGTGACCCATGAGCACGGCGACCACTCCTCGGGGATAGAGAGCCTGAAGCGGTTCCCGCACCTCAAGTTCTTCGCCAACGCGGCCACCGCGAGGGCCATACAGAAGACCCTGAGCTGGAGCCCGGAATGGAGGATCTTCGCGACCGGGGCATCGTTCCAGTTCAAGGACCTCGACATCGAGAGCTTCCCCATCCCCCATGACGCCCAGGACCCCGTGGGCTTCCGCTTCACCAGCGGGCTCGACTGCGACCTCTTCTTTCCCCGGCGCACGCTCGCATGGGTCACCGACCTCGGCCACGCCCCCCAGAACGTCCGCGATCGGATCCGGGAGTCGGACGTGGTGGTGGTGGAGGCCAACCACTGCCACCTGATGCTCGAGGCTGACCCCAAGCGCTCATGGAACCTGAAGCGCCGCATAGGCGGGCGCCACGGCCACCTCTCCAACGAGCGCATGAGCGAGCTGCTCTCGAGCGTTGCAAGCCCCCGCTGGAGGCGCGTCTACCTCGCCCACATGTCGAGGGACTGCAACTCGCGCGACGCCGTCGAGAAGTCGCTCCTCACCCTGCGCTCGACGGTCCGATGCGAGTTCTCGATCGTGGAGCACGGCGCCGGGACGCCCTTCTACGAGCTCGCCTAGGCCCCTCAACCCGACCCTCCATGCCCTTCCGCCGCACCAAGATCATCTTCACGCTGGGCCCCGCGACCGAGAGCGACGAGATGCTCGGCAAGCTGATATCGGCCGGCGCCGACGTCATCCGCCTCAACATGGCCCACGCCTCGCTCGACTGGACGCGGTCCACGATCCGGAGGATCCGGCAGGTGAGCGCCAAGGTCGGGCACGACGTCGCGATCATGATGGACATCAAGGGGCCCGAGATCCGAACGGGCGACCTGGCGGCGCCGATCGAGCTCAAGCCCGGGGAGATCTTCGACTTCACCGTCAGGCCGGGGGCCGCCCGGGAGAACTCCGAGGAGATCCGCTCGGTGGACGTCAACTACAAGGACCTCCTGAACGACATCAAGGTGGGCGACACGGTCCTGGTCGACAGCGGCCTCATAAGGTTGAAGGTGCTTTCCAAGAAGGACGCCCACATTCGGTGCCGCGTCCTCGTGCCCGGCGAGCTCAAGTCGCGCAGGCACCTGAACCTGCCGGGGGTGAAGGTGAACCTGCCGGCGTTCACCGAGAAGGACCGCATCGACGCGGCCCTCGGGATCGAGGAGGGGATCGACTTCCTGGCCATGTCATTTGTGCGCGAGGCCGCCGACATCAAGCTCCTGAGGGACTTCCTGGCCGAGCGGAACTCCAAGGCGCGCATCATCGCGAAGATAGAGGACCAGTCGGCGATCGAGAACCTCGACGAGATCGTGCGGGCCTGCGACGCCCTGATGGTGGCCCGGGGCGACCTCGGGATCGAGTGTCCCTTCGAGGACCTCCCCGTGATCCAGAGGCGCGCGGTGAACATGTGCATCGCCGAGGGAAAGCCGGTCATCATCGCCACGCACATGCTCGAGTCGATGATCTCGCAGCCCGTGCCGACCCGCGCCGAGATCACCGACGTGGCCAACGCGGTGTTCGAGCTGTCGGACTGCGTGATGCTCTCCGGGGAGACCACCGTGGGGCGCTACCCGCTCGAGTGCGTCATGATGCTCGACAAGATCGCCCGGCGCATCGAGCAGGAGGAGACCCCGGAGGGTCGGAACATCTCGGTCTTCACCTCCGAGAAGATGAAGGTCCTGAACTCCGCCGTGGTCCTGGCCGACGGGCTCCCCAACTCCAAGATCGTCACGTTCACACGCCACGGGTTCGTCGCCGCGGGGCTGGCCGCCCTTCGGCCCGTCCATTCGCGCATCCTCGCCTTCACGCCCTATCCGGAGACGTTCCGCCAGCTCAGGATCCTGAGGGCGGTCGAGCCCTACCTGATGGAGTTCGCGGCCGACCCGGACGCGACGATCGAGAAGGCCCTCGAGTACCTTCGGCGCCTGGAGCTCGTCAAGGTCGGCGAGAAGCTCGTCGTCGCAACCGACATCCTGGTCGGCGACCGGTTCGTCGACAGCGTCCAGCTGCGGACCGTGCACTGAGCGGGGGGGGCGGCGCCCGCCGCGGGGACCGGAACTGCTGCGAATTGGGCAATATTTCGTAAATCCGCGCGAAACATCGTCACTTCGCGGGCATTTGGGCGTCAAAGGTCCAATGAACGCACTCGCGACGCGCCTGCCGGTGCCTCCAGGCCGGATCAGGTGGGCCTTCGCCCTGGCTCTCGGCGCCGGGGCGGCATTCGCCGACGCGCCCAGGCTGGCCAACCTGTCGACGCGCGGCCAGGTCGGCACCGGTGCGAACATCATGATCGCCGGGCTGGTCATCGGGCAGGGCACCCCGGAGACGGTCCTCGTGAGGGCCGTGGGGCCCGGGCTCATTCCCTACGGGGTCGGCGGAACGCTCCCGGCGCCGGTGCTCTCCCTGTATGACTCCGGCGGCAACCTCCTGCTGGCAAACCAGTCCTGGGGCACGGGCAACACGACGGCCGCCATCATGGAATCGGTCGGAGCCTTCGCGCTGCCTGCAGGCAGCGCCGACTCGGCTCTTGTGGCGACTCTCCCGGCGGGAGCGTACACGGCGCAGGTCTCGGGTGCCGGCGGCGCGACGGGCGTGGCGCTGCTCGAGGTTTACGAGGTCGGGGCGCTGCCCACCACGGCGCGCCTGGTGAACCTCGCGACGCGGGGGGAGGTCGGCACCGGCGCCAACATCATGATCCCGGGCATCCTCATCGGCCCCGGCGCGGGCACCCGGACGCTCCTCATCCGCGCCGCGGGACCCGCCCTCACGGCGCTCGGCGTGCCCGGCGTCCTGCCGGATCCCGCCTTCTCGGTCACCGACGCTTCCGGGGCCACGCTGGCTTCGAACGACAACTGGGGCACGCCCGTGGGCAACTCGCCCGACGCAGCCGCCCTGGGCGGGGCCTTCACGGCCGCCGGGGCATTCGCGTTCCCGGCGGGCAGCCTCGATTCGGCGACCATTGTCAGCGTCGGCCCGGGCGCCTACACGGTGCCGGTCGTAGGAGCCGGCGGCTCAACCGGGGTCGGCCTCGTCGAGGTGTACGACATCACGCCGACGGCCCCCCAGGGGACCGACAGCGTCACGATAGCCGCCACCCAGGCCGCAGCCGACACGAGCGGGAGCAACCCCGGGGTTTTCACGGTCACCCGTTCGGGCGACTTGAGCGGCCCGCTCGCGGTCTCATATGCGGTGGGCGGCACGGCCGCCAATGGAGTCGACTATGGGAGTCTTCCCGGCTCGGTCACGATCCCGGCGTACGTTCAGGCGGCGACGATAACGGTTTTCCCGAGCCCGAATTTGGCCCCCGCGTCGACGAGCACGGTCACGCTCACACTGGACCCGGGCAGCGGCTACACCGTCGGGGCGGGCGTATCCGCGACGGTGACCGTGCAGAAGATCGCCCCCACCCTCTATATTTCCAACATCCGCCCTGTTCCTAGCGCCGCCGGCTCAACCGGGTCGGGTATCGCGACGGTCCTCCTGAGTGCGGACGGCTCGCTCGCCAGCGTGAGCCTGTCGTTTGGCAACCTCACCTCAGGGGAGGTCGTCGCCCACCTGGCGATAGGCGGCGACACCAACAACGGGACCTACGTCCTCACTCTGCCGGACGGTCAGGTGACAAGCCTGCCCTGGACCCCTGCGCCGACGGGAACCTACTCGTCACTCCAGGTCGCGGAGGCCGTCCTCTCAGGAAACCTCTACGTCGAGATCGACAGCGCGAACTACCCGGGCGGCGAGCTTGGCGGGCAATTCATCGGGGCAGCCGGATCCCAGACATTCACAGCCCCCGCGCCGGCCCCGCCGATCGACCTTAGTGTCGTTTCCGACGCGGACGCGCCACGCCTGCTCACCCAGGCCACCTTCGGCCCGACGACGACGGACATCGCCGCCCTCAAGGCGCAGGGCTACACGGGATGGATCGCGGCCCAGTTGGCGCTTCCCGCGACGTCCCACAGGGCCGCGACCGACGCGGACGCCGCTGCGTTCCCCAACACGGGCCAGTACCCCGTCACTGCCAACAACCGCCAGGCCGCCTGGTGGAAGGTGTCGCTTGGGGCCCCCGACCAGCTGCGGCAAAGGGTGGCGTTCGCATTGAGCGAGCTTTTCGTGGTCTCCGACGTCGCCTCGCAGCTGCAGAACCAGCCCGACGGCCTCGCAAGCTACTATGACCTGCTCGCGAAGGACGCCTTTGGAAACTTCCGGCAGCTCCTGCAGGACGTGACCCTGAGCCCGGTGATGGGCAACTACCTGACCTCCATCCACAACGCCAAGGCGAACCCGGCGAAGGGAACCAGCGCCGACGAGAACTACGCGCGCGAGGTCCAGCAGCTCTTCACGATCGGGCTGAACGAGCTCCAGCCGGACGGCACCCTGAAGCTGGACCCCAGCGGCCTGCCCATCCCCACGTACGACCAGGCCGAGATCGTGCAGACCTCAAACGTGTTCACCGGCTGGGGCTACCACTCCAGCGCAGCCAATCCGAGCTATTATGGAGCCGCCGCGGACTTCGACAACCCGATGATGATGTATCCATCCTACCATGACGAGACCCGGAAGACGATCGTGGACGGGATCGTGGTTCCGGCCAACCAGGACGGGGCGACGGACCTCAAGGCGGAGCTCGACGCCCTCTTCAACCACGCCAACACGGGCCCCTTCATCTGCGCCCAGCTGATCCAGCATCTCGTGACAAGCAACCCCAGCCCCGCCTACGTCTACCGCGTGGCCCAGGTATTTGCCAACGACGGGACCGGGACCAGGGGCAATCTCGCTGCAGTGATCAGGGCCATCCTGCTCGACTATGAGGCACGATCGCCGGCGGTGGCCGCGAACTCCGGCTTCGGGAAGCTAAAGGAGCCGCTCCTGCGGATGACCTCCATCTACCGCGCATTCGCCGCATCCTCAAAGGAGGGCCGGTTCACGATCTTCAACCCCCAGACGAGCCTTGACCAGGCCGCGCTTCGCGCACCGACCGTGTTCAACTTCTTCGACCCGGGATATGTCCAGCAGGGCCTCCTGGCAAGCGCCGGGCTGCTGGCCCCGGAGTTCGAGATAACGACTGCGAGCACGGCGATCAGCGTGCCCAATTTCATCTACTCTGGCATCTACACGGGCTCGTCGCCCGCGGCGTCCACGGTCACGCTCGACTTGTCGTCACTCACTGCCAACGCGTCGAACCCGTCGGCGATGGTGGCGACACTCAACCAGCTGCTATGCGGCAACGAGATGGGCCAGCAGACCCAGCAGCAGATCGTTTCCGCCCTTGGCTCCGCGCCCAATGGAACGACCTCGACGGCCCTCGCCCAGATGGCCCTCTACCTTGCCGCCACGTCCCCCGACGCCTGCATTCAACGATGAACTCCCCCCATGACCTCTCGCGGCGCCGATTCATAGGGCGGGCCTGCGCCGCCGTTGGCGCCACGGGCATGCTCTCGGCCCTCGCCCAGCTCAGGATGATCGGCGCCCTCGCGGCGGACGCTGCGCCGAGCGACTACAAGGCCCTGGTCTGCTTCTTCCTTTATGGAGGAAACGACTCGAACAATCTCCTGGTCCCCGTCGACACCAGCGGCTACTCGCTCTACGCGGCGGACCGGACGGTCCTCGCCCTGCCCCAGTCCACCCTCCTGGGCATCACCCCGAGGACCTACAGCGACGGCCGGTCATGGGGCCTTCATCCGTCGCTTGTCGAGGTCCAGCAGCTCTTCGGACAGGGCAGCCTGGCGGTACTCGCCAACACGGGGACGCTGGTGCAGCCGGTCACGCTTGCACAGTACAAGGCCGGGACCGTGGCCCTGCCACCGCAGCTCTTCTCCCATGCCAACCAGCAGGTCCAGTGGCAGAGCAGCGTGCCCGACCAGGCCTTTACGACGGGATGGGGGGGACGCCTGGCCGACATCGTCAATGCGCTCAACGCCAACCCCAAGATCTCCATGTCGGTCAGCGTCGCCGGGCAGAATTCCTTCCAGGTGGGGAGGAGCGTTGCACAGTTTGCGGTGAGCCCCGGGGGGGCCGTCGTCCTCGCCGGAACCGGCGGGTCGTCCCTCGCCACCACTCGCTACGCCGCCCAGCAGGGCATCCTGAACCTGCAGGAGCAGAACCTCTTCGAGGCTGCGTTTGGGGGGATCACGACGGGTGCAATCACGGGAAGCCAGGCCCTCAACTCCATTCTCTCGTCGGCGCCGAAGCTCGCGACGGTCTTCCCCTCCACGAACATCGGAACCCAGATGCAGATGGTGGCGCGGATGATCTCGGTCGCCCCGCAGCTCGGCCTCTCGCGCCAGGTCTTCTTCGCCAGCCTGGGGGGCTTCGACCTCCATTCCGACCAGTTGGGCGCCCACGCCACGCTTCTCCTGCAGCTGAGCCAGGCCCTGAATTCCTTTTCGGCAGCCACCTCCGAGCTCGGCGTCCAGAATCAGGTCACGACGTTCACCGCCTCGGACTTCAGCAGGACGTTCAACACAAATGGGACCAATGACGGCACCGCGGGATCCGACCACGGCTGGGGATCCCATCATCTGGTCATGGGAGGGGCGGTCCGCGGAGGGGACATTTACGGCCAGGTGCCCCTTCTCGAGCTCGGCGGGCCCGAGGACACCGGCAGGGGACGGTGGATCCCGACGACAAGCGTCGACGAATACGCGGCCACGCTCGCCACGTGGTTCGGAGTCAGCGCCTCGAACCTGCCCGTCGTTCTCCCCAACATTGGGCGTTTTGCGGCGCCCAACCTCGGCTTCATGGGCTGAGGCTCCCCCCGTGGATCCTCATCGCGTCAAGCTCGGCCTGTGCGGCTCCGTGCTTGCGCTGTTAGCCGTGCTCATCCTGCTCGTCTGCCGCCCGCGAATCGCTCCGGCGAGCCGCGGGTTCACCGCCTCCGGGGAGCACGCCCAGATGGCGGGGTCGGCGCCCGGGACCGGAGGGCCGGGAGGCGCCGGTGTTCGAGTGGAGGAGCAATCCCGGCTTGCGGATCGGCTCAACTCGCCCGGCGGCGATGTCCATTCCGACCTGCGCATGATCAACGAGATATTCATCGCCTACCGGGGAGCGGTCCGGGCCGAGAATCCCGTCGGCGAGAACACCGAGATCACTGCGGCCCTGACGGGCCGCAACAGGCTGGGCTACGCCTTCATACCCGGCGGCTGCCCCGCCATCGACGCCCAGGGGCGGCTGTGCGACCGGTGGGGGACCCCCTACTTCTTCCACCAGCTTTCCGGGGACAGGATGGAGGTGCGCTCCGCGGGCCCGGACCGAAGGCTCTGGACTGGGGACGACGAGGTCCTGACGCCGTAGCCAGCCGAGGTCGCGTCGCCGGTTGACGCCCGGTCCCATTGGCGTTCATTTTTGGATGACTCGCGCACTCCCCGAATGGAATTCCAACCTATACCCGTAACCGTCCTCACCGGCTTCCTAGGCTCCGGCAAGACGACCCTCCTCAACAGGATCCTCTCCGAGCAGCACGGCCGGAAGCTGGCCGTGATCGAGAACGAGTTCGGGGAGGTGGGTGTCGACAACCAGCTGGTGATCCAGGGGGACGAGGAGCTCTTTGAGATGAACAACGGGTGCATCTGCTGCTCGGTTCGGGGCGACCTGATCCGCATCCTGGGCCGGCTGCTCAAGCGCAAGGACAGGCTGGACGGCATCCTGATCGAGACCACGGGCCTCGCGAACCCGGCGCCGGTGGCGCAGACGTTCTTCACGGACGACGAGATGAAGCGCAATTTCCGGCTCGACGCGATCGTGACCGTGGTCGACGCGAAGCACGTCCCCGCCCATCTCGACGCGAACGACGAGTCGGTGAAGCAGCTCGCGTTCGCGGATGTCATCCTCCTCAACAAGACCGACCTGGTCGCCGCGTCCGACCTCGACGCCCTCGAGGGCCGCATCCGCGGGATCAACGCCGTGGCCTCGATCCACCGCACGAAGGACTGCGACATCCCGCTCAACCGCGTCCTGGACGTGGGGGGGTTCAACCTGGGACGGGCGACCGAGATCGACCCGAGGTTCCTCGAGCCGGAATACCCCTTCGAGTGGGCCGGGGCCTACCCCCTGCCCGCGGGGACCCACGACCTCGTCATCGGGCACGGGGCGGACGGCGACCATGGCCACGACCATGACCATGGGGACGGCCACTCCCACCACCACCACGGCAACCCGAACGAGCTCGACATCGCGGTGCTGCCCGTCGGCTCGCTTTCCGAGGATACGATCGGCGCGGTGCGCGACGCGGCCGTGGGCGTATTCGCCGACTGGGAGGCGCAGGTCAAGGAGGGGGAGGTCGTGGCGCCGGGCGCACCCCTCAAGAGGCTCATGCTAAGGGATGGGAACGGCTCCTTCCGGCTCCGGGTGGACAGCCCCGGCCTCTACCTCGTCTTCGAGGGCTGCGGTGAGGACCCCCTCCACATCAATGCCGGGGGCAACGCGGTCAAGCCGGAGTGGCAGGCGGACTTCCACGCGGCGCACGAGCACAACCTGGATGTGACCTCGGTCGGGATACAGCAGCCCGGCGAACTCGACAGCAAGCGCCTCAACGACTGGATGAGCGGGCTCCTGCGCACCAAGGGCAACGACATCTACCGCATGAAGGGAGTCCTCTGCGTCAAGGGCACGAACCGCAGGCTCGTGTTCCAGGGGATCCACATGCTCTTTGACGCCAAGTTCGACCGGGAATGGGGCCCGGAGGAGCGCGCCAACACGCTGGTCTTCATCGGCAAGAACCTGAACAGGGCCGAGCTCACCGAGGGGTTCAGGGCCTGCCTGTCGGCCTGAGGGGCGCATGCAGCTCGCCAAGCACTGGACGGGGCAGCTCGACGACTACGTCATCGACATGGCGTGGTCGCCCGACGGGACCCTGCTCGCGGCCGCATCGGCCTCGGGCCCCGTGACCCTTTTCGGCGCCGACGGGGGGAAGCTCCACGAGCTGCCCGGCCACGAGGGCGGCACGAACGCCCTGGCCTGGCGCGGGGGAACGTCGCTCCTCGCAAGCGGCGGGCAGGACGGGTCGGTCAAGGTGTGGGACGGGGCCGCCGGCCAGCATGTCGGCACGGCCTCCCTGGGGACCTCGTGGGTCGAGCACGTCGCGTGGAGGCCCGGGGATGGGGCGCCGGTCCTCGGCGCCTCCGCCGGCAGGAAGTTCGTGTTCCTCAATCCCGACCTGACGGTGCGCCACCAGTTCGGGGACGCCCCCAAGACGATCACCGCGCTCGCCTGGCACCCGCGGGGCGGGTGCGCCGCGGTCGCGTATTTCGGAGGGGTGTGCCTCTGGGATGCGGACGACGCCGTGGCGCAGAAGGAATACCCCTACGGGAACGGGATCCACTCGCTCGTATGGTCGCCCGACGCACGGTGGCTCGTCTCGGGCAACCAGGACCCGAGCGTCCACCTCTGGATGCCCGAGAGCGACGTTGAGCTCCAGATGAGCGGGTACGAGACCAAGGTTCGCCACCTGTCCTTTGACAGCTCGAGCCGCTGGCTCGCGACCAGCGGGAGCCAGGACGCCTGCATCTGGGACTGCTCGGGCGCGGGCCCCGAGGGCAGGGAGCCGGTCATGCTGCCCCACGAAGCCCCCGTGTGCGGCGCCGCATTCCAGGTGGCCCACGGCCTCCTCGCCACGGCGTCGCAGGACGGTGCCGTCATGCTCTGGAGCCCCGAGCGCCGGCAGCCCATGAGGGCCACCGTCAGGATGCCGGCGGCCGCAACCAGCCTGTCCTGGTCCCCCGACGACAAGGTCCTCGCGATCGGCTCGGAGAAGGGGGTCGTGTACACGCTCCGGTGCGAGACGTGACGACAGCAGCCTTCCTCGGCCTGCCGGGGCCGCTCTGGCAGTCGCTGGGGCTGACCCTGGAGCTGGCCGCGGTGACGACCGCGATCCTCGCCGTCGTCGGCCTCCCGCTCGCACACTGGCTGAACACCTCGCGCAGCCGCATCGCCCCGGTCATCGAGACCCTGGTCGCGCTTCCCATCGTCCTTCCGCCCACCGTCATCGGGTTCTACCTGCTGATCGGCTTCTCCCCCACCCACCCGCCCGGGAGCTGGTGGGTCGCATTGACGGGGCACTCGCTCGCCTTCACCTTCACGGGCCTGGTCATCGGCTCCGTGATCTACTCCCTGCCGTTCGCGGTGCAGCCCTTCCAGGCGGCGCTCAGGAGCGTGCCCCAGGAGCAGCTCGACGCCTGCGCTGCCCACGGGGCCCCCCCCTGGCACGTATGGACCAGGGTGCACCTCCCCCTCGCCTCGCGGGGCATAGCGGCCGGACTCACGCTCGGGTTCGCGCACACGCTCGGGGAATTCGGGGTGGTCCTCATGATCGGCGGGTCCATCCCGGGCGTCACCCGGGTCGCAAGCATCGCCCTCTACGACGAGGTCCAGGGCCTGGACTATCCCAGGGCCCATGCGTTCGCCGCACTCCTCCTCGTCCTCTCGTTCGCGCTGATCCTGACGGCGACGCTCCTGCGGCGCCGCGAGCAGCAGCGCTGACCTAGGGGGATCCGCGCTCGACGCCGAACACGGCGGCCGCGTAGTTCTCGGCGCTGAAGGGCTGCAGGTCCTCGGGAGCCTCGCCCAGGCCCACGAAGAGGATCGGCAGCCTGAGCTCCCGCCAGATCCCGACGATCGCCCCCCCGCGGCTCGTGCCGTCGAGCTTGGTGACAATGAGCCCCGTAAGCCCGAAGCTCTTGTGGAACGCCCGCGCCTGCTCGATCGAGTTGCCGCCAAGGGAGCCGTCCACGACGAGCCACGAGTGGTGCGGCGCCGTGGGGTCGATCTTGGCGACCACCCGCCGGATCTTCGAGAGCTCGGCCATCAGGTTGTCCTTGGTGTGGAGGCGCCCGGCCGTGTCGATGATGACCCAGTCCCTTCCCCGGCTCCTGCCCGCCTGCACGGCGTCGAAGGCCACCGCCGCGGGGTCCGCGCCGGCCTTGTTCGCCACGAGCTCCAGGTCCAGCCGGGTCGCCCAGGACTGCAGCTGCTCGATGGCCGCGGCCCGGAACGTGTCGCATGCGGCGAGCAGCACCGACCCGCCCTCCTGCTTGAGGCGCCACGCGAGCTTCGCCGCCGTGGTCGTCTTGCCGGAGCCGTTCACGCCGATGAGGACGATGACCGTCGGCGCCGTGGCCGCCCGGGTCGCGTGGCCCTCGGAGCCCGCGAGGGCCCTTCTCAGGACCTCGGCGCCGATCTCGGCGGCCTCCCTGCCTCCAAGCTCCTTTTCCCTTCGGGCGGCAGCCCTTATCTCCCCCAGGATCTCGGCCGTCGTCTCAACGCCGAAGTCCGCCGAATAGAGCGCCTCCTCCAGGGATGCGAGAGACGACGCGTCGATCGCCCTCCCGCCGAAGAGCCCGTGAGTCTTGGACGAGATCGCCGAGACCGTCTTGGCGAGGCCCTCCCGGAACTTCTTTAGGAGCGAAATCACGGGTCGCCTGGGATCGGGCCCGCTAGGGCGTCGCCTTGCGCGAGTCCCGGCCGAGCTGGTCCTTCAGGCGGTCCAGGATTCCGTTGATGAAGCGCTTGGAGTCCGCGTTCGAGAACTGCTTGGAGATGTCGATGGCCTCGTTGATCGAGACAACCGGCGGGATGTCCTTTCGGTTGAGCATCTCGAACATCGCGATGCGGAGGATCGCGAGGTCGATCTTCGCGATCCGCTCGAACTCCCAGTTCTGGGCGAGGACCTTGATCTGGGCGTCGATCGCCGCCTGGTTCTTGATGACGCCGTCGATCAGCTCCTCGCCGAAGGAATAGTGGTCCCTGGGCTGCTCCAGGCCCTCGAAGAATATCCTCAGGTCGTCGACGGGATTGTCCGGGGGGTTGATGCTCCACGAGTAGAGGTACTGGAGCGCGGCGACCCTCCCGTCATGGCGCTGGGCGTACTGCGCCTTGCTCATCTGGAGAGGCCCCTCCTGAGGGCCGCCATCGAGACCGCGGCGTCCGCGAACTCCGCGCCCCGGTCTATCCTGCCGCGGCAGCGCGCCCTCGCCTGGGCTGCGTTCTCGGCCACGATGACCCCGTTGATCACGGGGACCCGCGAGCCGAGGGCGACCTCCTGCAGGCCCTGCGTCGCCGCGTGGGCGATGAGCTCATAGTGGAGCGTGCCCCCGCGGATGATCACCCCGAGCGCGATGACGGCGTCCGGCGGCCTTCGGTCGACAAGCAGGCGCGCGGCCACCGGCAGCTCGTTTGAGCCGGGCACGCGCACGACGGCCACGTTCCTGTCCTTAACCCCGCAGTCGGAGAGTCTTGCGCGAACGCGCAGGAGCAGCGCCTCCACGAGCGGTCCGTTGAAGCGGGCCGCCGCTATCGCAATCTTGAAGCCGGATGCATCGACGGGCTCCGGAACGGGTGAATCGCCACTCATGGAACGTCGAGAGGTGAACCCTGGGCAGGCAATCCGCAAGTTGATTTCGCGCGGTGCCTGACAAGGTCGGCGATTGAGATCATCCGCAGCCCGAACCTCTCCTTGAACCTGACGATGTCCCCCATCCGCGCGACGGTGCCGTCGTCGTTCATGAGCTCGCACAGGACGCCGCTCGGATGGAGCCCCGCGAGGATCGCCAGGTCGACGGCGGCCTCGGTGTGGCCCGGGCGCTCGAGCACCCCGCCCGGCCGGGCGCGCAGCGGGAACACGTGCCCCGGGCGGGTCAGGTTCTCGGGCGTGGAGGACGCGTCGCCGAGGATCCGGATCGTGCGGGCCCGGTCGGCCGCGCTGATCCCGGTCGTCACCCCCACGGCGGCGTCGACGCTCACTGCAAAGTCGGTCCTGTGCTTGTCCCGGTTGTTGGCGACCATCGGGGCGAGCCCGAGCTTCTGGAGGACCTCGCCCGTCGTGGGGACGCAGACGATCCCGCTGCAATGGCGTATCATCACGCCGATGGCCTCGTCCGTCACCTTTGAGGCCGCCATGATGAGGTCCCCCTCGTTCTCACGTCGCTCGTCGTCGGTGACGATCACCATCCGCCCGGCCGCAATGTCCGCCACGGCGGACTCCACGGAGTCAAAGGGAAGGGGCTGCGACGAAGGCATCCGGACAAAATCGGTCCGAGCGCGCCCCCTGTCAATTCAGGGCAGCAACCCGGCGCAAGGCCCTAGGGCTCGCTGAAATCGACGATGTATGGCTCCACGTCGGCGCCCCCTTCCTTCAGGAGCGTGATGTGGAGCGTGAAGGTGTGGGGCGCTTTGACGTGGTAGGGAGACGAAAGCACCGACGGGTCGCCGCCCGGGAGAAGCAGCGTCCGCTCGGGATTGGGCTGGTAGTGCACGTTCCATGTCAGCACGGCGGAGGATCGGTCGGCCGCGACCGGCTTCTTCTTGGCGTCGTAGAACGTGATCTGGAAGGAGCCGTCCTTCAGCTCCAGCCCGAGCCAGCCGCCGTCGGCGCGCGCGATAGGGGTGCCGGCCACGGTACCCTCCTTCTCGTCCGCGGGCGGGACAGGCTTCGCAGGAGCCGCCACCGCGCCCAGCGCGCAGAGGAGGCACCCGGCGGCCACGAAGAGCAGGGCGCGTTTCATGTCATGAACCTACCGATTTGGACCCCTTGTCCGCAAGTTCGTTCCCCGCGGGCCTGCCGGCCTTCAGCGCCCGCCAGCGGCCCAGCCTCTCGGCGATCGCCGCCTCGGCCCCGCCGCCCTTGGGCGCGTAGAGGCTCAGGGGCCGCTCAAGGTAGTCCTGCCCGGAGATGCCCTCGGGGTAGTCGTGGGAATAGGCGTAGCCCCTGCCCTGCCCCATCCGTTTGCTCGCCTGCCCCCCCTTGTCGCGGAGGTGGGCGGGTACCGACTGGACGGGCTCCTCGCTCAGGGTTCGCCTGGCCTCGCCGAGGGCGAGGGTCGCCGAGTTGCTCTTCGGCGCGGTGGCGATGTAGAGGGTCGCATGGGCGAGCGTGAGCTCCGCCTCCGGCAGCCCCACGAAGTCCACGGCGTGGTGCGCCGCGACGGCCAGGGGCAGCGCGTGGGGGTCTGCGAGGCCGACATCCTCGCTCGCGAGGATGACGAGCCTTCGCGCCACGAATCTCGGGTCCTCGCCGCCCGCCAGCATCTTCGCCAGCCAGTACATCGCGGCGTCCGGATCCGAGCCCCTGCAGCTCTTGATGAAGGCCGATATCGTGTCGTAGTGCTCGTCCTCGTCGGCGTCGTAGCGGATGCGCCGCTCGCGCGCGAAGGTGGCCAGGTCCTCGGCCGTGATCTCGGACGGCCCGCCCCGGCCAAGCGAGATGACCTCGAGGGCGTTCAGCGCCCGCCGCAGGTCGCCGTCGCAAAGGACCGCGAGCTCGGTGAGGACCCGGTCCGAGGCGGTCACGCCCAGGCCCCCCAGGCCCCTCTCCCTGTCCCCAAGGGCGAGCGCGAGCACCCCCTTGACGGCCTCCGTCGAGAGCGGCTCCAGCCGGAACAGGTGGCTGCGCGAAAGTAGGGGCGGATTCACGTAGAACCCCGGGTTGTGGGTCGTGGCCCCAATGAGGCGCACTACCCCCTGCTCGACGTCCGGCAGGAGGAGGTCCTGCTGCGTCTTGTTGAACCGGTGGAGCTCGTCGATGAAGAGGATGGTGCGGGCCCCCGGCACCCGCCGGGCCGCGCCGAGGACGTCGCGCAGCTCAGCCATGTTGGACATCACGGCATTCACCCGGACAAAGCGGCTCCGGGTCTGGCGGGCGATCGCCTCGGCGATACTCGTCTTGCCGGTGCCGGGCGGGCCGTAGAAGAGGAGCGAGCCGAACGTGTTCTGTGCGACAAGGCGGGCCAGGAGGCTGCCGGGCCCGAGGATGTGGTCCTGGCCCACGACTTCGGAGAGGGTGCGCGGCCGCATGCGCACGGCCAGGGGCCGCGTCGCCGGGTCGCCGCCGCCCCGGACCGCCGTTTCCGGCTCGCTGAAGAGCTCGCTCTGGTCGTCGGTGTTCATCTCGGCGTCCGGTGAATCTCCGCCCAATCCGGGGGGATGAGAAGCCATTTTGTTGCCATTCTCTGCGTTGTGGGGGAATCTGGCCGGACACTATGAA
This sequence comes from Opitutaceae bacterium, assembly GCA_003151495.1. Taxonomy (GTDB): domain Bacteria; phylum Verrucomicrobiota; class Verrucomicrobiia; order Opitutales; family Opitutaceae; genus Palsa-1447. Next base: position 46,784 of record PLXR01000083.1, read on the forward strand.
AAGCGCCTACGAACTGGCCATGGAGCGCCTGTCCAAGTCGGACCCCAGCACCTCGCGGCCCCTGACCGCCAAGCAGCGCGCGAGGCTCGCCGACATAGACAAGGTGTTCCAGGCCAAGGTCGCCGAGAGGGACATATTCCTGAAGCAGCGCCTCGAGCAGGCGTATGCCTCCCAGAAGGCCGAGGAGGTCGACAAGATCAAGAAGGAGATCTCCTCGGAGAGGGCCCGCCTCGACGAGGAGAGGGAGGCGGAGAAGGAGCGGGTCCGCTCGGGCGGGACCTGAAGGGCGCGCCCTCGGCGCCGGCCGTCAGAACCCGAAGTCGAAGTCCGCGTGGATCGGGAGGTGGTCGGACGCGAGGGAGTACTCGACGGCGTGCGACATGCACCTGAGGCCCGAGTTGTAGAAGATGTGGTCGAGCACGAACGGGCGGCGGTGCCACGTCGGCACCTTGTACTGCACCGTCGCGTAGCCGAACTCGGCGAACTGCTCCACCAGGGAGGCGTGCTGGCTCACGTTGAAGTCGCCCCCGAGGATCGTCGGGATGTCCGATGAGGCGAGCCGGTCGGCCACAAGGTCCCGCTGCCACGGGAACATCGTGCTGCTCGAGCCGAGCATGAAGAACGCGAGCAGGTGCACGTTGTAGAACTGGACCTCGCGGCCGTTTACGACCGTCTTTGCCCCGATCATCAGCCTGTCGGTGGGCGTCGTCTTCTTGCCGCCGAACTCGAATTCGATCGCCGGGGAGGGGACGTCGATGCGGAAGGTGTCCTGGAGCTTGGTGCGCGAGAAGATTGCGAGGCCGATGCCGAAGGGAAGCTCGCGCGGGTCGGCCTTGGGGTACGAGAAGTAGCTGTCGTACTCGGTCAGGGCCTCCTTCATCCGCGCATAGTTCGGGGGGGGTTCGATCTGGTCGCCCCCGGACCGGGCGTGCTCCACCTCCTGGAGCAGGACGACGTCGGGATTGTGCTTTCGTATCTCGGCGATGGTGGCGTCGATGTCGAGCGGGACATTGTCCGGGTCGGTGGCATTCCAACCCATCCCGAACTGCATGTTGAACTGGAGGACTCGGAACATGCGTGCCTATTGTGCCCGAGCGACTTGCAGTGTGGTTTGCGCGGTCTGTTTCATTCGTGACTCGGGTAATTCGTGGCTTCGCACCTCGAACGCAGCAACTCTATATTGGCCACGGTGCCCCGCCAGCCCCTATTCGGGCTCGGCCGTCCCCTCCACCACCCATTGCCGCGCTTCCGGAACCTGCTCAAGGAAACCGCGAAGCGCCATGCTCAGGTGCTCGGCGTACCGGAAATGGGCCCCCATCCCGGTGCGCAGTTCCGCCTCGTAGATAAACTTGTCGGCGTGCGTCCCGTGCTCGAAGGGGGTCTGCGCGCCAAGGAGGAGCGAGTAAACGTAGGCCGGGGACCCCCTCCCCATCAGCTCGCGTGTAAGCTCCAACTGGTCATTGAGAAGGGCCGCATGGTCGCTCCTGCGGATCTCCGGCGGAAGGTAGAATCCCGCCTGGATCAGGGGGGTGTAGCGGTTTCCCGTCCGGTGCCGGTTGAGGTCGCGCAGCTCGGCGATCGCCATGTTGTTCCAGGCGAAGGTCACCCGCATCCTTCGCGTGGCCTGGCCCTGCTGGCCGTAGCGATTGCTTCGGTGCCTCAGGGCCTCGGGGACCGGCTGGCCCTGCTCGAGCCACGGCGGGGCGGAGCGGTCCACGTGGACCCAGACCTTGTCGGCCAGGGGCTCCGAGCTCAGGCTCTCGAGGCCGATCTTGAGCGAGGCCGCAAGCTCCTGGCGCGCCTGCTCCTCGAAGGACTCCTCCGCGAAGCTATGCCTCATGAGCCTGGGGGACTGCTTGAGCAGCTCGGTTCTTATCAGCGCGGCCGCGGCTTTCGCCTCGGGATTGGGAAGCGAGTCCAGCTGCTTGACCGTGAGCGCCCACATCCTGGAGGTCTGAACGAGGCCGACGTTTGTCCGGGTCGCCAGCGGTATGAAATACCGAGCGCGGTCCAGCGCGTAGTTCTTCCGGATCCGCGCAACGACCGCGGGCTTGGCCTCGGCGGGGACGCGCACGCGCTGCGGCTCGGCGATGGAAAGGGCGTCGAGGCGCGCGTACTCCGAGTTGTACGCCGCGAATGCGCGCGCGAGGATGGCGCTCCAATCGTTCGCCAGGTCGTCGGGTATCCCGAGTTCACCCGCCCCGGGTATGTTCGCCGGGTCCATCGTGATATAGCGCGTGCTCGACTCCTGCCCGTCGGCCATCTGGGCGATCTCGAATATCTTGTAGGCGAGCCACATCGAGACGCCGTCCAGGGCGACGGCCAGGCCGCCCGTAAGTCCCCCGATCGAGGCGTGCCCGTAATCGACGAACTTCAGGATGCGGTCAATCGACGCATCGGGGTTCGAGACGTCGACCTTCGCAAGAATCGCCCCGATCCCCTCGGTGCTGCGCGAATAGCGGGCCAGCACGGACGCGAGCAACTCGGGCGTGACCTTTGGCAGATCGGAGGCGCTGGGGGGCGGGACCAAGGCAAGCCCGGTGACCTTCATCATTGCCCCAAATCAGGCAGCTTATTGCCGGGGAAACAAACTGGAAACGGGCGCGGCGCAAAGATTTCCCCCGGCGGGGCATCGCCCGCCTGCTAGCGAGCGAGAAGGAGGCCGAGGGGGCCCTGGTAGAATCCCAGCACGATCGATGCGGCGGCGAGCAGCGCAACGGCCACGCGGAGCGTCATCCCGGCGCCCGCGACGCGGCTCTCCATCACTTTCGTGATCGGGGCCTCGTCGCTGAAGTAGGCCACCCGGATCCACCCGAAGTAATAGTAGATCGAGACCACGACGCCCGCGATCGCCACCGCGAGCAGCCCATAGTGGCCCGCCCGGAATGCCACGGTGAAGACGAGGAACTTTCCCATGAATCCCGCAAGCGGCGGGATCCCCGCGAGCGAGCCAAGGCCGCAGGCCAGGACCCCTGCTAGGAAGGGACTCCTCTTCGCGAGGCCCGCGTAGTCGCCCAGGTCCTGGACCGTGTCGTCCGGGCCCGCGAGCACGGTCATGACCCCGAACACGGTGAACGAGGCTATGAGGTAGGCTATGAGGTAGAAGTAAACGGCGCCGACGGCGCCGGGCGCCTGGCCGGCCGAGGCGACCGCCAGCAGGATGAATCCCGCGTGAGAGACGCCCGACAGGCCTATCAGGCGCTTGACGTTGTTCTGCTTCAGGGCCGCGAGGTTGCCGAAGAGGATCGTGGCCGCGGCCATGAGGGCGAGGATCGGCCCAACCAGCCAGCGGTATGGCGCGAAGACCTGCGTGACGAGGACAAGGAGGACGATGAACCCCGCCGCCTTCGAGGCGACCGCAAGGAAGGCCGTGACCGGCGTCGGCGCGCCCTGGTAGACGTCGGGGACCCATATCTGGAACGGGACGGCCCCGATCTTGAACGCCAACCCGGAGAGGACGAGGACGATGCCGGCCGAGGCCATGAAGTCATGGGGATTCGCCGCGAGGAAGGCAGCGAGGCCGGGGTAGTACATCGCCTGGGACGTCCTTGCGGCCATCCCCGCGCTGCCGGCCACCCCGTAGAGGAGCACGATCCCGAAGAGCAGGAGGGACGAGCTAAGCGCCCCCATGACCAGGTACTTGAGGCCCGCCTCGAGCGTCCTCGGGTTCGAGCGGTAATAGCTGACGAGGATGTAGAGGCCCACCGTCACCGTCTCCAGCGCCACGAACAGCATCACGAAGTTGCGGCTCTGGACCAGGAGCATCATCGCCGCGGCGACCACCAGCACGATGTGGTGGAACTCCACCCTGGGGACGCCCTGGGCGGGCAGGTTCGCCCTCCCGAGGATGGAGACGAGGAGCGAGGACACGACGAAGAAGACCCTCATCAGCTGGCCCAGGGAGGACACGGCCAAAAGCCCGTTGAACGCCGGATGCTCCGGTATCCTTAGGTTCGCCAGGAGCGCGGCAAGTATCCCGAGCTGCGCCAGGATCGATACCATCGGGATCCGGGAATGGGCCCGCCTGGGCAGGAGGGTCTCAAGCACAAGCAACAGAAGCGCCAGGCAGCCCATCGAGAGCTCCGGCCAGATGGCCATCCAGGAGTTCCCCTCGGCAAGTTCTCGCAGTGTTGAAAAGTCCATTGGCGGGCGTCGTTTCAGGTGGTCCTACCGCGTCGCGGCGGCGGCCGGGGGCTCGCCGTACAGCGCCCTGTCAATCCCGGTTGAGAGCGACTTCGGCCAGACTCCGATGAACAGGAGCGCGGCGATGAGGATGAGCGCCGGTATCCTCTCGCCCCAGGTCAGGTCGCCCGTCGGCTTGCGCTCCGAGAACCGCCTGAGTTCCTCGGTCTGCGGTCCAAAGAACACCCGGGCCGCCGCGCGCAGCCCGTAGACCGCCGAGATGACGGTCCCCGAGAGGGCGACGAGCGTCAGCGCGTGCGAGAACTGCCAGAGCGCGAAGAAGATCGGCAGCTCGCCCCAGAAGTTGGCAAACCCCGGGAGGCCCACGCTCGCGAACGTCGCCGTGACAAAGAGCGCCATGAGCACCGGGGCCCTCTGCGCCAGCCCGCCCATCTGGAACATGTCGAAGGTGTCCGTGCGGTGGTAGATGCTTGTGGCAAGCAGGAAAAGGAGCGCGACCGAGAGGCCGTGGGCCACCATGAGCATGACGACGCCCCCCACCCCGAGCACCGAGCCCGCGGCGATCCCCAGGAAGGCGTAGCCCATGTGCATCACCGAGCTGTATCCGACCATCTGCTTCAGGTCCCTCTGGGCCATGGTCACCAGGCCGATCACCACCACGTTGCCGATGCCTGCGAGCGCCGCGAGGCTGTGGGCCCAATGGAACGAGCCGAGCGGCAGGAGCGGGAGCGCGATCTGCACGAGGCCGTAGAGTCCGAACTTCTTGAGGACCCCGGCATGGAGCATCGCCGCCGAGCTCGGTGCGGCGCCGTAGCCGAGCGGGGCCCACGAGTGGAAGGGCCAGAGGGAGACGAGTATTCCGAACCCGAAGAGGAGAAGCCCGTAGACGTGCGTCTGCGTGACCTCGCCGAGCGGCCGGGATGCGAGCGTGTCGCGCAGGGTCATGAGGTCGAAGCTCGTGGCGCCGCTCTTCACGTAGATGGCGATCAGGCCCAGCAGGGAAAGCATGGCGCCGAGCGTCAGGTAGACCGACAGGCTCATCGCCGCGTAGCGCCGGTCGCGCCCTCCCCAGATCCCCACCAGGATGAACGTCGGGATCAGCGCCAGCTCGTGGAAGAAGTAGAAGAAGAAGACGTCCACGCTCGCGAACATGCCCATCAGGCCGGCCTGCATGACCAGGAGGAGCAGGAGATAGGTCTTCATCCGCTCCGCGGTCGACTGGAGCGCGTAGAGGCCCGCGGCCAGGCCCACGACGCCCGCCAGGACGAACAGGGGCAGCGAGATGCCGTTCAGACCGAGCTTAAGCCCGATCCCGAGCGCGCCGAGGCCCGTCTGGTAGCTCGAGACGAAAGCGTAGCCATGGGCCTCCTTCGCCGCACCGCCGAAGCTCCACCAGGCAAAGAGGGCCACGAGCGCGGGCACCGCGAAGCCCAAGTACGCGAGCTTTACCACCACCCGCTTGGGCACGCCGAGCGCGATCGCGGCCGCGACCGAGAGCGGCGCGGCGACCGACAGGAGGAGGGGGTCAAGGGGAAGGGTGGTCATCGCGGTGGTCAGAAGACGCCTGCGGCGAAGGCCCAGAGGACGGCGACGCCCCCGAGGAACCAGTAGACATAGTGGTTGAGCCGTCCCGTATGGAGCGCCCGCACGCTGAAGCCGGCGATCTCGACCATGCCGGCGAGGCCGCGGACCAGGGCCCCGGCCAGGACGACGATGTCGATGAAGTTGAGCGCCATGGCCACCCGCTGCTGGACCTTGGCGACGTAGTAGTCGTACGCGCCGTCGAACGAGGCGCGGAGCGCCGTGAGGAACCCAAACACCGGGGGCGACCGCTGCTCGAGCGCGTCCTGGCCGTCGGTCGAGTAGAACGAAAGGGACGCCCCCGCCCCCACCGCCAGGACGAGGAGGCTCGTGAGGAGGATGACGACGTGGGTGGAGCCACCGGCCTCCGGGATCCCCGAGAAGACCCCGTCAAAGGCCCCGCGGTAGATCCCCGTGTATCCGCCGACGGCAGAGAGGACGCCAAGGAGGACGAGGGGCGCGGTGAGCGAGAGCCCTCCCTCATGGGCGTGCTCGGCCGCGGCGCTGCGGGGGGAGCCCAGGAACACGATCTTCCAGAGGCGGAGCATGTAGAACGCCGTCAGGACCGCGGTGAGCGCGAGCACCGCGAAAACCGCGGTGTTCCTCTCGTAGGCGAGGACGAGGATCGCGTCCTTCGAGAAGAATCCCGCGAGGCCCGGCAGGCCCGCGATGGCGGCGACCGCGACCGTGAAGGTCCAGAAGGTGACGGGCATCCGGCCCCTGAGCCCGCCCATCCTGAAGATGTCCTGCTCGTGGTGGCAGCCCAGGATGACCGAGCCCGAGCCGAGGAA
>PLXR01000128.1 GCA_003151495.1 Opitutaceae bacterium
CTCTCGGGCGGCGAGGCCCAGCGCCTGAAGCTCGTGACCGAGCTCTCGAGGGGGCTGGCCACGTACCGGGAGCGCAGCCGTGGCACCTCGCCCCGAAACCTCTACATCCTCGAGGAGCCCACCATCGGCCTCCACCTGAGCGACTGCGAGAAGCTGATAGGCGTGCTCCATGCGCTCGTCGACCAAGGGCACACGGTGGTCGTGATCGAGCACAACCTCGACCTGATACTGGAGGCCGACTACGTGGTGGAGATGGGGCCCGGGGGAGGGCCCGACGGGGGCAGGCTCATCTACCAGGGGGCGCTCCGGGGCCTCCTTGCCCTGAAGCGGAGCCCCACGGCCCCGTTCCTGCGCTCCCGCCTGCGGGGCCGCGCGCCCCGGGTCAGGGCCCGAGCGCGGCCCTGATGGCCGCCGCGATCTCGGAGGCCCTGACCGGCTTCACGAGGCAGGCTGAAAGCCCGGCGATCGCGATGCTGCGCGAGATGAACTCCGGGCTCGTGTACCCGGTGATCAGGATGCGCTTGGTCGACGGCATCAACTCCATGATCCGGCTCAGGAAGTCGAGGCCCTGCTCGCCCGGGAGCATGTGGTCGCAGACGACCACGTCGTAGCGCCTGGCCGCGAGGCGGAGGTCCGCCTCTGCCGCCGAGGCCGCCGTGTAGAGCTTGCAGGAGTCCTGGAGCTCCTGGCCAAGCGAGTCGAGCAGGAGGGGCTCGTCGTCAACCAGGAGGACGACGGGGACGGGGCGCGGCTTGGGGTCCTTCTCGGGCATCGCGCCTATGCGGCCGGTGCGCCGGATGCCGCCGCGGCGTCCTTGACCACCTTGATGAGCTCGGCCAGCGCCACGGGCTTGAGCAGGTACCTGAAGAGGGCCGCCTCGTTCACGCTCCGGATCAGCATCTCGGGCTTCATGTACCCCGTGACCAGGATCCGCTGCATCTCGGGGAACTCCTCCCTCGCGCGCACCAGGAAGCTCATCCCGTTTCCCCCGGGCATGAGGTGGTCGGAGATCACGACCTTGAACGTCTTCTTCTGCAGGATGAAGTCGGCGGCCCGGGCCGAGGTCGCAGTCGTGACGTCAAAATGGTTGGAAAGCGCCGCGGAGAAGGCGTCAAGGATCGAGGCCTCGTCATCCACGATGAGGATCGCATCCCTGGCTGGCGCTGCGCTCGGTTCATCGGGGTACATGCGCACCCGACAATGAATCGCCGGGACCCGTTGGCAAATCCAATCCCGGGGCATGCCGGGGATGCACGGGCTTTTGATTTGCGCTCCCGCAACGGTGGAAGTTTCCTTTCGCAACCCGAACAATGGCCGAACCCGCCGCCAGGACCGTCTCAAGTCTCACCGCCCCCAACTCCGCGGGCCACACGGCGATCCACCGCGCCGCGAGGAATGGCGAGCTGCGCGAATTGCCGCGCGAGGCGCTGGCCCCCTCGTGCCTCACCCTGAAGAACGACGCGGGCTACACCCCCCTGCACCATGCCGCCATCGGCGGGCACCTCGACCAGGTGCCGCGGGAGTGCCTGACGCTTGAGAACCTGTCCCTGCGAAGCAACGCGGGATACTCCGTCTTCCATGCGGCCGCCGCCCACGGGAACCTGGCGCAGATCCCCGCCGACCTCCTCACCAACGAGATCTTCCTGGTCGCGACCGACACGGGCAACACGGTCCTCCACGAGGCCGCCGAGCACGGCACGATCGACCGGGTGCCCCAGGCCCACCTGAGCCCGGAATTCCTAACGCGCCGGAACCTCAGCGGGGAGACCGTGCTCCACGTCGCGGCATTCAACGGGCACCTGGACCAGGTCCCGCCGGAATTCCTGACCGACGCGGCGATGAGGGAGGTCACCTCGGCGGGCGACACGGTGTTCCATGCCGCGGCGATCTCCGGGCACCTGAGCCAGGTGCCCCCCGCCCTCCTCGTCTTCGCGAACCTTTCGGCACCGAGCAAGACCGGGTTCACCGCGGCCCACGCCGCTGCCGAGACCGGGCAGCTCGGCGCGATCCCGGCCGCCCAGCTGACCGCGGAGCTCCTGTCCATCCGCAATGACAACGGGGACACGCCGCTGCATGCGGCGGCCTACGAGGGCCACCTGGACCAGGTCCCCGCGGCCCTCCTCACCGTCGAGCGCGTCGGCCTTCGCAACTACGACGGCGTCTCTGTGGCGGCGCTTGCGGCGGAGCGGGGCTTCATCGCCCAGATCCCCCAGGCCTCGCGGCCGAAGGCCTTCGGCCCGGTGTCGCGCCTACTGCGGAGGATTAGCAGGACGCGTACGCCCTTCTGACGGCCCCCCGGGCCCGCTTTTTTCTTTCCCCGGGGGCCCTTCTCGCCTCTGATACGGTCTCCTATTCACGAATTCATTCCATGAACACATCCATCGCCTCCATCACAGCCCGCGAAATCATAGATTCCCGGGGCAATCCGACCGTCGAGGTCGACGTCAGGCTCGCCTCGGGCGCATTCGGCCGCGCGGCGGTCCCCTCGGGCGCCTCCACCGGCGAGCACGAGGCGATCGAGCTCCGGGACGGCGACAAGAAGCGCTACGGGGGCAAGGGCGTCCAGAAGGCCGTGGCGAACGTGAAGTCCAAGCTCGCGCCCGCGCTCATCGGCTTTGACGCGTGCGACCAGGTCTCGCTCGACCGGACGATGATCGCGCTCGACGGGACCTCGACCAAGTCGAGACTCGGCGCGAACGCGATCCTCGGCGTCTCGCTCGCCGCGGCGAAGGCGGCCGCGGCGGCCCTGAACCAGCCGCTCTACCGCTACATCGGCGGGACGAACGCAAAGGTGCTCCCCGTGCCCATGATGAACATCATGAACG
>PLXR01000061.1 GCA_003151495.1 Opitutaceae bacterium
TCCTGACCGACAGCGGCGGATTCCAGGTCTTCAGCCTCTCGAAGCTCAGGGAGGTCAGGGACGACGGCGTCGCCTTTCAGTCGCACCTTGACGGTGAGAAACTCTTCCTCGGGCCGAAGGAGGTCATGGCCATCCAGGCGCAGCTCGGCTCCGACATCGCGATGGTGCTCGACGAGTGCCCGCCGTGGCCGGTCGACCGGGACGCCTGCGCCGAGGCCTGCCGGCGGAGCCTCCTGTGGGCGGGGCAATGCAGGGACGTCGCCGCGGAGAGCGGGTTTCTGGCCTCGGGGCGCCATGTGTTCGCGATCGCACAGGGATCGACCTTCGACGACCTCCGCAGGGAGGCCGCCGAGTCCCTGGCCGCCCTCGACTTCTCCGGCTACGCGGTCGGAGGGGTGAGCGTCGGGGAGCCGGAGCCCGAGATGCTCAAGCAGGTGGCGGCGACCACGCCCTTCCTCCCGGCCGACAAGCCGAGGTACACCATGGGCCTGGGCACGCCCCCTCAGATCCTCAGGATGGTGGCCCTGGGCGTCGACATGTTTGACTGCGTGCTCCCGACCCGGGTCGCCCGCAACGGGCTCGCGTTCACGCCCGACGGCCCGATCAACCTGAGGAACGAGAAGTTCCGGACGGACGCTCGGCCGCTCGTCGAGGGCCTCGACAACTACACCTGCCGCAACTTCACGCGGGCGTACCTGCGGCACCTCTTCGCGGCGGGGGAGATGCTCGGAGGCACGCTGGTCACGATCCACAACCTGCATTTCTTCCTCAACCTGATGGAGCAGGCCCGAGCCCACATCGCGGCCGGCGACTACGGAACCTGGCACAGGGCCTGGATCGGGCGCTACGAAGCCGCGGGCTGATCCCGCGCCGGCGACCCTAAAGCGCTCGCCAATCCCGGCCTTTTGGCCACGATGCCCATCGCATGCGCATACTTGTTACTGGGGGCGCGGGCTTCCTCGGCTCCCATCTCTGCGAAAGGCTGCTCACCGACGGCAACGAGGTCGTCTGCCTCGACAACTTCTTCACGGGCAGCAAGCAGAACATCTCCTCGTTCGCGGCCAACCCGGGGTTCGAGCTCGTGCGCCACGACGTGATAGACCCGTTCAAGTTCGAGGTGGACCAGATCTACAACCTGGCCTGCCCTGCGTCGCCCCCGCACTACCAGTACAACCCGATCAAGACCATCAAGACCTCGGTCATGGGGGCGATCAACGCCCTCGGACTGGCGAAGCGGCTGCGGGCGCGGGTGTTCCAGGCTTCGACCTCGGAGGTCTACGGTGACCCCCAGGTGCACCCCCAGCCCGAGACCTACTGGGGGCACGTCAACCCGATCGGCAGGAGGTCGTGCTACGACGAGGGCAAGCGCTGCGCGGAGACGCTCTTCTTCGACTACCACCGGGAGAACAAGGTCGACATCCGGGTGGTGCGGATCTTCAACACCTACGGCCCGAGGATGCACGAGGCGGACGGCAGGGTGGTCTCCAATTTCATCGTCCAGGCGCTCAAGGGCGAGGACATCACGGTCTACGGCGACGGCACCCAGACCCGCTCGTTCTGCTACGTGGACGACCTGATCGAGGGCTTTGTCCGCATGATGGGCCAGACCGAGACGCCCGGTCCCGTGAACCTCGGGAACCCGGGCGAGTTCACGATGATGGAGCTGGCCGAGCTCACGCTCAAGCTGGTCGGGGGACGCTCGAAGATCGTTCACAAGCGCCTCCCCGCCGACGATCCCAAGCAGCGCAGGCCCGACATCACCCTGGCGCAGAAGGTGCTAGGCAAGTGGGAGCCCAAGGTCCCCCTGGAGGACGGGCTCAAGCGCACGATCGCGTATTTCAGGAAGCGCCTTTGAAGGGCCTCCTGGGCCTTGGCATTTTGTCATTTGCCAATGCGGGCCGGCGGTCTATTGTCTAACCCTTAATGCTGTCGTTTCTGCTCAAACCCTTCGTAGGGAGACACTACAAGAAGTTTCTCGAGAAAGTACGGCCCATCGTTCTCCGGATCAACGAGTTCGACCGTTCGTACTCGACGCTTACGGACGACCAGCTGCGCGCAAAAACCGATGAATTCCGGGAGCGGCTGACGAAGGGCGAGACCCTCGACCAGATCCTCCCCGAGGCGTTCGCGACCGTCAAGAACGCCGCCCGCCGGCTGGTCGGCACCAAGGCCCTGGTCTGCGAGCACGAGCTCACGTGGGACATGGTGCATTTCGACGTCCAGCTGATAGGCGGGATCGCGCTCCACGAGGGCCGGATCTCCGAGATGGCGACCGGCGAGGGCAAGACCCTCGTCGCGACCCTTCCCCTCTACCTCAACTCGCTCAACGGGCGCAACGCCCAGCTCGTCACGGTCANNTACCTGCGCGACAACGGCATGGCGACGCGCAAGGAGGACCAGGTCCAGCGCGACCACTGGTACTGCATCGTGGACGAGATCGACTCGATCCTCGTCGACGAGGCACGCACCCCGCTCATCATCTCCGGGCCGGCGCCGATCGAGCGCGAGCAGCCCTTCACGCGCCTGCGGCCCGGGGTGGACCGGCTCGTGAACGACCAGACCCGCCTGTGCAACCGGCTGGTCGGCGAGGCGAAGGAGATCCTCGAGAAGCCCGACCGCACGAACGACGCGCGCGACCTCGCCATCCGCAAGCTGGTCCAGGTGAAGATGGGCAACCCGAAGAACAAGCTGCTCCTGCGCCTCATGGAGAACCCGGAGTGGCGCAAGCTCCTCGACCGGGTCGAGACCGAGCTCAACAGCGACCTGAACAAGGACGAGCTCTACCACCTCAAGGAGAACCTCTACTACGTCATCGACGAGCGCCAGCACCAGGCCGACCTGACCGAGATCGGCCGCAAGCACCTGCGGCCGGACGACCCCGACGCGTTCATGCTCCCGGACCTGGCGACGGAGTTCTCGGACCTTGAGCGGGACAACGCCATCGCGCCGGAGAGGCGGGAGGAGCTCAAGCTCGCCTCGCACCAGCGCTACGCGGTGATCTCCGAGGACATCCACGCGATCTCGCAGCTCCTGCGCGCGTACTCGCTCTACGAGCGGGACGTGGAGTACGTCGTCCAGGAGGGCAAGGTCATGATCGTCGACGAGAACACGGGGCGCGTCATGACGGGCAGGCGCTGGTCGGACGGGCTGCACCAGGCGGTCGAGGCCAAGGAGGGAGTCACGATCGAGCGCGAGACGCGCACCTACGCGACCATCACGATCCAGAACTACTTCAGGATGTACGAGAAGCTCGCCGGGATGACGGGCACGGCGGAGACGGAGGCGACCGAGTTCAGCGACATCTACCGCCTCTCGGTCCAGGTGATCCCGACCAACAAGCCCTGCATCCGGGTCGACAAGAACGACGTCATCTTCAAGGCGCGCCGCGACAAGTACAACGCGGTCGTGCGCGAGATCGAGGAGGCGAACAAGAGGGGCCAGCCGGTGCTCGTCGGGACGACGAGCGTCGAGGCCTCGGAGGTCCTCTCCCGGATGCTCAAGCGCGCGGGGATCATCCACACGGTGCTGAACGCCAAGTACCACCAGCAGGAGGCCGAGATCGTCAGCCGGGCCGGTTTCAGGGCCGCCGTCACGATCGCGACCAACATGGCCG
>PLXR01000005.1 GCA_003151495.1 Opitutaceae bacterium
TCTTGCCCATGAAGAAGGAGAGCAGGACGTCGCTGTTGTGGAGGTGGTTGAGCGTAAGGGGCTCAAGCCGGATGTCGTCCCCGATGAACGCCTTGAACTCCCCGGCGGAGATCTCGCCCAAGCCCTTGAACCGGGTGATCTCGTGCGCCGCCCCGACCTTCGCGACGGCCGCAGACTTCTCCTGCTCGGAGTAGCAGTAGTGGGTCTCCTTCTTGTTGCGGACCCTGAAGAGCGGGGTCTCCAGGATGAAGAGCTTGCCGTGCGCGATCAGCTCGGGGAAGAACTGGAGGAAGAACGNNCCGTAGGTGTTGAGCGGCTTGCCCTTGAGCGCGAACACGGCCTGGGTCTGCACGTCGCGGCATGCCGTGAGGGACCCCGCCGCCGAGTCGCCCTCGACGATGAAGATCACGCTGTCCTCGCTCCGCTCGTTCTTGTCGCCGAGGTGAAGGCGGCAGTCCCGCAGCTTGCGGTTGTGCAGGGACGCCTTCTTGGCGCGCTCCCGGGCGAGGCTGCGTATCCCGGCCAGCTCCTTGCGCTCGTGCTCGCTCTCCTGGATCCGCTTGATGAGGGCGTCGGCCGTCTCCGGGTTCTTGTGCAGGTACACGTCGAGGGCCTGCTGGACGAACTTGCCGATGAACTCCTTGATCGTGGGCCCGTCGGGCGCGATCACGCTGGAGCCGAGCTTGGTCTTCGTCTGCGACTCGAAGACCGGCTCCATCACCCGCACGGAGACCGCCGCCACGACCGACTGCCTGACGTCGGAGGCCTCCAGGTCGCGCTTGTAGAAGTTCCTGAGCGTGTCGACGAACGCCTCCCGGAATGCCTGGAGGTGGGTCCCCCCCATGGTCGTGTGCTGCCCGTTCACGAAGGAGAAGTACTCCTCCCCGTAGTGGGAGCCGTGGGTGATCGCGATCTCGATGTCGTCGCCCTCGAGGTGGATGATGGGATAGAGCGGCTCCCCGATCAGGTTCTTCTCGAGCAGGTCCTTGAGGCCGTTCTCCGACTTGAAGGGCCTGCCGTTGAGCAGGAGCGTGAGCCCGCGGTTCAGGAACGCGTAGTTCCAGAGCATGTCCTCGACGAACTCCTCGCGGAACTTCAGGTCGGCACCGAAGAGCTGGGCGTCCGGGGCGAACTCGATCGAGGTCCCGTTGCGCTCCTCGGTCTTCGTCACCCGGTGGTCCTTCTTGAGCTTGCCCTTGGCGAACTCGACGACCTTCGCCTCCCCGTCCCGGAACGCCTGGGCCCGGTACTCGATGGAGAGGGCGTTCACGGCCTTCTGGCCGACGCCGTTCAGGCCCACGGCCTTCTTGAAGCTCTCGCTGTCGTACTTGGCGCCGGTGTTGATGACCGAGACGCACTCCAGGAGCTTGCCGAGCGGGATCCCGCGCCCGAAGTCGCGGACCCGGGCCCGGCGCTCCTCGAGCTCGATCTCGATCTTCTTGCCCGCGCCCATGGTGAATTCGTCGACGCAGTTGTCTATCGTCTCCTTGAGCAGCACGTAGATGCCGTCCTCGGCGTGGGCCCCGTTGCCGAGGCGGCCGATGTACATGCCGGGCCTGAGCCGGATGTGCTCGGTCGAGGAAAGGGTCTTGATGCTGGCCTCGGTGTAGCCGGATGCCATTTCTGCCTGAAAGAGCGGCTCGCGAACCGCGTGACAAGCGAATTCAAAATGGGCCGGGCAATTGTTTGCGCACCAACCGGCTTCAATGCCGGCGCCGGGAAAGTTGAAGGGAGCGCGGCCCCGGCGGTGTTTTCACCTCTGACGCATCCTTACCGAATCGTCCCCGCGGGACGCCTTGCGCCGCATTCTGGCGCGGTGTGGCCCCTCGCTGGGGACGGACCCGCTGGATGCGCCCCCGGGGGCGCCCCGCGGCCCCCGATCCGCAAACCCATGAAGCCTACCCTCGCTCCCCTGCCCCGCCTGATCCTGATGTCCGGCCTGCTGGCCGGCGCGCTCCCCTCCCCGGGCGCCCCCTCCGCCCCCGATCCGCTCGAGGGCACATGGTCCGGGACCGCGGAGTCCACCGGCGTCACCCCCTCCGAGCAGGCGGCGATCGGAATCCGGTTCCAGGGCGCCGCCGACGGCACGTTCGCGGTGCTGGGATACTTCCCGAAGGCGCATGTCTCGGCCTCGGCCTTCGGCTCCGTAAAGGCCGACCCCCAGGTCAAAGGCCGCTACGCGGGAGGGGGCGGCCTCGTGTTTGACCTTAACGGCAACGAGGTGACCGGGGCGTTCTGGGGCGACGCCCGGGTCAGGCTGCACCGCTCGCCGGCGCTCCCGGCCGAGGACGAGGCCCCGGCCGCGCCGCAGGGACCGGGGCCCCTCTGGACGTACCAGGCGAAGGCCGGATTCTGGACGAGGGCCGCGGTGGCCGGCGCCCTGGCGTACATCGCCAGCGCGGACGGCGTCCTGCATGCGGTCCGATTGGGCGACGGCCTGCAGGAATGGGAATGCCCGACCGGGGCTCCGGTCTACGACGAGCCCACCGTGCGGGACGGCGTCGTCTATCTTACGAATGACGCGGGGTTCCTGGTGGCGGTCGATGCCGGGAGCGGCCGTGAGAACTGGCGCGTGGACATCGGGGGCGGAAAGGTGGCGCGCGACCTGCCCGGCCCCTCCTCGACGCTCTGGGACTACAGGGCCTCCTCGCCCGAGCTCCATGCCGGCGTTCTCTATGTCGGCTCCGCGGACGGGGGCTGCCATGCGATCGACGCCCGGACCCACGCCACCCTGTGGAGGTTCGCCACGGCGGAGCGGGTGCGCTCCCGCCCGCTCGTCGCGGCGGGGCGGGTCATCTTCGCCGGGTTCGACGGGTTCGTCCATGCGCTCAACCTGCGCTCGGGCGCGCAGGAGTGGAAGGTCGACACGAAGGGCGCCATCCCGTCCGACCCGGCGCTCGCCGGCGGCGCCGTGGTGATCGGGAGCCGCGGATGCCGGCTTCACGCGCTGCGGGCGGACGACGGCTCCCCCGCATGGACCGCCTTCCAGTGGTATTCCTGGGTGGAGTCGACCGCCGTCCCGGCGGACGGCCGCATCTACATCGGCTCGTCGGACCTGCGCAAGGTCCGCGAGCTCGACGGCGCCACCGGCCTCACGAGGTGGGAGTGCGACGTGGGAGGCTGGTGCTGGGCTGCGCCCGCCGCGTCGGCCGGGAGGGTCTTCATCGGGACGGCCGGAACGGCGGTTCGGTACCCGAGCTCGGCCCTCCAGCCGGTCGGATCCCTCTGCGCGGTCGACAGGAGCACCGGTCAGCTGAAATGGCGGAGCCCCGCGCCCTCCCGCGCCGACGCCTACCTGGCCGGCTACGTGGGCTCGCCGGTGGTCGAGGGGGGTCGGGTCGTGGTCGGGGGCCTGGACGGCACCCTGTGCGCGTACCCGGCGGGCGACTGACCCGGCTAGTTCAGGAACATCGCCTCGTCGGTCTGGAAGAGGCCGTGGGCGAGCTTCGTCCATGCGTCCAGCGGCGCGCGGCTCTTGAACGCCGCCGCGCCGGGCTCCACCTGGGGGGCGTTCTTGCGGCGCAGGTTCTGCATCGCGTTTTCCGCCATCCTGGCCTGGGCCTCCGCGTTGCGGGAGGCACGATCCGACTGCTGGGTCGAGGCGGGGGCCTCGGTCGAGGCGCCGCCCGGGTTGGACAGGACGTAGCGGATGCACAGGTCGGTCTCGGCGGGCGTCGGCGGACGCTGGAAGAGCGCGATGTAGAGCACCGCCACCCGCAGCTCGTCGGTCTTCTGGGCCATGAACTCGTCCGAGTGGACAAGCTTGCGGGCCGTCTCGATCACGAGGGGGCTGTTCATCAGGAAGAGCTGCTGCTGGGGCACCAGGGTGAGGAAGCGCCTGCCGGTCGGAACGCTGGGGTTCGGGAAGTTGAACTGGGTCAGGATCTCGGCGGGGTTGCGCCGGTCGATGAACGCGTACACCGCCCGCCTTGTCGCGAACCCCTCGCTCCCGATCGGCACCGGCCTGCCGCCCATCGTGAGGTCCAGCGTGCCCGCGATCGCGAGGATCGAGTCGTGCAGCTGCTCGAAGTCGAGCTGGCGGACGCCGTAGCGCCACTGGAGCCGGTCGTCGGGGTCCAGGTCGGCGTATCTCGGGTTCCCGGCGCCCGCCTCCCGGTAGGTGCTGCTCAGCATGATGAGCCGCTGGAGCCCCTTTATCGACCAGCCCTCGTCCATGAACCGCGACGCCAGGTAGTCCAGGAGCTCGGGGTTGCTGGGGGCGGCCGACTGGTTGCCCAGGTCGTCCGGCGTCGGGACGAATCCCGTCCCGAAATGCTGCTGCCAGACCCGGTTCACGAGCACCCGCGCCGTCATCGGGTTCGAGGCGCTCGCGATCGCCCTGGCGAGCTCGAGCCGGCCGCTCCCGCTCCTGAAGGGGGCCGGGTGCCTCGGGTCGGGCGAGAGGATGCCCAGGAAATGCCTCGGGACGACCGGCCCCTTGTTCTGGGCCTCGCCGCGCAGCAGCACGGGGAAGTCCCTGGGCGAGGCCACGTCGACAAGGACGTCGGCCTTCGGGGGCGCCGCCGGCGTGAACTCAAGGTCGACGAGCTTCTTGTTCGCGAGGACGAGCTGCTTGAGGAGCTCGCGCCTCTTCAGAAGCCGCTCGGCCTCGGGCAGGTCCGCGCGGCGCGTCGCGGCGACCTCCATCTCCACGGCGGACTTGGCCTCCCCCGCGGCCTTGACGCCGTCCAGGTACGCCTGGAGCTCCGGGGTCTTGGGGACCGGGCGGAGCCAGGGATCCTCCTTGGGCTCCGACGAGTCCGCGAAGACCCCGTAGAGCGAGTAGTAGTCGGCCGTGGGGATCGGGTCGAACTTGTGGTCGTGGCACCGCGCGCAGGAGACAGTGAGCCCGAGGAAGGCCTTCGTCGTCACGTCTATCCGGTCGTTGATGATGTCGTTCACGCTGTTCTCGAACCGGTTGCCGAGGGTCAGGAAGCCGAGGGCCGCGAGCTTCGACTGGTCGACCGGGGACCCTGTCTGCCGGCTCCTGCGCAGGTCCTCCGAGACGAGCCTGTCCGCGGCGATCTGCTCCACGATGAACTCGTTGTACGGCATGTCGCTGTTGAAGGCGCCGATCACGTAGTCCCGGTAGGTCCATGCGAAGGGGAAGCGCGGGTCCTCCCGCTGGGGCGTGTCCCCCTTGGTGTCGGCGTAGCGGGCCACGTCGAGCCAGTAGCGCCCCCAGCGCTCGCCATAGCGGGGCGAGTCCAGGAGCCGGTCGACCACCTTCGCCCACGCGTCGGGCGAGTCGTCGACGAGGAAGCGCTGCACCTCCGCCTCGGTCGGCGGGAGGCCCGTGAGGTCGAAGGTCGCCCTGCGGATCAGCGTGTACCTGTCGGCGGGGGAGTTGGGCCTCATCGCGTTCTGCTCGAGCCGGGCGAGGACGAATGCGTCGACCGGGGTCGCGCACCATGCCCCGTCGGACACGGCCGGGACCGCCTGCCGCTTTACCGGCAGGAACGACCAGTGGTCGCGGCCCACCCCGCCATAGGCCGGAGAGCTGCCGCGGGCGACGAGCGAACGCGGGTCGGGAGCCCCCCGGCGGATCCACTCGGCGATGTCGGCCACCTGCTGGTCGGAGAGGCGCTCCCCCTTGGGCGGCATCTGGAGGTCCTGGTCCTTGTAGCCTATCGCGTCGATGATCAGGCTGTCCTCGGGCTTGCCGGGCGCGACCGCGGGCCCGGTGTCCCCGCCGTGGAGCATCCCCTCCCTGGTGTCGAGCATGAGCCCCCCCTTTATCTTGTCGGCGTCGTGGCTGTGGCACTTGTAGCAGCGGTCGACCAGGACCGGCCTCACCCGGGCCTCGAAGAACTGGAGGTCCTGCGCCGAGATCGCGGGCGCGGCCGGCGAGACGGCCGCGGGGAGGCGGGCCGCAAAGGCGATCGCCACCCAGGCGAGGGCCGCCGCCCTGGCCGGCGACCGCGTCATGCGAGGATCTTCTCGACGACGCTCCCGCCCACGTCGGTCAGCCGGAAGTCGCGCCCATTGAAGCGGTACGTCAGCCTCGTGTGGTCGAACCCGAGGGTGCGCAGGATCGTGGCGTGCAGGTCGTGCACGTGCACCTTGTCCGTCACGGCCTCGGCCCCGAACGGGTCCGTGGCGCCGTGGACCATGCCTCCCTTGACCCCGCCGCCCGCGAGCCAGACCGTGAACGCCCGGGCATTGTGGTCGCGCCCGGGGTTGTCGTAGCCGTTGCGGTCCCGGGTCGGCTTCCGGCCGAACTCCCCGCCCCAGAGGACGAGCGTCGAGTCGAGGAGCCCCCGCTGCTTCAGGTCGGCGAGGAGGGCGGCGACCGGCTGGTCCACCTCCCTCGCCTTCTTCGTGATCCGCTCCTGGAGGTCCTGGTGGTGGTCCCAGCCGTCGTGCCACACCTGCACGAACCGAACGCCGCGCTCGACCAGGCGCCGGGCCAGGAGGAGCTGCTTGCCCTGGGGCGTCGAGCCGTAGGCCGCGCGCGTCGCCTCGCTCTCCCGGTTCAGGTCGAACGCGTCCGTCGCCGCGGCCTGCATCTTGAAGGCGATCTCATAGGACTCGAGGCGCGCCTCGAGGGCCTGGTCGTGCTGGAGGTCCCTGGAGCGCATCGCGTCCAGCTCCTTCACGAGGTCCATCTGGCGGCGCTGCTCCGCGCTCCCGATGTACGGGTTGCGGATGTTCTGGATCATCTGCTGCACGGTCGCCACCTGGGTGTTGACGCTCGACCCCTGGAACACGCCCGGCAGGAAGGCCGACCCGTAGTTCGCGGCCCCGCCCGAGGGGAGGCCCCCGTTCCGAAGGGATATGAACCCGGGCAGGTTCTGGTTCTCGGTCCCGAGGCCGTAGACGACCCAGGAGCCCATGCTCGGCTTCACGATCCGGAGCGAACCGGTGTTCATGAAGACGGTCGCCACCTCGTGGGCGGGGATGTCCGTGTACATCGACCTGACGACGGCCATGTCGTCGACGTGCTGGCCTATCCCCGGGAAGAGCTCGCTCACCTGCGTCCCCGACTTGCCCATCGGCGTGAACTTGAACGGCGAACCCATGGCGACCCCGCTGTCGCCGATCGCCCTCCCGTCCATGCGCACGAGCTCGGGCTTGGGGTCCCAGGTGTCGATGTGCGACGGGGCCCCCTGGGCGAAGATGTGGATGACCGCCTTCGCGGTCGCGGGAAGCGGCGGGGCCCGGGGCGCGAGCGGGTTCGGGCCCCCGGCGACCGGGTCGGGCCCCGCCGCCAGGTCCCGCGGGTCCAGGAGCGTCGCAAGGCTAAGCGCGCCCAACCCCATCCCCACCCGGTTCAGGAATCTCCTGCGTGTCAGGAAGTAATCCTCGATGTTCGTGGACACGCCACAGCAGGGGGCATCGCGGGTCATCGGGGGGAATGCAGGGGGCGTCGGGGCATGCTTGCAATCCTTTGACGCCTCGCCGGGGGCGGGGTTTCAAGGCAAATCCGACGATTGCGGTTGATACGCCGGGAAACCCGGCTTACTTGGACCCATCCTCGTTTAGGAGAGCCCGGGGATCCCGGGCTGAGATGGCTGCAAGATCCGCTGCCAAATCCTTCGAACCTGATGCGTCTCAAGAACGCCGTAGGGAAAACAGGGCCGTCCGCGCGACGCGGAGGGATCTGTGACCCGGCCGGCGGATTGGGCCGCCGCCTCCACAACCATCCCCACCATGTCCCAATCGAACGACGCACCCCGCCCGGGCCACAGGCTCTTCCCCGCATCGCAGAAGGTCTACCTGGCGGGCTCGCGGGCCGACCTCAGGGTCCCCATGCGCGAGATCGCGCTCTCCCCCACCCGCCTGCCGAACGGCACCGAGGTGCCGAACGAGCCCGTGCGGGTGTACGACACGTCGGGCCCGTGGGGCGACCCCGGATTCCACGGCGATCCCCAGCAGGGCCTGCCCGCGCTCAGGGACGGGTGGATCCGCGAGCGGGGCGACGTCGAGGAGATTTCCGGCCGCGGCGTCCGCCCGATCGACGACGGCTACCTCTCGGAGAAGCACCGCGAGCAGGCCGAGAGCGAGGGGCGGCGCAACCCGATCAAGTTCTTCGACACGAGCGCGCGGCGCGTGCTCCGCGCCAGGCCCGGCGGCCGCGTCTCCCAGCTCGCCTACGCCAGGCGGGGCATCGTGACTCCCGAGATGGAGTACGTCTCGATCCGCGAGAACTCGAGGCTCCAGCGCGCCGCAGACCTGATGGAGCTCACCGCCGCGGGCCCCAGGAATTCCCTGTGGCGCCAGCATCCCGGCCAGGGAATGGGCGCGGCGATCCCGCGGGAGATCACCCCCGAGTTCGTGCGCGACGAGGTGGCACGGGGCCGGGCGATCATCCCGGCCAACATCAACCACCCCGAGCTCGAGCCCATGGTGATCGGCCGCAACTTCCTGGTTAAGATCAACACGAACATCGGGAACTCGGCGGTCGCCTCCTCCATCGACGAGGAGGTCGAGAAGATGCGCTGGTCGGTCAAGTGGGGCGGCGACACGCTGATGGACCTCTCGACCGGCCGGAACATCCACCAGACCCGCGAGTGGATCATCCGCAACTGCCCGGTCCCGGTGGGGACGGTCCCCATCTACCAGGCGCTCGAGAAGGCCGGCGGCAGGCCCGAGGACCTGACGTGGGAGCTCTTCCGCGACACGCTTGTCGAGCAGGCCGAGCAGGGCGTCGACTACTTCACGATCCACGCCGGGGTAAGGCTCCGGGCGATCCCGTCGACCGCAAGGCGGATGACGGGGATCGTGAGCCGGGGCGGCTCCATCATGGCCAAGTGGTGCCTCTCCCACCACCAGGAGAACTTCCTCTACACGCGCTGGGACGAGATCTGCGAGATCATGGCCGCCTACGACGTCTCGTTCTCGATCGGCGACGGGCTCAGGCCCGGCTCGATCGCCGACGCGAACGACGAGGCGCAGTTCTCGGAGCTGAAGACCCAGGGGGAGCTCACGGTCCGCGCCTGGGAGCTCGGCGTCCAGGTGATGTGCGAGGGGCCCGGACACGTGCCCATGCACATGATCTCCGAGAACATGGAGAAGCAGCTGGACTGGTGCAAGGAGGCCCCCTTCTACACGCTCGGGCCCCTCACCACCGACATCGCCCCGGGCTACGACCACATCACGAGCGCCATCGGCGCCGCGATGATCGGGTGGCACGGGACCGCGATGCTCTGCTACGTCACGCCGAAGGAGCACCTCGGCCTCCCCGACAGGGACGACGTGCGGGCGGGCGTCATCGCCTACAAGATCGCGGCCCACGCGGCCGACCTCGCAAAGGGCCACCCCGCGGCGCAGTACCGCGACAACGCGCTGTCCAAGGCGCGCTTCGAGTTCCGGTGGGAGGACCAGTTCAACCTGTCCCTCGATCCCGAGAAGGCGCGCGAGTTCCACGACGCCACGCTGCCCCAGGACAGCGCGAAGACGGCGCACTTCTGCTCGATGTGCGGGCCCCAGTTCTGCTCGATGAAGATCACTGACGACGTCCGGCGCTACGCCGAGGAGCAGGGCCTGACGACCGAGGCCGCGATCGAGGCGGGGATGCGCGAGAAATCCGGGGAGTTCCTGGAGAAGGGCGGCGAGATCTACGTGGCCGCCGCGGAATGAAGGCCTCCCCCACCGCCCCGGGGATCGTCGTGAACGGGGAGCCCCGCGCGCTCTCCGCCCCCGCGACGCTCCACTCGCTCCTCTCCGAGCTCGGCCAGGCGGACAGGCGCGGCGTCGCGGCGGCGGTCAACGGGGAGGTGGTCCCGCGCTCGGGCTGGCGCTCGCGGCCCCTCGCAGACGGGGACAGCGTCCTCCTGATCCGCGCCACCCAGGGCGGCTAGGCCCGGAACCTTCGCCATGCAGATCGCCGTCATTTCCCCCGAGTCCGCCGACCCCCGCGAGGTGGCCGCCATGGAGGGGATGTTCTCGGAGGGCCTCGGGCGCTACCACGTCCGGAAGCCGGCGTGGACGGAGGCCGGGCTCGAGGCGTGGCTCCGGGCGCTGCCGCGCGCGTGGCGGCCGCGGATCGTCCTGCACCGGCACCCCGGGCTGGCGCAAAGGCTCCTGCTGGCCGGAACGCACGCGGGGGACGCCGGCGGGGACGCTGATGCACCGGGCGCCGGCCGCTCGTGCCACGACCTGGCCACCCTGCGGGGGCGGATCGGCCGGTACGGGAGCCTGTTCTTCGGCCCCATATTCCCCTCGCTGTCCAAGCCCGGGTACGGCCCGGCCCCGGACTTTCCCTGGGGGGAGCTGAGCGCGGCCCTGAAGGGCGACCGGGGCGCGGCGGGCACGCGCGTGCTCGCGATCGGGGGAATCACAGCCCGGGGCCTGGCGCGCTGCCGGGAACTCGGGTTCGACGGGGCTGCCGCGATGGGCGCCGTCTGGGGCGAGGCGGACCCCGTGCGCGCGTTCGCGGCGCTGCGCGACGCCGCGCGGAAGCTCGAGGAGGCCCGCGATGCCGCCTGACCGACCCGTGCTTTCCCCGGTGATGTGCCTCACCCAGGACCGGGAGGGCCTTTCGCACGCCGAGCAGGCCGCCCGCCTGTGCGCCGCAGGCGCGCGCTGGATCCAGCTGCGGATGAAGGGGGCGCCCCCGGCCCGCTGGGTCGAGGAGGCGCGGGCCTGCGTGGGCGCCTGCCGCCTCCACGGCGCGATCCTGGTCGTCAATGACAGCGTCGAGGTCGCGCTCGAGTCCGGGGCCGACGGCGTGCACCTGGGGAGCCTGGACGGCGACTGGAGCGGCGCCCGCCGCCGCCTTGGGGCCGGCCGCATCGTCGGGGGCACGGTGAACGGCACGGGCGACGCCCGCAGGGCGGTCGACTCGGGCTGCCTCGACTACGCGGGGGTCGGACCCCTGCGCTTCACCTCCACCAAGGAGGGGCTTTCCCCCGTCCTCGGGTTCGAGGGCGTCTTCCGCCTGATCGGGGAGCTCGGGGCCATCCCCGCCTGGGTCATCGGCGGGGTCGCCGCAGGGGACCTCCCCCGCCTCCGCCGCGGGGGCGCCGCCGGGATCGCCGTGACCTCGGCCCTCCACCGGGGCGGCATGATCGAGGAGAACCTCCGCGAGCTCATGTCGTCGTGGGAGGCGTTTCCCGCGGAGGCACCCCTATGAGCCCGCGCCCCCTCGTCATCGCCGGTGTCGAATTCACCTCCCGCCTCTTCCTCGGGACCGGGAAGTTCAGCTCGGGCGAGGCCATGCGCCAGAGCCTCGAGGCCTCGGGAACGCAGCTCGTGACGGTGGCGCTCGGCCGCGTGCGCACCGGGGGCGAGCCCGACGACATCCTGGACCAGATCGACCCCGCCCGCTACCGGCTCCTGCCGAACACCTCGGGGACCCGCTCGGCCCGCGAGGCGGTGCTCGCCGCGGAGCTGGCCCGCGAGGCGCTGGAGACCAACTGGCTCAAGCTCGAGATCCACCCCGACCCGAAGTACCTCATGCCGGATCCGGTCGAGACGCTCGAGGCCACCCAGCTCCTCGTCAAACGCGGCTTCATCGTCCTTCCGTACGTCCACGCCGACCCGGTCTTGTGCAAGCGCCTCGAGGAGGCCGGCGCCGCCGCGGTCATGCCGCTCGGCGCCCCCATCGGGAGCAACCTCGGCCTGGCGTCGCGCGCCTTCCTGGAAATCATCATCGCCCAGAGCCTTGTCCCCGTCGTGGTGGACGCGGGCCTCGGGGCCCCGTCGCACGCCGCCGAGGCGCTCGAGATGGGCGCGGACGCCGTCCTCGTGAACACCGCGATCGCCGCCGCGGACGACCCCGCCGGCATGGCGGCCGCGTTCCGGCTGGCGGTCGAGGCGGGAAGGCGGGCCCGGGAGGCGGGGCTTGCGCGCCCCGAGGCCGGCGGCGGGCCGGCAAGGGCGCAGGCAACGTCCCCCCTCACCTCCTTCCTCGGGGAGGCGGGCCCATGAACTTCGTCGACGAGTGGCGCCGGCACGACTTTGCGTCGGTGTCGCGCAGGATCTCCTCCAAGGCGCCGGCGGACGTGAGGAGGGCCCTGGGCCGCGCCCGCGGCTCGGTGGACCTCGAGGACTTCGCCGCGCTCCTCTCCCCCGCTGCGGCGCCCTTCCTAGAGGACATGGCCCAGGCGTCGCACCAGAACACGGTCGAGCGCTTCGGCAGGACCATGCGCCTCTACGCCCCCCTCTACCTCTCGAACGCGTGCGCGAACGTCTGCACCTACTGCGGGTTCAGCGCCCACAACAAGATCCGGCGGAAGGTGCTCGGCGACGCCGAGATCCTGGCGGACGCGCGCGTCCTCCGCTCCCACGGGTTCGACAGCGTCCTCCTCGTGACGGGCGAGACCGGCCGGGTCGGCCTCGAGTACCTCTCGAACTCCCTCAGGCTCCTGAGGCCGCATTTCTCGGGGCTCTGGATCGAGGTGCAGCCCCTGCCCGAGGGGGACTACGCAGCCCTCGCCGGCGAGGGGCTGAGCGCGGTCATGGTTTACCAGGAGACCTACGATCCCGGGGCCTACGCCCGGAACCACCTGAGCGGGCCGAAGGCGGACATCGCATGGCGGCTCGAGACCCCCGACCGGTTGGGACGCGCCGGGATCAAGAAGGTGGGCCTGGGCGCGCTCTTCGGGCTGAGCGACTGGAGGGCCGACGCCTGGTACACCGGCCTCCACCTGCGCCACGTCGAGACCGTCCACTGGCGGATGAAGACCTCCGTGTCGTTCCCCCGCCTGAGGCCCCACGAGGGGGCGGAGCTGGCCGTGACCCCTTTCAACGAGCGCGACCTGGTCCAGGCGACATGCGCGTTCCGCCTGCTCAGCCCGGAGGCCGAGCTCTCGCTCTCGACCCGCGAGAGCGAGGCGTTCCGCAACCGGGCCTTCCGGCTCGGCTTCACCGCGATGAGCGCGGGCTCGCGCACGAACCCCGGGGGCTACGCAAGCGCGCCCGAATCGCTCGAGCAGTTCGAGATCGACGACGCGCGCAGCCCGGCCGAGGTCGCCGCTTTCCTCAGGTCGCAGGGCTACGAGCCCGTGTGGAAGGACTGGGACCGGGCCTACGACGGTTCCGCGCAGGCGCCCCGGGCGCTCGTCTCATAGGATCCCGACCATGGCCCTCGACCGCCGCGACATTGAGCGCTACCAGCGCCACCTCTCGCTTGCGGGCTTCGGCCCCGCGGCCCAGGAGAGGCTCAAGGCGGGGTCCGTGCTGGTCATCGGCGCGGGCGGCCTCGGCTGCCCCGCCCTCCTCTACCTCGCGGCCGCGGGCGTCGGCAGGATCTCGGTCGTCGACCCCGACTCGGTCGACGTCTCCAACCTGCAGCGCCAGGTCCTCTACACGGGCGCGGACACGGGGGCCAACAAGGCCGAGGCCGCCGCCCGCAGGCTCCGCGCCCTCAATCCCCTGATCCAGGTCGACGCGCACCCGGTCCGCTTCGAGAGGTCCAACGCCCTCGGGCTCGTGCGCTCGTGCGACCTGGTTCTTGACGGATCCGACAACTTCCCGACGCGCTACCTCGTGAACGACGCCTGCGTGATCGCCGGCAGGCCGTTCGTCTACGGGGCCATCCAGGGATTCGAGGGCCAGGTGAGTGTCTTCAACCTCAACGGGGGGCCGACCTACCGGTGCCTGTTCCCCGAGCCGCCCGAGCCCGGGACCGTCCCCAACTGCGCTGAGGCAGGGGTGCTCGGCGCCGTGACGGGCATGATCGGGACCGCCCAGGCCTGCGAGGCCATCAAGGTCCTCTCCGGCGTCGGGGAACCCCTCTCCGGCAGGCTCCTGGTCTGGAACGCCCTCACGATGGAGGCGTGCACGGTGGCCCTGCGCCCGGACCCGGCGCAGAGGAGGATTACCGAGCTTCCCCCGGAAGGATACGGGGAGACGTGCGTGGCGGAGGCCGTGAGCGACGAGATCGACGCAAAGGGGCTCCGCAGCCTGCTCGGGGGCGGAGGACCCCTCCAGCTCCTCGACGTGCGCGAGGAATGGGAGCGCGAGATGGCCTCGATCGACCCCTCGGTGCACATTCCCCTCGGGCGCCTGGAGACCCTCCCCCTCTCCGGCCTTGCGCCGCTTGACCCCTCGGTCCCCACCGTCGCGTACTGCGCGGCCGGCGTCCGCAGCCTGCGCGCGGTCGGGATCCTCCGCAGGCACGGCTTCAGGTCCGCCCTGAGCCTGCGCGGCGGGATGAGGGACTGGTCCCGGTGATCTCCCCCCTGTGCATCCTGACGATCGCCGGCTCCGACAGCGGGGGCGGCGCGGGAATCCAGGCCGACCAGCGGACGATCCGCGCGATCGGGGGCCACGCCCTGACGGCGGTCACGGCGGTGACCGCCCAGGACTCCCAGCGGGTCAACTCATGGGAGCCCGTCCCGGCCGCCCTCATACGGGCCCAGGTGGAAACGGTCATGTCAGGCTTCAGGGTCGCGGCGGTGAAGACCGGCCTCCTGCCCGGCCCCGGGGCCATCCGCGCCGTGGCCGCGGCCCTAGCGCGGTTCCCCCCGACGCCCCTGGTCGTCGACCCCGTGCTGGCGTCCTCGGGAGGCACCCGCTTCCTTTCCGAGGCCGGGGTGCGCGCCCTCAGGACCCACCTCCTCCCGATTGCCACCGTCGTCACGCCCAACTGGCCCGAGCTGGCCGAGCTCACCGGCATGGCCGTTCGCACCCACGGCCACGCCGCGGCAGCGGCGGCCCTCCTCGCGCGCGAGTGCGGCCGGCCGGTCCTGGCCAAGGGCGGCCACGCCCCGGGCGGGGTGTGCCGCGACTGCCTTGTCATGCCGGGCATGAACCCGGTCTGGTTCGAGAACCCGCGTATCGTGACTCCGAATACACACGGCACGGGCTGCGTGCTTTCCGCGGCGATCGCGTGCTGGCTCGGGCGCCGCGCGGCGCTGCCCGAGGCCGTGAGGCTTGCGAAGTCGTTCCTCCAGCGGGCGCTGACCCGCGGCCGGGGCCTGGGATGGGACGGCGGCAGGGGCACCGCGTTCTACGGGAGCCGCTGAGGCGAGGCCCCGCCGCTACCCGCTAATTGCGGTTGGAATCCTCCGGGCGGGGGATAGGATCCGGGCCGAACCTAGGCATGAAGACGCTTTGCCTCCTGCTTCCCCTGGCCCTGGCCGGCACCGCCCTCAGGGCGGTCGACAAGGTCCCGGACTACGAGATCACCGACACGTTCGTGACCGGCCCGACGATGCTCCTCAGGGCGGGCCGCAACGGCGAGATCAAGGAAATCTGGTCGGGCATGGACGCCGCGCGCAAGCGCCACGTGCCGCTCTTCCTGGAGACCTCCGTCTTCGGGAAGGTCCGCAGGGGGGACGACTGGCTGGACCTTCGGACCCTCAGGTACCACCACGCAGGCTCGCGGCCGGGCTACATCCACCTCGTCTCCGACGACGGTCAGGTCTCGATCGAGGTCACCTCCAGGAAGGGTGCGGACCTGAGCCCGATCTTCGTGAGGTACGCGTTTGCCGCCCCCGTCGACTTCAGGCTGTCGGCACGGTTCAAGTACCCCGAGTTCACCCGGGATGCGCGGTCGGACGACCCGGCCGGGAGCGCGTCCTTCTCGACCCTGTGGCGGGGGGAGAATGCCGTCCTGACGACGACCGACGGGCCGGAGCTCGTCCTTGCGACGGCCCCGCTCGGCCGGACCCTCTCGGTCGCCAAGCTGGGAGTGGAGAAGGAGATCGACGCGACCCGCGACGTCCTGCTGTGCATCGACGCGACCGGCCGTGCGATGGCGCCCGGGAAGGGCGAGTCGTATGCAGGGGCGTGGGCCACCCTCCTCGGGGGGACGTCCGACCCCGCCGGGCCGGACCCGGACCGTGTGTCCGTCGCCACGGACGACCCGAAGCTCGACAGGATGTTCGACTACTCCATCGACGCCATCAGGGCGTCGCAGTTCGCCTCCGGGGACGTGATGGCGGACGTCTTCTTCTACAGGGACTCCTGGCTGCGGGACGGCACCTACACGATGATCGGGCTCTCCCTCGCAGGGGACTACCCCTCCGTGGACAGGTACTTCGCGTTCTGGACCGCGCAGAGGGACTTCTCGGTGGGCGGGGAGCGGGAGGCCCAGCAGCCCGCGATCGCGATCACCGGCATCTGGTACTACTCGCACCTCAATCCGGACGGCGCCGCGTTCCTCGGTTCGGCGTGGCCGTACGTGAAGTACTACGCGGATTACTACGTCGGGCGCGTGGCCCGGGAGGGCATGCTCAACCTTGCCGAGGAGTGGATCTGCTTCATCCCGGCCCCCTCGACATGGCCGAACGCGGAGGTCTACAGCGGCCTCCGGGCCGCCGCGAAGATCGCGGACTCGCTCGGGCACGGGGACGAGTCGCGCCAATGGAACGGAGCGGCCGACAAGCTCCAGGCCCGGTTCCTGAGGCAGGCCTACGACCCCGGCAGGGGCCGGATCATACCGATGGCCGGGCCGGCGGGAAAGTCGTTCGTCGACCCCGAGTACCCGAAGGCGGAGAACCGCAACGGTCCCCTCAGGGACGAGCGCGTCGACGCCGGCATGCTGATCATCGGGCGGTTCTCCGTGTTCGGCAGGAACCAGGGGATCATCCCCGTCGACGACCCCCGCTTCGCCTCCACCCAGGCCGAGATCATCCGCGACCTCGAGAACCCCGACCATTCCATCTTCCGGTTCGGCCCCAATCCCGGGAGCCCCCATGCGCCCAATGGGGAGCTCGACACATGGCCGATCATCGGCTCGTGGGCCGCGCAGGACGAGTGGCTGCTCGGCAGGACGGACCTCGCATGGAGGTACCTGCTCTCGGGCATCGTCCGCAAGAGGGGCTACGACGCGGACGCGATGCTCTGCTACCTGCCCGAGAACTGGGACCGCAGGGGCGTCCCGGACAAGCCCATGATCGTCTGGTCGCACGGCGACTTCGTGACCTCCACCCTCCTCCTCTTCCTCGGGATCGACCTGGAGGCGCCGCGCGCGGACCTCGGGCTCGCGCCGAGCCTTGCCCCCGGGATGGACCACGCGCACATCGGCAACTTCCGCTTCAGGGACTGGCGCCTCGACATCGACCTGAGGCGGCGGGGCGACGAGGTCGACGTGGCGCTAGGCGCCTCGCGCGCCGCGGGGGGAGAGCTCTCGATCCGGCTGCCCTTCGATCGGTTGGTGCGGGTGGCCGCCGGCGCCAAGGTGCAGTTCGCGGTGGACCCCAGCCGGTACTATCTTGCGTTTGGACGCTCCGCGAACGCACCCGAGCGCGCCCGGATCATCTCCAAGGTGCTCCTCGGGAGGGAGCCGCCGAGCGACCCCGAGACCCTGACGCCTGCCGAGCTCGAGGCCTTCATTGTCGCGACCGAGACCGGTTACACCCCCTCCAACGAGTGAGGGGCGCTACGGCATCAGGTAGACCTCGACAAGCCCGACACCCGTCGCACCGCCGGCCCCCCCCAGCTGGACGGTGTAGCTCCCCGCAGGGAGGATGGCCACCATCGCGCTGTCCGCGGAGCCCGCCTGCAGGGCGAACGCCCCGACGGCGCTCATGTCGGCCGGCGTGGCCAGGCGCAGGGTCGCCGACACCCCGGAGGAGCCGGGGACCAGCGGGTTGCCCCACCCCGAGTCGCCCGCGATCTGGGTGCTTGTGGAGTCGTAGAGACCGAGGGTCGCCTGCGGGAGCGCCCCCGCCAGGTTGAACGGGGCGGCTCCCAGGGCCGGGCCCACGCCCCGCAGGAGCAGCTTCACGGGCTGGCTTCCCTGGATCACGAATCCGGCGATCAGCACGTTCGCGCCCGAGCCCACGCTGGCCCTGGCCGAGATGTTGACGAGGTTCGCCGTGGGGGTGCCCGTGTCGGCGTCGTAGATCTCCGCCAGCCCGATTCCCGTCGTGGAGTTGATGCCCGAGAGTTCCGAGGTGTAGGAGCCCGGCGAGAGCCGGGTGAGGATCGCGGAGTCGTCCGAGTTCCCGGAAAGGGCGAACGCCCCCACCTGTGCGAAGGCTGTGACGAGCGCGGATCCCCCGCCCCATGCGCCGTCGCTCGCGAGGGTGGCACCGGCGCCCGAGACCAGCGTGAGCTGCGGCGTGGCGAGCGACCCCGCCAGGTTGAACGGGGCGACCCCAAGCGTCGGGCCGATGCCGCGCAGGAGCACGGACTTGGACCCCGACCCCTGGATCACGAATCCGGCGATCAGGATGTTGCCGCCGGTCCCCACGCCGCTGCGCGCCGAGAGGTTCACTATCCTCCCGGAGGCCCCGGGGGGCGGCGGCGGCGCGGCAGCAACGGTGAGCGTGGCCGCGGTGCTCGACACGGTCGACCCGCCGCTCGTCACGGCCACGGTGTACGAGCCGTCGTTGGAGGCGGTCGCGGAAGCGATCAGGTAGTCCGAGTTGACCGCGCCGGCGATGGCACTGCCGTTGACGTACCACTGGTAGCTGAGGGCGCCGGGACCGGTCGCGCCCACGGAGAGGGTCACGGAGGACCCCGGGGTCACGGTCTCGGCGGAGGGCTCCGAGGTGATCGCCAGGGCATCCACGTGGGCGCGGCCGAGCCGCAGGCTGTCGAACTGGTACATGGGCCAGTCCGCCGCGTCCGGACCGACCCCCAGGTCGAAGGCGTAGACCTTGTGGTCGTTGCTCCCAAAGTAGAGGGTCGTGCCCGCGATCACCGGCGAGGAACGGATCCAGTCGTCCGCGGCGTAGACGCGGACGAGCGACCCCGCGGGGCCCACCGCGTAGAGGTTGTGGTCGTAGCACCCGACGTAGACCACGCCGTTCGCGTCCACGGCCGGCGCGCTCGCGCGCACCTGCGCGCCCAGCGCGAATTTCCAGTTGAGTCCGCCGCTCGCCGCCGAGAGGGAGTAAAGATAGCCGTCGTATCCGCCGAAGTAAACGGCCCCGTTGGCGAGCGCCGGGGCCGAGGTGACCGCGTTGCCCACCTTGAACGTCCACCTCAGGCTCCCCGCCGCGTCAATCGAGTAGGCGTTGCCGCTCAGCGTCGCGAAGTAGAGGTTTCCCGACCCGTCAAGCGCCGCGGCGGTGTAGATCTGCTCCCCGGACACCGGGGTCGCGTACGTCCATTTCACGGCACCGGCAGGAGTGAAGGCGTAGACGCTGCCCCCGTCCGAGGGCGAGTAGACCGTGCCGTCGGGCGCAATGGTGGGCGCCGCATAGGAGACCCCGGGCACCGAGGCCTTCCACCTGAGGGCCCCCGCCGGGGTGACGGCGTAGAGGTTGCCGTCGTCTGCGTGGAAGTAGACCGTGCCGTCCGAGGCAATGGCCGGCGACGAGGAGATGCCCGCGCCCGCGGTCGGGACCGTGTACTTCCACTTGAGCCCGCCGGCCGGCGCGAACGCATAGAGGCTGCCGTCGGTCGAGCCCGCGTAGACCGTGCCGTCGGGGCCTATCGCCGCCGAGCTCGTGTCGAAGGCCGCCGTCGCCGCGTAGCTCCACGCGACGGCCCCGTCCTGGCCGAAGGCATAGAAGGACTTGTCGCCGCTGCCCACGTAGACCGTCCCGTCGGTCCCCACCGCGGGCGAGCAGGTCACCGCGTCGCCGGTCTGCCCCTGCCACCGCGAGTCCGCGATCGAGAGCGTGAACTCCCCGATGTCATTGGAGGTCGTGCCGTCGACGCTGATCAGGTACCTCGTGCCGGCGGTCGCGCTGAAGGACGCCAGGCACGAGCTCTCGACGGTCGTCGTGCCCGTGGTGCCGGTCGAGGCGGCCGACGCGACGAGCCCGAGCGCGTTCACGGTGGTCCCGGTGTACACCGCGACCTCCGGATCAAAATCGTAGCTGTACCCCGACACCTGGGCCCTTCCCGTGTAGGGCGCGGTCCACGCGTACCAGAGGGAATGACCCCCGGCGTGCCCCTGGATTCTCGGCTCGCCTGCCTCGAGCGTCGCGTTGGGGTTGGCGTCAACGACCGACGCGCTCGGCCCGGTCAGCACCCTCGGCTTCGAGGCGGAGTCGTTGTCCGGGTCCGTGTTGATCGCCAGCACGGTCTGGCCGCTCTGCGTGCCCTGGCCCTGGACCAGGACCTGGTAGGTCGTCCCGGCCGAGGCGTGGAACTTCACCTCGCTGTAGCTGACGGACGTGCCCGGGCTGCCCTCCAGGGGCTCCGTCCCGAAGCTCGCGTTGTCCGCGACGAGCGTGAGCGCCCCTAGCCCCGGGCCCGTGTAGACGCCGAGGAGCGTCGGGTACGTGCTCCCGCCCGTGATGTAGGTCCCGCCCTCGGTCCCGCTCGTGTCGATCTCGACGCTGGCGTCCTGGGGGGCCTTCCACTCCCACCACTGGGAATGGGACCCCGCGGTCCCGGCGACGGTCGGAGTGCCCGCCTCGCTCGTCGCCGCCGCGTCCGCGTTGTTGGAGCGGGTGTAGGGATCCAGGCCCGCGAGGACGACCCTGCCCGCGAACGTCGCGTTCGGGGGCGTGCCCGCCGCCGTCGCGAGCGCGGTGGCAAGGTTGAGCCGGCCGCCGGTCTGGGCCTTGCCCGCGAGCGCCGGGATGATGTCGGCGCAGTTGAGGATGCGGTTGATCGTCTGGCGGTAGGTGTCCCCCGGGTATTTCGCCCTGAGCAGGGCGACCGCTCCGGTGACGAAGGGCGCCGCGAGCGAGGTCCCGCTGGCGTAGGCGTAGCCGGTCGTCCCGGAATTCGAGGTCGATAGGATGCCCTCCCCCGGCGCGAATATCTCGACCGAGCCCGATCCGTAGTTCGTGAAATAGACGGGCAGGTCTCGGTTGTCGCTCGCCCCGACGCAGATGATGTTGTCGAGCGGGTAGTCGGCAGGGAAGGCGGGCGAGATGTCGATGTTCTCCGCGTCGTTGCCGGCGGCGCAGACAAAGACGATCCCGGCCTTGCCCGCCGCCTGGATCGCGTCCATCTCGGCCTGGGACCCGCTGGAGCTGCCGAAGCTTGCGTTGATCACCCCGACGCCGTGCTTGATCGCGTAATCGATGCAGGGCAGCTCGTCGGACGTGGAGCCCATGCCCCCGCTGCCCAGGAACTTGAGCTCCATCAGCTGCACCTTCCAGGCGACCCCGGCCACGCCCTTGGCGTTGTTGCCCACGGCACCGACGACGCCGGAGGTGAGCGTGCCGTGCCCGACGTCGTCGGTCGGAAGCCCAGTCTTTGCGACCCCGTTCAGCCCATTGAGGCTGTCCGTCTCGGTTACCGAACCCGAGCCCGGCACGGAATAGGAGGTCGTGGTCCCGGGACTCGGGTTGACCCAGAGGTTCGCCAGCAAGTCCTCGTGGGTCGTCAGGGCCCCGGAATCGAGCATCCCCACGATTACGTTGGGGGCGAGCGACAGGGTGTCCCACGCCCCCTCCGCGCTGATGTCGGCCCCGGCGACGCCGCCGTTCGCTCCCGTGTTCTTCAGGGCCCACTGGCTTCCGAAATCCGGATCGTTCGGGACGGCGTGGGTCTGTCTCAGGTAGTCCGGCTCGACGTACTCGTAGCGTCCCGTCGCCATGAGGCGCTTGACCGCCGCCTCAACCGTGTCGCCCGCGGCGAGCTTGATGACCCGAACGTTGCCGAACCGCTCGAACCGGGCCCTCAGGCCCAGGCCCTCTCCGCGCTCAATCTGGTCTATGTCGGACGCAAGCAGCGGCTTCGGCTTGGCGAGGACCACGCCCTCCCTGTACCCCAGGGCGCTCTCCCTGGCGGATGCGAATCCCCGGGCGGAGAAGGGCGAGGCCGGTGCGGGGCACGCGAGCGCCGCGAGCGCCGCGGCGGCCAGGAGGGCCCGCAGGGCGCGGGCTGGGGAGGGGGGAACGATCGGCACTTCGAGTGTGGGCGAAACAGAGTCTGGCCTCTGGGACAGGAGACGCAAGGCGGGGTGCCATCGTTTCGGCGGGGGCTCGAGTTCCCGGGCCCTGTGCCGCGCTCAAGGGGCCGAATGACGGGACCCAAATGCTATGTCTCCTGCCTGAGGATCTCGAGCGGCGGGTGGTCGAGGACGCCGCGGCCCGCGGCCAGGCCGGTCGCCACGGCGAGCGCGGAGACGACGGCGACGGCCGCGGCGACCTGGCCGAGAGGCGAGGAGGCCGTCACGTGGAACACGTACCGGGCGAGGAGGAGGTTTCCCGCGACCGCGAGGGCGGCTCCCACGACGGCCGCCTGGACGCCCAGCACGGCGTACTCGACGAGCTGGATGAGCGCCAGCTGGCGGCGCGTCGCGCCGAGGGTCCTGAGGAGCACCGTCTCGCGGATGCGCTGGTGGCGTCCCATGAGGACGGCGCCCGCGAGTACGACAAGGCCCGTCGCAACCGTGAAGAGGGCCATGAACTGGATCGCGAATGCGACCTTCGAGAAGATCCCGTCGAGCGTCTCCACGACGAGCGCCAGGTCGATCGCGGTCACGTTGGGGAACGCGTCCACGACCGCCCGCTGGACCCTCCCCGACTGGGCCGCCGAGTCCGCGTGGAGCGCCGCCAGATAGGTCTTCGGCGCGCCCTCGAGCACGCCCTCCGGGAAGACCACGAAGAAGTTGGGCTCCAGGCGGCGCCATTCGACGGTCCTGATGCTGCCCACCCGGGTGCGGACGGCCAGGCCCTGGACGTCCCAGTCGACCTCATCGCCGAGGCGCAGCTGCATGTCGCGGGCGAGGCCCTCCTCGACCGAGATCGGCACGGGGCCGTCGGCAACCGCGGCGCGGCCCGTGAAGGCCCCCTCGACCACCTTCTCCGTCGCGGAGAGCCTCCCGCGGAACGTGGACCTGTACTCGCGGCGCAGCGCCCAGGCCGCGATCTTCATGTCCTTCTCCTTGAGCAGCCTCTCGACCCCGACGCCCCTCACCGACGTGATCTTCATTGTCACGATCGCGGCGCGCTCCCCGACCGGCGAGCCCGCGGAGGAGGCCACCGCCTCGAGGGGGCCGATCTGGTCGTCCTGGATGTCGAAGAAGATGAGGTTAGGCCGGCCGAGCGCGTCCGCGCCCCGGATCTCATTGAGGAGCGTGGTCCGGACAAGGAGGAGCGTGAGGACGAGGAAGGTCCCGAGCCCGAGCGAGAGCAGGAGGAGGACCGTGCGGTTGTTAGGCCTGTGGAGGTTCCCGAAGCCCTGCCGCACGACATAGGGCAGGCCCCTGGGGACGAAGCGCCGCGAGGCCCAGGCGACCGCGCTCCCGAGCCCCGCGAGGATGAGGAATCCCAGCCCGAGCATCCCCGCGAAGCCGAGCCCGATGGACAAGGCGCCCGTCTGCCACACCGCGAACCCGGCGACGGACGCTGCGATGACCGCGGCGATCCCGAGCCGCCAGGGGTCCGGGGCGGACGCGGCGCGCTCCCCGACGGCCGACCGGAGGGCGGCCAGCGGCGGGATCCGCCGCACGGAAAGCAGCGGGAGGAGCGAGAAGAGGAGGCATATCACCACCCCGGCCCCGGTGCCCCGAAGGAGCGCGGGCCACGACACGAAGAAATCCACGTCGATCGGAAGGACGCCCCGGAAGAGCGCGGGGAGCGCCCGCTGCACCCCGACGCCCAGGGCCCCGCCGGCGAAAGCGCCGGCGAAACCGAGTGCAAGCCCCTGGGCGAGGTAGACGGAGAAGCTCTGCCTCGCGCTCGCGCCAAGGCAGCGCAGCACGGCGACCGTCGGGATCTTGTCGCGTATGTAGGCGTGGAGCGCGCTCGCCACGCCTATCCCCCCCAGCACCAGGGCCACGAAGCCCACCAGGCTGAGGAATCCGTCCAGGTGGGCCACCGCCTGCCCGAGGTTGCGCTTGCGCTCGCCGACCGTCTCGAACGAGAGCCGCAGCAGCGGGAAGCGCTCCTTCATCGTGCGCGCGAGCGCATCAGCGTCCGCGCCCTCGGGCAGCCTGACCATCGCCCTGTACCTCGCCAGCGCCTCGGCCCCGGCGAGGCCGGTCGCGGCGAGGGATCCCATCGGGATGTACGCGCGGGGCGCCATCATCGCGACCCCGGGGGATTCGCCGGGTACCTTCCGGAGCGAGCCGGCGATGGTGAAGAGCGTCTTGCCGAGCCTGACCCTGTCCCCCGCCCTGAGCCCGTACTGGGCAAGGAGCGTCGGCTCGAGGATGACGCGGTCCCCGCCCTCCCTGAGGAGCTGGGCGGCACCGGGGGGGTCAGTCTCGAACCTGCCGTAGAACGGGAACGCCCCCTCGACCGCGTGAACCTGGACCAGCCGGAGCCTGCCCTGCGCAGGGAAGGTCATCATGGAGGAGAAGGTCTGCTCCCGGGCAATCTCCCCGCCCTGCGCGGCGAGGTGGTCCATCACCGCCGCGGGGAGCGGCGCCGGGGCCGTCACGAAAAGGTCGGCTCCGAGGAGGCTCTTCGCCTCGCGGTTGATCGCGCTGCTCACGTTCGCGCTGAACGAACCGATCGAGACCAGGGCGGCGATCCCGAGCACGACCGAGAGCGAGTACAGGACAAGGCGGCGGCGGGATGCGCGCGAGTCGCGCCATGCCATGAGGAGGATGAAGCGCATGCGGGCAGGTCAGGCCGCGGGCGCGGTCCTCTCGTCGGAGGCCACCGAGCCGTTCCGGAGCCTGAGGATGCGCTGGCAGCGGCCCGCGAGCTCGAAGTTGTGGGTGACAAGGACCAGCGTCGTCCCGCGTTCGCGGTTGAGGCCGAAGATCAGCTCCACCATGGAATCCGCCGTGTCGCCGTCCAAATTGCCCGTGGGCTCGTCGCAAAACAGGATCTTCGGGGCGTTGATGAACGCCCTGGCAAGCGCCACCCGCTGCTGCTCGCCCCCCGAAAGCTGCACGGGATAGTGGTCGAACCTGGCCGCCAGCCCCACCCGCTCAAGGAGGGCCCTGGCCTGGGGCTCGCATCCCCGCTCGCCCCGGAGCTCGAGCGGCACGAGCACGTTCTCCAGGGCCGTCAGCGTCGGTATGAGCTGGAAGTTCTGGAAGACGAACCCGACGCTCGCGTTGCGGACGCGGGCCCTGGAGTCCTCGTCGAGCGCGTCGAGCCGCTCCCCGGCGAGCTCCACCGAGCCCCCCGTGGCCCGGTCGAGCCCCGCGCAGAGCCCGAGGAGGGTCGTCTTCCCGCTCCCGCTCGGCCCCACGACGGCGATGCTTTCGCCTGCCCCGAGCTCAAAGCTCGCCTCGTGAAGGACGGTCAGCGGGCCGGCCGCAGTCGCGTAGGTCTTGGTCAGCCGGCTCACCCGGAGCATCGCTTGTGCAGGCATGGCCCCCACGAAACACGCCCTTCTCCCGGAGCGCAAACGCGATCACCCGGCCGTTCGCGCTCGAAAACGCGGGACCGCCCCGCCACCTTCATGCCCGCCGATGGATTCGCACACGGACACCTGGGCGGGGAATTGGGCCCGCGGACCCTGGAGGCTGCCCCTCGTGGCGGCGCTCCTGTCCCTGGCGGCCCCGTCGATGGCCGGGGCGCAGCCTCCCGCGCCGCGAACGATCGTGTTCTTCGGAGACAGCCTCACGGCCGGATACGGGCTCCCCGATCCCGGCACCCAGTCCTATCCCGCGAGGATCCAGGCCCTGGTGGACGCCGAGCACCTGCCCTGGCGCGTGGTGAACGCGGGCCTGAGCGGCGAGACGAGCGCCGGCGGCCTGCGCCGGGTCGACTGGGTCCTCAACCAGGGGGTTGATGTATTCTTTCTGGAGCTCGGGGCAAACGACGGCCTCCGGGGAACCCCCACCTCGGCGACCGGGGCGAACCTTCAGGCGATCGTCGACCGCGTTCGCTTGAAGCGTCCCGGCGCCAGGATTGTCGTGGCGGGCATGCGGATGCCGCCCAACATGGGACAGGAGTATGCGGACGCTTTCCGCGCCCTGTTCCCGGCCTTGGCCCTGAGGAACCAGGCGACCCTGGTGCCCTTTCTCCTGGACGGCGTCGCGGAGAAAACCGGGTTGAACCAGAACGATGGAATTCATCCCAACCCTGCCGGGGCTGAGATCGTGGCCCAGGGTGTCTGGAAGGTGCTGGCGCCGCTCCTCAGGGGGCCGAACTGAAGATTCGGGCCCGGCCTGCCATTCGCCCTGCAAACGCTAGGACCATATAAGCCGATAACATGCTTTAATTTAATAATTTACGAAAATCATGCCCCGCGCCGAATACACGAGAAATTCCGTTGCAGTTGCAATTTGATTGTATCAGCCTTCGCCGATGATTTGGCGGAAGTTCTGCTCCGTCTGCGCCGTGCTGTGCGTAGTGGCCTGCGAAAGAGCGCAGGCCCAGACCGAGGTCGACTGGACCTCGACCGGGGACACCACATTCAGCACCTCGGCCAACTGGGACAACAACATGGACGACGGGGCGGTCCCCGGGTCCGGCAGCCTCGTGTTCTTCACGAACGGGAACGGGACCGTCAACCTCCTCACCCTGGACACCTCCGCGAGCATGGCGGGGATCGTCTCGCAGGGAACCGGCACGGCGGGCGGCAACCTTTCGATCGTCGGCCCGGGGACCCTCTTCCTGGGCTCGAATGGGATCACGCTCAGCGGCGGAACCAGCGAGACCGGGGCGATGGACATCGACGCGGACGTCGTCCTCTGTTCGGACCAGACGTGGGGCCTCAACGACTCGAACATCTGGGTCAACGGGGCCATAAGCGGCTCGTCCGAGCTCATGATCACCTCCAACGGGGCCGGCTCGGTCGTCCTTAACTCGGGGGCGAGCACCTACAGCGGCGGGACCTGGGTCACGGGGGCGGGGACCTACCTCTCGCTGGGAGCCAGCAGCACGATGGACGGCAGCGAGGTGATCTCCGGTCCGGCGGGCACCGGGACGATCTCCCTCGACAATGGCACGTTCCTCACGACGCCCTCGGGCCTCGGGACGATCTCGGTCGGCAACTCGATCGCGATCGGGAGCGCCGTCACGTTCTCCCCGGACCCGGCATCGCCCCTGACGCTCTCCGGAACCATAAGCGACATCGAGGAGGCCGGCTCGCTCATCATCGCCGGGCCCGTGACCCTCACCGGCGACAACACCTACTCCGGCGGGACGACGATCAACTGCATGACGACCCTCCAGCTGGGCGACGGCGGGACGACGGGATCCATAATCGGCGACGTGGTCGACAACGGGACGCTCGTGATCGACCGCTCCAACTGCTACACGTTCTCGGGGAACATCAGCGGCAACGGGGGCGTGACGATCCAGCAGGGGATGCTGACGCTCGGCGGCAGCAACACCTACTACGGCACGACGAGCCTCGCCCCGAACACGAGCCTCTCGGACGCGACCTCCTACGCCTTCTCCCCGAATTCCGACGTGTTCCTCGGCATGGGCGCCACTCTCAACGTCTACTACAACGAGGCGATCCAGAACCTGAGCGACGCCTCGTGCGGCTCGACGATCAACCTGGGCGAGGAAACCAACCTGACGGTGTACAGCACCGGGAACAGCACCTACTACGGGTACATCTCGGGATCGGGCTCCCTGACGGTCGAGGGGAACGGCGGGACTACGCTGACGCTCCTCGGCGACAGCGACTATTCAGGCGGGACCACGATCGGCTGCATGACGACCCTCCAGCTCGGGGACGGCGGCACCTCGGGGTCAATCACGGGGAACGTGGTGGACCACGGGACCCTCTCGTTCGACCGCTCAGACTGCATCACGTTCAGCGGGGTCATATGCGGAAACGGCGGGGTCACCCTCCAGCAGGGAATGGTGACGCTGGGCGGGAACAACTCCTACTACGGCCAGACGAACCTCGGCGCGCACACCACCCTCTCCGACTCCACGTCCTACGCCTACTCCCCGAATTCCGACGTGTTCCTCGGCATGGGCGCCACCCTCAACGTCTACTATAACGAGGCGATCCAGAACCTGAACGACGCCACCTGCGGGTCGACCGTCAACCTCGGCTCCGAGGCGGGCCTCTCGGTCTTCAATACCGGGAGCAACACCTACTACGGGTACATCACGGGATCGGGCTCCCTGACGGTGAATGGCAACAGCTCCACGAGCCTGACGCTTCTCGGCTCGAACGACTACTCCGGCGGGACGACGATCGGGTGCATGACGACCCTCCAGCTGGGCGACGGGGGGACAAGCGGGTCGATCACGGGAAGCGTGGTCGACAACGGGACGCTCGCCTTCGACCGTTCCAACTGCCTCACCTTCTGCGGGCCCATCTGCGGCGTCGGCAGCCTGAATGTGGAGGACGGGATGGTGACCCTCGTCGGCGACAGCACCTACTCGGGCGGCACGAACATCGCCTGCATGACGACGCTCCAGCTCGGCAACGGGGGCACGACGGGTTCGATCACGGGCAACGTGGTGGACAACGGGACCCTCTCCTTCGACCGCTCCGACTGCATCACGTTCAGCGGGATCATATGCGGCAACGGCGGGGTCACCCTTCAGCAGGGCATGGTGACCCTCGGCGGGAACAACACCTACTCCGGCCAGACGAACCTCAACCCGAACACCGTCCTCTCCGACTCCACGCCCTACGCCTACTCCCCGAATTCCGACGTGTACCTCGGCATGGGCGCGACCCTCAACGTCAACTACAGCGAGGCGATCCAGAACCTGAACGACGCCACCTGTGGCTCGACGGTCAACCTGGCGGTGGAGACCGACCTGACCGTGTACAATACGGGCTGCAACACCTACTACGGGTACATCACGGGCCCGGGCGGCCTCGTCGTGAACGGGAATGGCGGGACGAAGCTGACGCTCGTGGGCGACAGTGACTATTCCGGAGGGACGACGATCGGTTGCATGACGACGCTCCAGCTGGGCAACGGCGGGACGACGGGCTCGATCGCGGGCGACGTGTATGACAGCGGCACCCTCGCCTTCGACCGCTCCAACTGCATCACGTTCTCCGGGAACATCAGCGGGAACGGGGGCGTGAACGTCGAGCAGGGTATGGTGGTCCTGAACGGCAGCAACTCCTACTCGGGCGGTACCACGATCAGCAACGCGAGCGTCACGGTCGGGAACGACTGGGGCCTGGGATCGGCCTGGGTCGACGCGATCAGCAGCGTCCTGAACCTGGGCAGCGCCTCGCCGTTCGTAAACTCCCTGATGCTCACCGACTCCACGGCGAACTTCACGTCGGACGGCGGCAGCCCCACCCTGTTCAACCTCTCGATGCAGAATTCCACGCTGAACTTCGCGCCGAATTCGATCCCCGCGATCGAGGGCCTCGTGAGCGATGGCCCGGGCTCGACGAACGCCATCAACCTGGGCGCGGGCTCGACCCTCTTCTTCTACCTCGGGAGCGACCCGGCCTTCTACGGGACCGTAAACGGTGCGGGCGCGCTCGACGTCGAGGGATTCCGCCAGGAGCTGGACCTCTTCGGCGCCAACACCTACACG
The DNA here is from genome assembly GCA_003151495.1 of Opitutaceae bacterium. Lineage (GTDB taxonomy): Bacteria > Verrucomicrobiota > Verrucomicrobiia > Opitutales > Opitutaceae > Palsa-1447. The sequence continues at coordinate 29,145 of PLXR01000005.1, forward strand.
GGAGGGACGACAATCGGCGCAAACATGCTGGTGGTGGCCGGCAATAATTCCGCCTTCGGGACGGCACCCGTGAGCATGGGCAACGCCGCCGCGCTGGGAATCGGGCCCGGGGTGACGGTGACGAACACCGTCAACACCGGGTCGAACGCATTCGCGATGGGCGGATTCGGGACCTTCGACCCCGCCGTGCCGCAGAGCATCTCGTTCCAGGGCGGATCCGTCCTCGCGGGGGGCGGCGGCCGGGTCGGGAACGCGTTCGGGAGCACGTCGACGCCCGTGGTCGGGACCTTCTCCTTCGGTTCCGGCGCCAGCGTCGTCCTGGGGCCGGGCGGCTTCCTTCAGTTCTCCATCATGAACGCCGCGGGTACCCCGGGCGTCGACTTCAGCACCATCAACGCGACGGGCAGCGTGGACATCACCGCGACCCCGGGCAGCCCGTTTGAGATCCAGGTCATCGGCGTCGACTCCACGAACCTCATCACGGGCACGGCAAACTCCTTCAATTCGTCGCAGTCGTACTCGTGGACCCTTCTTTCGGCGGGAACCCTCACCATGTCGGGGGGGTTCAACCCGGCGGCGTTCGTGGTGGACGCGGGCAATCTCTCGAATGTCTCCGGTTCCAGCGGGTTCTATGTGACCGATCCCGGCAACTCCCTGGTCCTCAATTTCACGCCGGTCCCGGAGCCCTCGACGTGGGTCCTCCTGGCGGGCGGCGCACTGGCCCTGGGAATCGCAGGCTGGAGACGGCATAGGGCCCCCGAAAAGCGGGCTTCCTGAGAGCGGAACGGGGGATCGGCCCAAAGGGGGCAATTTTAAGCAATTGCCAGTTAATCCCTTGCCGATTGCGTTCGGTTCGGCCTTGCCCGTTGCAAGTGATTTGTATCAATAAACGCATGCGTGGGCTCCGAATTCGATTGCTGGCGATGGGCGTGATGGCTTCGGCCTGCGCCGCGAACGGGCAGGTGGTCACCTGGGTGGGGGGATTCCCCAACGACAACCTGAGCACCGGGACCAACTGGCTCGGGGGGACAGCCCCCACGTCCGACGGCTTCGAGACGCTCCTGTTCAATGCGGCCTCCAACTCGGACCTGAAGATGGACGTGACGGCGGACTTCATGGGAATAGTGGTCGACGGGACCGGCGGGAACGGGGCCTCGGCCAGCCTCTACGGCTCCAACACGCTCACGATCGGGGCGGGCGGCATCTCGCTCGTGAACGGCGGCAGCTGGCAGGACTCACTCTATATAGGTGCCCCGGTGGCGCTCTCCGCGAACCAGGTCTGGTCCACTGCGAACCCCGGGGGGAACATCACGGTCTCCGGAGCGATCAGCGGCGCCTTCGCCCTCACTCTGCAGGGGGCCCCCGGCTCCACCTTCGAGCTTGATTCCGGGGCCAGCACCTTCAGCAGCCTTTCCTACACCGGCCAGTACACGGGACTGGTCGTGGGCTCGAGCAGCACGGGGCCGGCGGGCGCCCCGACGTCGGGCCCTCTGGGCACCGGGGTCGTGACCATGGGCGACGGGACCACGCTCGCGGTCAACACGTCGAACGCCGTCATGCTCGCCAACCCGTTTTCGCTGGGCGACAACTCGAACGGGGCCGGGATCGCGTTTGGCGGCAGTTCCTCCGGAGGCGACTCGCCCCCGACCACCCTGACGCTCTCCGGGCCGGTCACCCTGAACAACAATGACATCGAGCTCGATACCGGCTCGAACACGGTGCTCACGTTCTCCGGGAACCTGATGGGCTACGCCCCGGGGGTCTGCCTCGACTTTGGAACCAACGGCATGGGCGGCTACGGCCTGGTGATCCTGCAGGGCGGCCTCTCGAACGTCGCCCGCTTCGACCTGGAGGACAATGTGTCGGTGATCTTCGACGGGGCCGATGTGACCCAGGTGACCGGCCTCGAGGACATAGGGGTGGGATCCAACAACTACCTCGGCGTCGGGGCCAACTACGCGGCGGGGACGAACCTCTCCCAGTTCATCACCTACCTGAACACCTCTGGGAGCGTGGGCTCATTCGCGGGCACGCTGGGGCTCGACACGACCTCGGGCACGACGCCGGCGCTTTTCAACGACTCGAACGGGATCGACCTCTCGAACTTCACCAACCCGAACTTCGTCGGGCTCGGCTCCGCGACGATGGCGGTCATCGGGCCGGCGGCGGTCATCACCCCGCCGAACGACTTCATCTTCAACCTCACAGGCTACGGGGACACCTACCGGTTTGGCGGCGGCGGCGGAACGCTGACCGTGCAAAGCGCGCTCTCCGACGGGCTTGAGTGGGACGGCTCGATGTTCCTGCCCTTCACCCGCAGCCTCTCGCTGGCGGGGGGCAACGCCCCGCTCACGCTTGTCCTCAGCGGCCCCCTCTCGTACTCGGGAGGGACCACGATCTCGGGCGCGGCGCTCATCTTCGACACGCCCCTCCCGTTGGCCGGGGGGATCACGCTCTCGGGCGGCTACGTCGGAAGCACCGAGAACTCCGGCTACGGCGACGACAACTCCTTCTCGATCCAGCAGTTCGTCGACCTGATCGGCGCCAACTCCCCCCAGGGCGTCATCGGGTTCGACCAGATCGGCAGCACGCGGTCGGTGACGAGCGCCATCGACCTGTCAGGCCTCAGCTCGAACGTCTACCTGGGCACGGCCACCTCCGTCAATTACTCAGGGACCATCACCCCCTTCGGGAGCCAGTACCAGTTCGCGGGTGTCAAGGGAGGCCAGGTGGAGGTGTCCTCCAACCTCCTGGCCGGCCTGTATTCCGTGCTGATCGGACTGCCGAACCCGGGCGAGGCGTTCAACCTGTCTTTCGGCTACGAGCCGCAGTCCTCGGTCACGCTCTCGGGGACGAACAGCTACTACGGCGGCACGACCCTGAACAGCGGCTACCTCTTTGTCACGAACCCGAGCTCGATCGGCACGGGCACGCTCTTCGTCCCGGACGCGCCGAACGGGAGGATCGGCTGGGTCGGGACGCTCACCGCGGCGAACAACCCCGTCACGCTTGCGAACAACATCCAAGTCTCCAACGGGGGGCTGGCCCTCAACACGGGCAGCACCGACACGCTCACGCTAACCGGGGTCATCAGCTCCTGGGTCGACGACGCCGGCCAGCTCGGGATCTTCGGCCCGGTCGACCTAGAGGGAAACAACACGTTCTTTGGCGGGACCTACGTCAACACCCCGGGAAGCATCGTGACGGTAGGCTCGGACACCGGGCTCGGCACCGGCTACATCAACGCCAACAACACCACCTTCAATTTTACGAGCGACAACCCCGTGCTGGGGACCACGGGCAGGGAGGTGTCGTTCGCCAACTCGACGGTGACCTTCTCCGGCACGGGCAACACCACGATCTACAACCTCTCGCTCGACACCTCGCGGATCACCTTCAGCGGCGGTACGACCGAGCTGAAGGGGTTCTTCGGCGACACCGGCAGCTCGAACGGCCTGATCGACATCGACATGGAGGGCTCGCTCCTGATCATCGACCCGAACAAGACCGCGGGCGACGACTCCTCGGACGCCACCATCCACGGGAGGATCACCGGGCCGGGCGCCCTGGAGGTTACGGGCGTCGGCGGCAGCCTCGAATTGCGCGGCAACAACACCTACACCGGCGGAACGACCATTGACGCGGGATCCGTCGTCATCGCCAGCAACAACAACGCCCTCGGCTCGCCGGTCGGCGCCGTCGTGGTCAACGGCGCGCTGGCCACGAACACGAATGTCGTCCTCAACAATCCGATCACCCTCGGCTCCTCGGGGGTCCTCGCGGGATACGGCAAGTACCAGCCCGGCGGCACCCTTGCGTTCCAGGGCGGGTCGACCGTCGATCCCGGCAGGGCCAACCTGAACAGCTCCGGCGGCGGCACGCTGATCCCGGTCCCGGGGACGCTCTCCTTCGGCTCGAACACGGCCGTCACCTTCGGCGCGGGCGGCAACTTCCTCTTCTCCATCACGGACGCGAACGGGGCCGCAGGCGCCGGATACGGCACCGTCAGCATGCCGGCGAGCGTGCTCACGATCGCGAGCGGGCCCTTCACCATCTTCGTCGCCTCGTTTGATCCCACGACCGACCAGCTCGGCCCCATGCTCAATTTCAACGCGGCGAGCACGTACCAGTGGACGCTCGTCTCCGCCCTGTCGATCTCGGGGTTCAACCCCGCCCTGTTCAACGTCGACACGTCGCTCCTGCAGAACGGGATCTCGACGGGCCAGTTCTTCGTCTCACAGAGCGGGGGCAGCCTGCTCCTCAATTTCACTCCGGTGCCCGAGCCGTCCACGTGGGCGCTCATGGCGACCGGGCTGAGCGCCATGGTGGCCGCGGTGCGCCGCCGCCGCCGTTGATCCCCAGGCTCGGCGCACTCCTCGCGCTGGGCCTCCTCGCGTCCGCGGGCTGCGCCCGCCACGGAACGGCCGAGGCCAACGCCGTCAAGTCCCAGACGCTCCTCCTGGGCAACGGGGCGGAGCCCGAGGACCTGGACCCCCAGGTCGTCACCGCCTACACCGACCAGAACATCCTCATCGCGCTCTTCGAGGGCCTGACGGCGATCGACGAGAAGACCTCGCAGCCCGTCCCCGCCGCCGCCCAGTCGTGGGAGCCGTCGGCGGACGGGCTCACATGGACCTTCCACCTGAGGGAGGGCCTGCGCTGGTCCAACGGCGAGCCGCTCCAGGCCGGGGACTTCGTCTGGTCGTGGAGGCGGATGCTCTCGCCGGCCTTCGGCGCCGAGTACGTGAACCTGCTCTACCCGATCCGCAACGCCGCGGCCTACAACCAGGGGTCGATCTCCGACGCGGGCCTCCTCGGGATCTCGGCGCCCGACCCCCTGACCGTCCGGATCGTGCTCGAGCGGCCGACCCCCTACCTCCCCGCGCTCGTCGCGCAGCCCCCGTGGTTCCCGGTGAACCCCCGGGTGCTCGAGCGCTTCGGGGCCGCCTCGAAGCGCGGCACGGAGTGGACCCGCGCCGGCAACCTCGTCGGCAACGGGCCCTTCATGCTCGACGAGTGGACCCCAAACGCCCGGATCGTGGTCGCGAAGAACATGGACTACTGGAACGCGGACGCCGTCACCCTCCGGCAGATCGTCTTCTTCCCCAACGAGAACCCCGACGCCGAGGAGCGGGACTTCCGGGCGGGCCAGCTCCATGCAACGTATGCCCTGCCGCTTGCGAAGATCGAGGCCTACAGGCGCGACGCGCCCGGCCTGGTGAGGGTCGATCCCTTCCTGCAGACCTTCTTCCTGCGCTTCAACACGACCCGGGAGCCCCTCGGCGACCCCCGGGTCCGCCGGGCCCTGTCGCTCGCCATCAACCGGGACATCCTCTCGAAGCGCGTCCTCTCCGGGGCCTATCCCGCAGCCCATTCGTTCACGCCCGCGGACTGCGGCGGCTACACCCCCGAGGCCCGCGTAGACCTGGACCTCGCGGAGGCCCGCAGGCTCCTCGCCGAGGCCGGCCACCCCGGCGGCAGCGGGCTGAGGCCACTCGAGGTGCAGGTGCGCAACGACGAGGTGCAGCCCCTTGTCATGGAGGCGATCCAGTCCATGTGGTCCAAGGGCCTCGGGATCCGGGTGACGCTCGCCACCCTCGAGCAGAAGACCTGGATCCAGAACCAGCAGACCCTGAACTATGACGTGTCGACCGCAAGCTGGGGGGCGGACTTCCTGGACCCGGTCACCTTCCTCGACCTGTTCGTCACCGGGGGCGGCAACAACTGGACGGGATGGGGCGACAAGGCCTACGACCAGATGATCCAGGGAGCGGCGCAGGCCGCGGACCCCGCGGAGCGCATGAGGATCTTCCAGAGGGCGGAGGCCTACCTGCTCCGGGAGGGGCCGATCTCCCCCCTTTACCACGGGGCCCACTCGTACCTCATCCGGCCCTCCGTGAAGGGGTGGCCCCCCGCGCTCCTGGGCTACCACCGCTACTCCCTCGTCCGCCTGGAGGACTGAGCAATCGGATTGTCGGCGCCGCTCCCGCCCGATAGCCTCGGCCCGTGATGAGATCCCTCCTCGCCCCGCTCGCGCTCCTCCTGGCGTCCGCGCCCCCCCTGCCCGCCGCCGAGGTGCAGCTGAAGCGCGTGTGGCCCGAGTGGTGCTCGGCCGACTCGTTCCAGAGCCTCTACGAGTACCACACGGGCCGCGAGCTCACGGGAAAGAGGACGCTCCTGCGCAGCCGCCCGGAGAACCGGGGGGGCCTCTATTTCATGACCCGGGTCGAGAACCCCGGGGCCGCGCTCCCCGGGGCGACCTTCGTCATTCGCGTGATCTCGCCCGAGTCGACCGACACCCGGGTCTTCACCTTCCCGGCCTCGGTGCCCGCGGGCAGCTGGCTCTTCCAGATCGGGCTCACCGGGTTGGACTGGGCCGGGGCGCGCGTCCAGCCGGTCGCATGGGAGCTGGAGCTCCACGCGGCCGACGGGCGGATCCTTGCGGAGGCCCACAGCTTCCTCTGGGAGAAGCCCGGCCGCTGACCCCGGCGGCGCGGCCCGATGATCGACCCGAACGACGTGACAGACCCCGCGCGGACGCCCGCCGGGCTCGAGGAGTTCCTGCTCTTCTGCGTCGTGGTGGCCGGCAAGAACGCGGACCAGCAGGCGGCGAAGCTCGAGCGCTTCCTCGGGGGCCGCAGGCCCTTCGCGCACATAAGGTCGAGCGACCGCGAGGGGCTCCTTGAGGCCCGCCTCAGGGAGGTGCGCCTCGGCAAGTACGCCCTCCTCTGCCGCAGCTTCAGGGAGCTTGCCCACTCGGGCGCCGACCTGGGGTCGTGCACCTGGGAGGAGCTCACCCGGTTCCCGGGCATCGGGATCAAGACCGCGAAGTTCTTCGTCCTGCACTCGCGCCCCGCGGAGATGCACGGGGTCCTGGACACCCATGTGCTCGCCTGGATGCGCGAGCACTGGGAGGGCGCCGGCAGGGGCGGCCCCCGGGTGCCGGGGCATTCCCCGCAGGAACCCCGGGCCTACAGGTTCTGGGAGACCGTCTACTTCGGGATGGTGGCCGCGCGCCGCCACGGCGGCGCGGTCGACTGGGCGAAGTTCGACCTCGACCTCTGGAGGGAGCGGCGCGGGAGCGGGGAGCCCGCCTAGCCCCTCTGGATCAGCTCGATCTCGTAGCCCTCCGGGGCGTCGATGAACGCGATCACGGAGCCCGATCCCGTGCGCGTAGGGCCGTCGCTCAGCTTCAGGCCCTTCTTGGCGATGTCGGCCGCGAACGCGGCGATGTCGTCCACCTCGAAGGCAAGGTGCATGAGGTCAGGCTGGACCACGACCGGCGGGCTGTCCGGAAGCTGGCAGAGCTCGATCTCCTCGTCGCTGTTGGGGGTGCGGATGAACGCGAGCTGGGCGCCCCTTGGCGAGGTGTGCCTGCGCCCGACCTTGAGCCCCATGATGTCTTCGTAGAACCGCACCGTGCGTTCCAGATCGTTCACGCGCATCCGCGTGTGGAGGAGTTTCTTGACCATGGGGCAATGCTGGCGCCCCGACGAGCCGACCGCAAGCGCGGGGCGCGGGGGTCAGCGCCCCAACTCGTGACATTTTCGAGCACCGTTCCTCGGTAGCTAGCGCTTTGGGATTCCCGGAAAATGCCGGCGAGGCGCTCAGCACCGCGCCCCCTGCAGAAGGTGCCCAAAACCCACCAGCCCGATAAAATTGACAGAGGTGGGATATCCCACCATTGTCAGAACATGGCAGCAATGACGCTCGATAGGAAACGAAGGCGCTCCACCGCAGTCACTGTACTGGATGCATACGATGTCGTCGCCGATTCAAAAAGACGCATCAGCTTGCGCCAGGCCAAGGCCAAGTATTTCCACGTCCTCGCGCTCTCCAACGGCTCATATCTCCTCGAGCCCCGTGTCTTGGTGCCGATGAGCGTCCGCATCGACAAGGTCGAAGCGGTCAAGCCCCCGAAACGCCTCCGGCCGCTGATGCACCGCCTCGGCCAAGCGCTGGACAGGTTGCCCGTGGGATAATGGACATCATTGTCCCCTTCAGTATTCGAAAAAGGGAGCTGTCAGGAACCGTTTCGGACGAGGCAAAGAAGATATTCGAGAAAATTAAGGAGCGGCCGGAGCTCGCGATCGGGATTGCAGCCAAGGGTCTCCCAGATCGAACGACGTTGCATAAGGTCTATGCCACTACCCCGGACGGGGCTCGCCGGTTGCTATTCTTTTGCCGGCACATGCCACCCAGGCTAGCGGGATCGCCGCAGGTCGCAGAGCGCTGGGTGTTGGTCTTTTATCGGGGAAAAGGCGATCCAGTCGGCGACAACATGAGCCACAAGAATTCAGCCTTCGAGTCGCAGCTCGAGAGGAACATGACACGGGCCCTGAGCGACATTTCAGCGAGCACACCGGAAAGGCACTTATACGAGATATTCTGATGGACCTGAATGAAGGATCCCGATTTGGCGCCGACCAAGCGATTCTCAAAGGGTCGCTTTTGGGACACCTCTCTCGGGAAACGCTACTGTACTTCGTAAATCTCGACTAGCGCGAGACCCGTATCGCCACTCGCTCCCGACACCTCGGCCGTGTACGCGCCAGGAACGAGTGTCACAAGCATCGCTGAATCCGCTGACGCTGTACGACCCCGGCGGGATGCACACTGGGGCCGCACGGAGGCGCGCCTCGGCTGCGCAGGCTGCAATCCCGTTCGACTTTCCCCCGGAACCAGACCACGTTTGCGGCTTCCCAACCCCATGAAAACCCCCGCCCTTCTCGCACTTGCCCTTGGCGCCATGGCCACGGGCCTCCGCGGCGCCCCCGACCCGAACTGGATAGACCATGACCGGGACCGCCCGATGGCTGCCGTCATCGATCCCGGCACGGCCAGCACCCAGGATGCCCCCGGCAGGCCCCCATCCGACGCGACCGTCCTCTTTGACGGGAAGGACGTCTCCCAGTGGGTGGGGCTCGACGGGAGCCCGACCAAGTGGATCGTCCACGACGGGGCCCTCGAGTGCGTCCCGGGGAGCGGCTACGTCCGCACCCTCCAGTCCTTCGGCGACTGCCAGCTCCATGTCGAGTGGGCCGCGCCGACCCCCCCGCACGGGGTCAGCCAGGACCGGGGCAACAGCGGGGTCTTCTTCGGCGTCGACCGCTACGAGACCCAGGTCCTCGACTCCTACGAGAGCAAGACCTACGCGGACGGCGCCGCGGCGGCGGTCTACGGCCAGTACGCCCCCCTCGTCAACGCGGCGCGGCCCCCCGGCGTGTGGCAGACCTACGACATCATCTGGACCGCCCCCCGGTTCGACGCCGAGGGCAAGCTCGTCTCGAAGGCGCGCGAGACCCTGATCCACAACGGGGTCCTCGTGCAGAACAACGTGGAGCTCACGGGCCCGACCGGATGGATCAACCGCGTCCCCTACAAGGCGCACCCCGAGCGCATGCCGATCTCGTTCCAGGACCACGGGCATCCCGTGCGCTACCGCAACGTGTGGGTGCGCGAGCTCGGCAGCCCCCGGCACAGGGAATTCATGCTTCCGGAGGCCGTCCTCGACTCCTACGCCGGCAGCTTCGGGCACGGGAAATGGAACGCCGTCGTCATCGGCCGGCTGCCCGACGGCCTCCTCTCGCTCACCCTCTCCGGCCAGGAGCTCGTCATGCACGCCGATTCCATGACCCACTTCTACGCCCTCTCGACCGACGTGCAGTGCGAGTTCTCGGACGGCGGAAAGGGCCTGACCGTCACGGTCGGCCAGGACACCGAGCCGATGAAGCTCGAGCACCAGGAAAAGGCGCCGAATCCCTAGAACATCCTGCTTACGGACATCCTGAACATCACGGGCGCCGCCAGCTGGTAGCCCGTGAAGCGCTGGCAGACGGGCAGCTCGACGTCGACGTACCCTTTAAACGGGTGCGCGTCGAATTCGATCCCCGGGGCGAGGACGACCCGCCCGAAGCCCGAGGCCGCCGGATATGCGGCGCCCGCGCCCGTGTCCCGTCCCCTCAGCGAGAGCTTCACCTGCCCGACGGGCGTCACCCGGACCCGGCCGAGGGACCAGCCGCTGTAGTACGTCCCGACGGCCGCATCCAGCTCGGCGCCGGGCCGGTACCGGTCCCGCACGAGGAACGGCACGTCCAGCTGGGCCTGCACGAATCCGCTCCACCCGTAGTCGGTCCCCATGTTGAACCTCCTGAATCCGCCGAGGAGAAGGTCCGTGCTCCCGCTTCCGATCTCGGTATCGCGGTCGACGTCCCCGTAGGGGTCGTTCCACGTGAAGCTCCCCGTCGGGAGCTTCAGGCCGAAGGTCAGTCCGCCCGACATGTCGGGCGAGAACCCCGTGTAGATCCCCTCGATCCGCACGTCGCCGAGCCCGCCATAGTCGAGGGAGACGGGATCGGTGCCCGTCGCCCCCCCGGTGGTCTCGAAGTGGCGCCGCTCGAGCGGCACCTCGAGGCGGATCCCCCAGCTCCGGCTGAACATGTCCTGGTAGCCGGGCGTGAGGAAGCTCGTGCGGATGTCCCTGTCGGGATTGTCGGCCGACGGCGCCCGTGAGGACCCGCTCCAGTTCCGGTCCTGGTCCTGGAAGGCATAGTCCACGGAGGCCATGGGGCCCGCGCCGGAGGGCAGCATGGAGCTCGTGCCGACCTCAAAGATGCCGCACCCGCACGCGCACGCGCGGGAGAGGCTGGGCGCAATGAGCAGGACCACGAAGACAAGGCGTAGCGGCATGATCAAGAGGAGGGTCCTGACCCCCAAAAAGCATGGCAAGCCTTTCGAATCCAGGGCCCGGTGAAACCCCGGCCCCGCTCTGGACAATGCGGGCCGGACGCGCCATCGTGGTATCCCCTACCGGGATCCCGGCGTGCCCCGCGCCGGACGACAGGCCAATCGCCGGGGCCCATCCCCTCCCACCCCATGGACGAGAACACCCTCACGCGACGCGACGCACTCCGGAAAGCGGCCCTTGCGGGCCTTGCGATCCCCCTCCTTGCCTCGGTTCCCCGCGCGCGCGCCGGCGGGGTCCCGGAAAAGGGGGCTGCCGCCGGGTTCACCCTCGGCCTGGCCGGGTATTCGCTCAGGAAGTTCTCCACCGACGAGGCGATCGCCAGGCTGAAGGAGCTCCAGATCACCTCCCTCTCGGTCTTCAAGGTCCACGTGCCGATCCAGCTGAGCACCCCGGAGGTCTGCCGCGAGATGGCGAAGAAGTTCAGGGACGCGGGGATGACGATCGCCGCGACGGGGGTCGTGTACCTGGCAAAGGACGAGGGCCTGATGAGGAGGGCCTTCGAGTGCGGCAAGGCGGCGGGCCTCTCGACGATGACCGCCTCCTACGCGGCGCCCCCCGACAGGGAGACCCTCCAGATGACCGAGCGCTTCGTCCGGGAATACGACATCCGGCTCGCCTTCCACAACCACGGCCCCGAGGACCCGATCTTCCCCTCCCCCTATGACGTGTGGAGCGCGGTGCAGCCCTATGACGAGCGCCTGGGGCTGTGCATCGACATCGGCCACTCTGCCCGGGCCGGGGTCGACCCGACCGAGGCCATCCTCAAGTGCCGGGCCAGGCTCTACGACCTCCACATCAAGGACACCCTCGCGGGCGCCGGGGAGAAGAAGGACCTGCCCGTCGGCCTCGGTTTCGGGAGGCTCGACCTGCGCTCCGTCCTCTCCGCGCTCATCCAGGTCGGCTACACGGGCCAGGTCGGCCTCGAGTACGAGGTGGAAACCCCTGACCCCATCCCGGGAATCGCGCAGTCGTTCGGCTACCTCCGGGGGATGGTGGCGGCCCTGGCGCCGGCGCGCGCGGCCTCATGAGGACGCGCACCCTAGCGCTGGCGCTCCTGCTCCTGGCAGGGCCGAGGGCGCCCGCCCTCGCCGCGGACCCAGGGCAGACTGCGCTCCCCGCCTCGGAAACCGGCCAGGGATGGCGGCTCCTCTGGGACGGAAGGACGACGGACGGCTGGCGGAGCGCGCGCCACCCGGGATTCCCCCCGGGCGGCTGGATGATAAGGGACGGCGTCCTGACGGTGCTCGCCTCCGAGGGCAAGGAGGGAGGGGTCGGGGGGGACATCATCACCGAGGGGGAGTACTCCGACTTCGAGCTGAGCGTGGAGTTCAGGATCACGCCCGGCGCCAACAGCGGCATAAAGATCTTCGTCGACCCCGAGATCAACAAGGGGCCCGGGTCCTCGATCGGCCTGGAATACCAGATCCTGGACGACCTGCGCCACCCCGACGCGAAGCTGGGCCGCGACGGAAACCGCACCCTGGGGGCCCTGTACGACCTCTATCCGCCCGCGGCCGACAAGCGGGTGAACCCGATCGGCGAATGGAACACGGCGCTCATCGTCTCGCGCGGGCCCCATGTCGAGCACTGGCTCAACGGCCGGAGGATCCTCGAGTACACCCGCTTCACCCCCGAGTTCCGCCAGCGCGTCCTGGAGAGCAAGTTCCGGGTGTGGCCGGGATTCGGCGAGCTGAGGAAGGGCCACATCCTCCTCCAGGACCACGGCAACGAGGTCTCCTTCCGAAACATAAAGATCCGCGTCCCGCCCGCCCCCCCCGGAGGCGAGGCCGCACACCCGCCCCCCTCCCCATGACCACACCCTCCGACAGGCGCGATTTCATAAAGACAACCACGGCCGCGGGCATCGCCCTCGCCGCGATGCCGGCGTGGCTGCGGGCCGCGGGGGCCAACAGCCGCGTGAGGCTGGCCGTCATCGGCACGAACAGCCGCGGCCTCGACCACATCGAGGCCCTCTCCGGGATCGACAACGCCGAGATCGCCTATGTCTGCGACGTCGAGGACGGCGCGCTCGCCAAGGGCGTCAAGCAGGCGGCAAAATTCCCGGGGGCCCAGCCCAGGGCCGTGAAGGACTTCAGGAAGGTGCTCGAGGACCCCTTGGTGGACGCCGTGACGATCGCGACCCCCGACCACTGGCACACCCCCATGGCGATCATGGCCCTGGCGGCCGGCAAGCACGTCTACGTGGAAAAGCCCTGCAGCCAGAATCCCCATGAGGGCGAGCTCCTCCTCAAGGCCATCGCGAGGTACGGGAAGCTCGTGCAGATGGGCAACCAGAGGCGCTCCTTCCCCAACATGCAGGCAGCCGTGAAGGAGATCCAGGGGGGGGTGATCGGGAAGGCCTACTACGCCCGGGCCTGGTACGACAACAGCCGCCTGTCGATCGGGCATGGCGTGCCCGCTCCCGTGCCGTCCGCCCTGGACTACGAGCTCTGGCAGGGGCCGGCGCCGCGCCGCCCGTACACGAGCAACATCATCCCCTACAACTGGCACTGGTTCTGGCATTGGGGGACCGGCGAGGCGCTCAACAACGGCACCCACGAGATCGACGTGTGCCGGTGGGCGCTCGGGGTCGACTTCGCGACCCGGGTCACCTCCAACGGGGGCCGCTACCGCTTCAGGGACGACTGGGAGACCCCCGACACCCAGGTGATCGCATGGGACTTCGCCGGGGAGAAGTCCATCTCCTGGGAGGGCCGCAGCTGCAGCGGGTTCCCGAGCGAGGGATATTCTCGGGGCGCCGTCATCTACGGATCCGAAGGCACCGCCCTCCTCGAGGGCAACAACTACACCGTCTTCGACACCAAGAACAAGAAGGTCCGGGCGACCGCCGAGAAGGCGGAGGGCGACCCCACGAACACGCAGAGCGCGAACGGAGTCAGGCTCGACCGCCTCCACGTGAAGAACTTCGTGGACGCCGTCGCGACGGGATCCGCCCTCACCTCCCCGATCGAGGAGGGGCACCGGAGCGTGACCATGCTCCACCTCGGCAACATCTCCCAGCGCGTGGGCCGGACCCTCGTGTGCAACGCCTCCGACGGGCACATCCTGGACGACCCCGAGGCGATGAAGCTCTGGCAGAGGGACTACGAGCCCGGCTGGGAACCGAAGGTGTAGGGGCCGGCGAGCCGGTCGGAGTCCACGCGCGTGGTCCCTTGCGACCGCATTCGAGGACAAACGCCAGGTCGTTCTCCAACTAAAAAGCATAATTAGATGTTTTATTCGAGGAACTTACGATTGTTCGATATCTAATCATTGCAATTGATACTATTTGATATCTAACTGTCCCCGTGACCTTCAGGAATCACCTCACCCTTGCCCTTGCCGTCCTCGTCGCCGCCATCACCCCCCATGCCCGCGCCGCCCTCGATGAGGGCACGTACGACCGGGTCGTCGCGAGCCAGCCCCATATCGGCGACATCGTCTTCACCCGGATCGGGGGGCCGATATTCACCCGGGTGGCCGAGACGACCTGCAGCTGGACGTCCCACGTGGGGATCATCGTTGATTTCCGCGATGGCGACTGGATCGTCGCCGAGAGCGCGGTCCCCTTCGTCCGGAAGACGGCCCTCCGGAGATTCCTCGACCGGTCGGAGGACCAGCAGTTCTCGATCAAGCGCCTGAAGCCCGAGCCGGACGACGCCGCGAAGCGGGAAATGCTGGGGTTTGCGGACTCGCAGATGGGCAGGCTCTACTCCCTTGGATTCAACCTCGAGTCCCGGAGTACCTTCTGCTCCAAGTTTGTTCATGACGTGGTCCTTGCGGGAACGCACCAGTCAATCGGCGAGACCGAGACCTTCGAGCACCTCCTCCACCGCAATCCCGGGGCCCCCCTGTGGTTCTGGCGCACCTGGTTCCTGGGTTTCATCCCGTGGAGCCGGACCACGATCACCCCCGCCAGCGAACTCTCGAGCCCCCTCCTCGCCCCCGTCGTCCAGAACAACGTATGAAAACCCTCATCTACGAGATCATTGCCGCAGCCGGGACAATTGAGTCCGCCGGAAACCGGATCCTCAAGCCGTTCGGCCTGACGCCGATGACATTCAATATCCTGAACGTGCTGTCCGAGAGGCCGCTTTCCCAAAGGGAGATCGGCGACAGGATAATCGTCGCGGCCTCGAGCATCACCTTCCAGGTGCGCCAGCTCCAGAAGAAGGGGCTGATCCAGAGGCGAAGGGCCGACGCCCGGACCTGGCAGGTATCGCTGACCCCGCTCGGGGCGGACACCCGGAGGCGCGCCGAGAGGCGCATGGACGAGGTGATCGGCCAGATCCGGATCGAGCCCGGTCTCGTGGCGAACGCCGAGTCCGCGCTCCGCGAGGTCCGCCGGCACCTTCCGGTCCTGGTCTAGCCCGCAACCCCGGGTCCCCCTTCCCTCCCATGAGCATGCTGACCTCCCGCCGGTTCCTGCCCCTCTTCGTGACGCAGTTCATCGGCGCCTTCTGCGACAACGTCTTCAAGAACGCGTTCGTCCTCCTGGCGACCTACGGCCTGGCCCTTGAGCACGGCTGGAACCCCGCGTACGCCGTCTACATGATCGGGGGGCTGTTCATCCTTCCCTTCGTCCTCATCTCGGGCTGGGCGGGCTACGTCTCGGACATATGGCCCCGGCACACGCTCGTCCGGAGCCTCAAGACCTTCGAGGCGTTCGTGATGCTCGGCGCCGCGGCGGCGCTGTACTTCGACAGCTTCTACGGCATGTGGGCCATCATCGTCTCGCTGGGATTCATCTCGGCGCTGTTCGGCCCGTTGAAGTACGGGCTCCTGCCGGTCTACCTGCCGTCCGACGAGCTCGTAAAGGGAAACGCTTGGTTCGAGGCGGGGTCCTTCATCGCCATCGTCACCGGGACCCTCGTGGGAGAGCTCGCGACCGAGAACCCTCCCCACGGCCGGGTTCTCGTCGGGATCCTTCTCCTCGCACTCGGGGTGATCGGCTGCGTCTCGACCTATTTTCTCCCTAAGGCTCCCGCGGCGGCCAAGCGGACCATCTCCCCGTGGAGCCCCCGGTCGCTGCGGGTCTGCACCGTCGACGCCGTCCGCACGATCCGCCGGATCCCGGTCCTCTGGAGGAGCGTCCTCGGCGTCTCGTGGTTCTGGTGCCTCGGGGCGGTGCTCCTTTCGTTCCTCCCGATCTACGTGAAGGACACGCTCCACCAGGACGCCGCCGGGGTCACCCACTTCCTCCTGTATTTTGCCCTGGGGGTCGGCCTCGGCTCCTTTCTCGGGATGGTGCTCAGCCACGGCAAGATCCGCGCGACCTACGTCCCGCTGGCCGGGCTCGCGATCAGCGCCTTCCTCTTCCTCTGGGTCCTCGCCGACCGGTTCGGCGGGTCCCACCTCGGGCTCTACCTGACGGTCATCACCCTCGGGATCGGAACGGCCGGCGGCGTCTACTCGGTTCCGCTCTACGCACTCATGCAGCACCGCAGCCCCGAGGACCAGCGCGGGCGCGTCATATCGGCCAACAACATCATGAATGCCGTATTCATGGTGGCGGGGGCACTCGGGGCGGTGGGCATCGCCGCCATCGACCCGGGTCCGAGGGTCCTCCTCACGGTCCTCGGCGCCACGAACTTCCTGGTCTCACTCTACATGGTCTGGCTGATCCCGGAGTCGGTCATACAGACGGTCGTCCGGCTCGTCCTGCGCCTGGTATTCAGGGTCCGGGTCCGCGGGATCGAGAACTTCCCCGCCTCCGGCCCCAGGCTCGTCGTCGCGAACCACACCTCCTGGCTGGACGCCGCCCTCCTCGCGGCGTTCCTGCCCGAACCGCCGATCTTCGCGGTCGACAGCCGCATAGCCCGCCTGCCGTGGGTCAGCCCCTTCCTCAAGTGGACCACGGCCTATGCGATCGACCCGATGCACCCGATCAGCCTGAAGACGCTCTGCGGCGCCGTGGAGAAGGGGGGCGTGGTCGCTATCTTTCCGGAGGGCCGGCTCACGACGACCGGCGGCCTGATGAAGGTCTACGACGGGGCCGGGTTCATCGCGCAAAAGACCGGGGCGCAGATCGTCCCCGTCCACATCGACGGCGCCCAGCTGTCCGTCCTGACGCGCCTCGGGGGAAAATACCGCCGGCAGTGGTTCCCGAGGATCACGCTCACGGTGGGGGCTCCAGCGGTGATGCCGGAGAGCGTCGACCGGAGGGGCCGCTCGCCCTTCATTTACGCGCTCCTGAGCGAGAGCGCCTTCCGCGCCCAGAGCTGCGGCCATTCGCTTTACCGCGAGCTCCTGGACGCGTCCAGGCGCCACCGGGGCGGGGAGCTCTGGGTGGGGCACGATGGGCGCACCGCGACCTACTCCCAGATCCTCGGGCGATCGGCCTACCTCGGGACGCGCCTCGCGGCCGAGACCGCCCCGGGCGAGGTCGTCGGGATCATGATGCCCACGAGCATGGGGGGCGGGCTGGCCTTCTGGGGGCTCCAGTTCGCCCACCGGGTGCCGGCGTGGCTCAACTTCTCGATGGGGAGCGCAGCCCTGACCTCTACGCTCAGGACGGCCGGGGTCCGCACGGTCGTCACCTCACGGGCCTTCATCGCCGAGGGCCGGCTCGGTGAGAAGCTTGAAGCCCTCGAAGGCGCGGGGGCCCGGGTGATCTACCTCGAGGACCAGCGCCCGTCGCTCGCGGGGAAGGTGCGGGCCGCGTGGATGGGCCTGCGCGTGCGCTCGGCCTACGGCGCGCAGGAGGCGCGCTGGACGGCGGCGGGGGCCGATCCCCGCTCGACCATCCTCTTCACCTCCGGCTCCTCCGGGCTCCCGAAGGCCGTCGTCCTCTCCCACGCCAACCTCCTTTCAAACGTCGCCCAGCTGCGCGCGCGGATCGACTTCTCCCACAAGGACTGCGTCTTCAACGCGCTCCCGCTCTTCCACGCGTTCGGGTTCACGGGGGGCATGCTGACGCCCCTCTTCTCCGGCGTGCGCACCGTCCTCTACCCCACCCCCCTCCACTACGGGATCATCCCGGAGTTCATCTACAGCGCGAACGCGACCATCTTCTTCGCGACGAACTCCTTCCTGAACGGCTACGCCCGCAAGGCGAACGCCTACGACTTCTATTCGCTTCGCTACGTCTTCGCGGGCGCCGAGAAGCTCCAGCCCTCGACCCAGAAGCTGTGGAACGAGCGCTTCGGCATCCGCATCTTCGAGGGCTACGGGACCACGGAGGCCTCCCCGGCCCTGGCGATGAACACCCCCCTCTGCTGCAAGGCGGGGACCGTCGGCCAGTTCCTTCCCGGGATCAACTACCGGCTCGAGCCCGTCCCCGGGACGGCGGGCGGCCGCCTCTTCTTCAGCGGCCCGAACCGGATGATGGGCTACTACCTGCCGGAGGCGCCCGGAATCCTGGCCGAGACGGACGCGTGGTACGACACGGGCGACATCGTGTCCGTCGACGACCAGGGCTTCGTGAGCATCCTCGGGCGCGCGAAGCGGTTCGCCAAGATCGCGGGCGAGATGGTTTCCCTGTCGGCCGTGGAGGAGGCCGTCTCCACCTCTGCAAACGGGATGGTGGCCGTGGTCTCCAGGCCGCACCCCACCAAAGGCGAGGAGCTCGTCCTCTTCACCTCGGACACCGCCCTCACGGTCGAGGCCGTCCGCGACTGCATCCGCGCGCGCGGGCTCTCGGACCTGAGTGTCCCGAGGCACGTCCGCGCCTGCAAGCCGTTCCCGCTCCTGGGCTCGGGAAAGCCCGACCTTCCCGCACTCCAGCAGCTGGCAACCCTGGCTGAGCCGGCCCACGCCTGAACCCATCGCCACCCATGAATGTCTCCCAAGCCGATCTCCGCACCGCAGGAAAAACCGCCGGGTTGACGAACAGCCAGCTTGACAGCCTCTGGGCCGCCCTCCTGGGCGACGCCCGGGCCTCGGGCAGGCCGAGGTTCGACACCGCCAACGTGGCCTACTACCTCGGTGCCCTGATCGTAATCGGGGCAATGGGGTGGTTCATGAACAGGGCGTGGGACGCACTTGGCGGCGAAGGGCTTTTTGCAGTCTCCGTTGTCTATGCAGGCTCGTTCCTCGTCGCGGGCCGAATCCTGTGGAACAGGTCCCTCCGGGTCCCGGGAGGCCTCCTCCTGACAATCGCCGTCGGCATGGCGCCGCTGGCAACCTACGGGCTCGAGCGCTGGACGGGCTACTGGCCGGCCGGGGATCCCGGCTCCTACACCCGGTTCCACCCCTACATCCACGGGAGCTGGATCATCATGGAGGGTGTGACGATCGCCGCCGGGCTCACCGCACTCCGGTTCTGGCGGTTCCCGTTCCTCACGGCGCCGGTCGCCTACGCGCTCTGGTACCTCTCGATGGACCTGGCCGAGGTGCTTCTCGGGCACCCCTATTTCAACTGGAATGAAAGGGCCTTCGTGACGATGGCGTTCGGGGCGGTGATGCTCGCAGCGACCTACGCCGTGGACCTCCTCGGGAAGCCCGAGGACTTCACGTTCTGGGGCTACCTATTCGGCCTGGCCTCCTTCTGGGGCGGGCTCTCGAGCATGGAGAGCAACAGCGAGCTTTCGAAGTTCATCTACTGCCTCGTGAACCTGGCGCTCATCCTGGCCTCCGTTGCCCTGCGTCGAAAGGCGTTCATCGTCTTCGGCTCGCTCGGCTTCTTCGGCTACCTGTCCCACCTGGCCTACCGTGTCTTCCAGGACTCCTTCCTCTTCCCGGTCGTCCTGAGCCTGGTCGGCGTAGCCGTCATCTACCTCGGCCTCCAGTACCAGAAACGGCGCGAGGCGATCGAGGAATACCTTCGCCGGGAGGTCTTCCCCCACATCCGCTCGTTCATCCCGGCGCGCGTCCTCGCCGAGTAGGCCCCGACCCCCACCCACTCCATGTCAGCCACCCAGAAGGACGCGCAGCGGCAGATCGAGCGCATCACCGCCGGGCTTTCACCGGACGAGATCGAGCGGCGCCTGGCGCCCAAGTCGGGCACCCCGCCCCGCCGGGTTCCGGGCGCCACGCGGACCGATCCGCAGACTGTCGCGAAACGATGGGCGGCCATTCCCCATTCCATCCCGGGAATGGCCCAGGTCGCGGACTCGGCCTCGCTCGCCGAGCACGCGGGCTACGCGAGAAACATCGAGAACTTCGTCGGGACCGTGAAGGTCCCCGTCGGGCTCGTGGGCCCCCTGAGGGTCAATGGTCTGTCCGCACAGGGGGACTACTACCTGCCGCTCGCGACCACCGAGGCGGCCCTCGTGGCAAGCTACCACCGCGGGGCGTCCGTGATCACCGAGTCGGGCGGCTGCTCCGTCCTGACGATGAACGAGGGCGTGAGCCGGGCGCCCGCCTTCGCCTTCCGCTCGCTCCTCGAGGCCGGCCGGTTCGTCCAGTGGTGCATCGAGCACGACGCCGAGCTCCGCTCGGCGGCCGAGGCCACGACCCACCATGGGCGCCTCGAGAACCTCCGCTTCAACCTCGAGGGGAACCACGTGTACCTCCTCTGCGAGTTCACGACGGGCGACGCGTCCGGCCAGAACATGGTGACGATCGCGGCCCAGGCCATCTGCACCGTCCTTGAGACGCGGTGCCCCGTGAAACCCGCCTACGGCTTCGTGGAGTGCAACTTCTCGGGGGACAAGAAGTCGAGCGCCCAGTCGTTCCAGGGCGTCCGGGGCCGCAAGGTGTCGGCCGAGGTCCGCATCCCGCGGGACGTCGTCCGGAGGTTCCTCCACACGACGCCCGAGAAGATGCTCGAGTACTGGAGGATCTCGGCGATGGGGGGCATCCTGAGCGGCACGATCGGGATCCAGGGCCACTATGCGAACGGGCTTGCCGCGCTCTTCATCGCCTGCGGGCAGGACGCCGCCTGCGTCTCCGAGGCCGCGGTGGGGGTGACCCGCCTCGAGGTCGAGCCGGAGGGCGACGGCTTCCTCTACGCGTGCGTCACCCTTCCCAACCTGATCGTCGGAACGGTCGGCGGGGGCACCGGTCTCCCCAGCCAGAAGGCCTGCCTCGACATCGTCGGCCTGGCGGGCCCGGGCAAGGCGCGGGCGTTCGCGGAGGTGTGCGCCGCGCTGGTCCTCGCCGGCGAAATCTCGATCACGGCCGCCCTCAGCGCCAACCAGTTCACGAAGGCGCATTCGCGGCTTGCGCGCGGCAGGCCGGCCGCCGGGGCCTAGCACCGGCCGCCCCCATGAAAGCGACCCTGCCCATGTCCGCGGTCGTCGCCGTCCTTGGCGCCCTCTTGCTCGCAGTCCGTTCGCTCCAGGCCCGGGGATGGATCGGTGCGGAAGCCGGGCGGAAGCTGGTCCATGCCGGAATGGGCACGGTCGCCCTCCCGTTCCCCTGGATCTTCCGGGACACGTGGCCCGTCTGGACCCTCGCGGTGATCGCCGCCGTCATCCTCGGGTCAATCCGGTCCGTGCCGACACTCTCAAGGAGGTACGGGTCGATCCTCGGTGGCGTCGAGCGCTCCTCGCTCGGCGACCTTTTGTTTCCGCTTGGGGCGGCCCTGGCCTTTCAGCTGGCGGGGCGGGACAGGGCTGCCTACTGCGCCGCCATCGGGGTCCTGGCATTCGCGGACACGGCGGGCGCGCTTGTCGGCACCCGATGGGGGCGCCTCAGATACGCTGTCGCCGGCGGGCACAAGACACTTGAGGGTTCGCTCGCGGTTCTCTTTGTTTCGGCGCTCTGCGGCGCAGCGGGATACTATGTCCTCGGGCGATCCCTGCCAGGGGAGGCCGTGCTCGGCGGCCTCGCCGTCGGCGCCGCGGCCGCGGCCGTCGAGGCGGTCGCGGGATTCGGTCTCGACAACCTATTCATGCCGACGGCGGTCGTCGCAATCATGGTGCACTGGCATCCCTAGGCCGCGATGTACCCCCCTCTTCTCACCGCCCTCGGAATCGTCGTCCCGGTATCCCTCGCGGGACTGACACAGGTCGCGGTCATCCGCCTCAACTGGCTTCGGGGCCTGGCCGCGATGCCGCTCGATTTCGGGGCGAGGATTCGGGGAACGCGCCTCTTTGGGGACAACAAGACCATGCGCGGCCTCGTGGTCATGGTGGCGGCCACCGCCGCATGGGTCCTGATCCAGCATGCCTTCCTCGTCGGAATGGGATCCAACGAAGCCGCCCTCCCCGCCTTCCAGCGCCTGCATCCCCTGGAATGGGGCGCCCTTGCGGGCCTGGGGTACGTGATCGGCGAGCTTCCGAACAGCTTCATCAAGCGCAGGCTCGGGATCTCGGCTGGAGCCGCCGCAGGCGGCGGCCTCGGCGTTCTCTTCTGGACCATCGACCAGGTGGACAGC
Organism: Opitutaceae bacterium; assembly: GCA_003151495.1. Taxonomy (GTDB): domain Bacteria; phylum Verrucomicrobiota; class Verrucomicrobiia; order Opitutales; family Opitutaceae; genus Palsa-1447. The sequence goes on from PLXR01000005.1 coordinate 51,155, forward strand.
GTCGGCGGCGTCCTATTGATCCTGCTGCTGGTCTGGACACCCAGCCTGCAGGTCGTGGCCGCCCTCCTCGGCATAACGCTCCTGGTCCACCCGCTGGTTGCCCTCGTGATGTTTTGCCTGGGTCTAAAGGACCGGATTGGATGATCTGCCCAACGCCCCCGTGAACCTCCCCAACTCTATCACCGTCTGCCGAATCATCCTTGCCCCCGTCATGCTGGTCCTTGCCCGCGCGGGAATGGAGCACGCCTTCCTGGCCTGCCTGATCGCGTCGCTGATTTCCGACATTGTCGACGGACAGATCGCGCGCCGCATGAACCTCACCTCGGAGTTCGGCTCAAAGCTGGACAGCTGGGCGGACATGCTGACGTACGGCTTGGTGCCGATCGCTGCGTGGTGGCTCCGACCGGACCTGATTTCCAGCGAAAGGGCCGCGTTCTTCACCGCGGTTGGGAGCTACGCCATTCCGGTAGCGATCGGGTTTGCCAAGTTTCGCAGGCTGACGAGCTACCACACCTTCATGGCGCGGGTTTCCGCCTACCTCGTGGGGGCATCGGTGGTCCTGCTCTTCGCCCACGGTCCGACGCTGCCATTCAGGATCTCCGTGGCCGTCCTTGTGGCGGCGGAGGCCGAGGAGATTGCGATCACCCTGGTGTTGCCGGAGCCCCGTTCAAATGTGCGCTCGGTCGCCCGCGCCCTCGAGATCCGGAGGGCCGCAGCCTGAGCCAATCGATGCAGCCCGAAGCCGGTTCGCATCCAGTCCACCTAGATTGGTCTGCAAGCCGGCACCATGCCGGCACTTTCACCGTGTGGTTTCAAATGGTGTCGCTTTTTTCCGCGAATATTGAAGGACTACCTCTCGCGGTACCTCAATCGGGCGGATCATTGCCCATCGGTTCACCGCAGGAGAAATTTTAAGGGCCTATAGCTCAACGGTTAGAGCAGAGGACTCATAATCCTTTGGTTCAGGGTTCGAATCCCTGTGGGCCCACCATTCATAATCAGCATTTTATAAGATAATAAGTGACCAATCGGGAATGATGCTTGGCCGTTACTTGGCCACTTTAAGGGCTCTTGAATCGGCGCCCGTGGCGGTCTCTCTCCGCTACTAGACGCCCCGGGGTATCGCAGCCTCGGTAGAGGTCGACGCGAAATCGAGTTAGATGGTTTTGTTGTAAACGGTCACTGCCTTGCGAACCGAATGGAGGATAGGCGTCGAATCATCATACCCTAGCAGGCGGCACACGACCCGAGCAGTAATTCGCGTTGCCCCTTCCGGGGGCGGGCCAGCAAGGATCTTCTCGACCTCGGACATCTTGAATTTGTGCTTCTCCTTTCTTCCCGATCGTTTGTGGTCACGTAGGACGATTTCCGCATTCTCTCCGTTCCGGGCGCCGGTCCGCCATCGATCGACCCACCTCCGCGCCATTTGCGGTAAACAAGTTGCGGCGTCTGCGACATCCTGAATGTCCGGATAACGAACTTCGTCAGCGGCATACAATACTATTCGGGCGCGACGACCCGCCGCATCTCGACGTTGTGATCCGCGGATGCCATTCGAGGCCATCCGTTCCAGGTCACGTCTTTGGGCAGGGGTGATTAAAATACTTCGCGGCATCCAATGAGGTGAAGACTTGTGCGCAAATGAATCAAGCGCATCACCCGCCGGTGAGTGCGCTTTCAAGTGAGAATAAGTCCTCACCTTTGGAGATCGCCGGGACCGAGTTCATTAATGTGCGAAGCCCAAAGTGCGCCCGCACCCGGCTCAAGATTCACGACCGACCTCAACACAAATGCTCCTTCGCTCTCCTTCTAGCCACGTCGCCGCCTCTGGCGACAACCTCCCCCGCTTCAGCCGCGCCAAGCCCCTTGCCGCGAGTCTGGGCCTAAGCGTTCGCACTCTCTTCCGCTGGTCCGAGAAGGGGTTCATCTCCCGCTACCGTGTGAACGCCCGAGTGACCCTCTTCCAGGTTGACGAGGTAAACACATATGTGAAGGCGGCGCGCGTGTGAGCCTCCTTACCCATCTCTTTATGTACAAAAATGATAGCACAACATCCAATCCGGGAGCGGTCGACGACGGTCGCATTCCTGCCGACGAGGCCAACATCAACAGCGGCACCAGCCGTTCTAACATCGGAGGCACCCTCATCGCCGAGGTTGAACCCGGCGCACCCGGCGACACCGGAGCCGCCTTGGTCCTGAAGGGGACCGAAGACGTGATCGACTTTGAGGCTCAGGCACCATTCGCCCTCGTATACTGGAGGGACCCGGACGACCAGGTTTACATCGTCAAGTCACCCACCGGAGATGTCGGCTACGTGACTGAGGCGGCGTTGGACCTCCTCACCCTGGAGGTCACAAGCGGGCTTGGGGAGACGATCCCGGAACCCGACGAGCCGAGCGCCACGTTGACCCTGGGGCCGGAACCCACCCTACCCGACGAGGACGGCTCCGAACTGGACACGTCATCGGTCCCCATTCGCAGCCATACCGACGAAATCGCGATGCGGCCTCCCGAGGGTATCGTGGTCCAGGTGACGCCAGGGGAAGGCGGTCTCCTCTACTTGGTCACGGGCGAGCGCCTGACCCAAGAGAAACTCGACGACGCCCACTACGTCTACAACTTCGAGGGCGGTGGCTGGGCCTTCGTCCACAAGAACGTCCACGGGCGCGTGGGCCGTGTGAGAGCTTCCGTGGCGAGCATCGACGCTGCAAAGGCCTTGCGCCTCGCCGACACCGATACCGTCTGCAAGCTCGCGGAGGAGACCCGGGCCATCGTCCTGCCGCGGAAGAATGGACCCTCGGCTTCACTGACCGACTACGCCCGCACGTTCGCCGCCATCACCCTCTGGCCGAAGATCCTCGACGAGGCCAAGCTTAGCTCGGAGGACCTGGACGGGCTCATCTCTCGGGTGAACGACTGCATCTTCCACCACGGCCTGAAGTACGCCAACGGTTCCATCGGAATGCAGGTGCCGACGTCCCAGGTCGAGGTAACCCTTTGTGGGACGGCCGATGCGCCTTGGGCGTGGCCGGGCGACCGGACCGCGGAGGAGATCGCTGGTTTGGGCCTTCTTCGGGCCCTTAAGGCGTACCGCCAGGCCAACGGAGGGAGGAAGTGACCATGAATGCGACGCTGAAGGACCAGGCGGTAAGCATCGTGAGGTCGGACCCCGACGCCGTGCCGGAACTCTCAACAGTCGGCGGCGTGCTCAACGACATCGAGGTGGGCACCTATCGTGAGACCGTACTAAAGATGAGGGGCGCCCCTGCCAAGGGCGCCCCTGAGGCCAGCAACAAACTCGAAAGCGAGCTGCCGGGCATCCGTTGGAGCGGCCACTTCGACGATCAAGGGGCCGGCGAGCCGGTTGAACACAGCGGACTCATCTGCACCCGCTTCGGCAACCTCGGCGACAAGCGCGCCGACCTTAAGGCCCGGCTGGCTGCCGACGTCCACGTCGTGTCGGCCTTCGACTCGCTTACCCCGGCGGGTCTGGAGGCGGTGTTCCGTTGCGATCCACATCGTCTCCACTGGGAGTCCTTCGCTGCACTCCAGCGCCACGTAAGCACGGCCTATAAGATCAACCTCGATCCCGCCTGCCAGGACGTGGCCCAAATGTGCCCCGTATCGTTCGACTCGGACCTTCACGTCAACTACGAGGCGGTGCCCGTCACATACCCCGAGGCACCTACGCCACCGGAAGCGGCATCCCCCGACGAGGCAGGATATAACGGCGACAGTGGGCCCGTGATGCCGGAGGCCTACTTCGACCCGGAGCGTTCGGGCTATTGGATTCAAAACAACCGCAGCGAGTGGATCAGCATCAACGAGCGTCAACTCATTCGGCACCTGAAGGAGTTCAAGTCTTCGAAGGCAGAGTTCGGGGATCTCTCGCAGATGGAGGAGCACCTGAACCACCTCCAGATCGACTGCGACATCAACTACGCCGGACCGCTGGCCGGGAAGACCGCTGGCCTCCTTGAGCACCACGGAAACCGAGTGCTCGTCACAAAGTCCCCCGAATTCATCCATCCCGGACCGGGTGACTGGCCGATCCTCAGGCGGGTGTTCAACAACCTACTCGTGGATAAGGAGGCCGATCAAACCTCGTTCCTATTTGGATGGTTAAAATTGGCGCGATCTGCGCTCATCTCGGGCGTCTTCCGGCCTGGACAGGCGCTAGTGATCGCGGGACCGCGTGACTGCGGAAAGTCTCTCGTTCAAAGGCTGATCACGCCTCTGCTTGGAGGACGGATGGCCAAGCCCTACGGCTGGATGGTGGGGAAGACCGACTTCAACTCCGACCTGTTCGGAGCCGAGCATCTTGTGATTGAGGACGAGGTCGCCTCGACCGACCTCAGGTCACGGCGGATCTTCGGGTCAAAACTGAAGGAGGTCACCGTCAACGCCGACCAGGAATGCCACCCGAAGCACCGCCCTAAGCTGACGTTGCCCCCGTTTTGGCGGACGACGATTACCATCAATGACGAGCCGGAAAACCTTATGGTTCTGCCAGTCCTTGATGAGTCCGTGCTCGACAAGGTCATCCTACTCCGCGCGAACAAGCGCCCGATGCCGATGCCGACCACCACCGAGGCGGAGCGTGTAGCCTTCATGAACCGCCTGCACTCCGAGCTTCCCGCATTTTGCGCCTTCTTGGAAGCGTGGGAGATCCCGGACGAATTGAGCTCTCCCCGCTTCGGCATCACCCATTATCACCATCCCGACCTCCTGAGCGCGATTGATTCCATGGCACCAGAAACCCGCCTTTGGGAGATGATCGAGACCGGTATCTTGCCAAGACACTCGGAGTGGGAAGGTACCGCCGCCGACTTGGTGAAGGAGCTCACGAGGAGGGGGGTACTGGCGGAGCACGAGGTAGACAAGGTATTCCCCTTCAACACGGCGTGCGCCGTCTACCTCGCTCGCTTGATGAAGGATTACCCAGACCACATCTCGAAGGGCCGCAACCGCCATGCCCATTATTGGGTAATCAAACGCGGCCCCGACTGGACCGGCCCGGAGACCGGGTTCAGCGAGGAGGATGACCGGTAAACGTGACAGGGTGGCGGGGCATTGCCCCAAACCCCTCATGAGTTCCCGTATTGGATCTCACCCGCTTAAAGTATTAAACACCCTGTCACCCCGTCACGCTCCGGTTGCCAGCTTATTGCCCTCAATACCCCGCCACCCTGTCACACGGCCCCAAGGGCGCCTAAGGTGAGATTCCGTGTGCCAGAAGCCATTCGCGGCCAGCGGAGTTGATCCGGTAGCGGGCCTGACGCATGTGTCGGCCACCCAAAACACCCGGCTCTCGCACCACAAGTTTCCTGCCCCGTAGTATTTCCAAGTAGAGCTCAGCGTTACCCGGGGAATGGTTGAAATGATCGGCTACTTCAGCAAGGGTTGCGCTTCCTCTAGCGAGCATCGTCAGGATGGCCTTGGAATCGTTGGGTAGCTCGACCGCCTCGCTCGAGGCGACGTCGCGATGCCTATCGGTCTTGCCGGCGTCGTCCTCGAGCTTCATCACATGCCGCTCCAATTCCTCGATCTTCTGCTTGGAGGTATTCTCAAGGACCCTTAGTCCGTTGCTCAACCTCACCTTGTCCTCAAGGAGGGCTTCAATCTGTTCGCGGATGAGCGAAGCCTGATTCCTAAGGTTTGCGGCCTGAGATTCCTTTGCGTGCCTAAGGATCAGCTTATCCAGCTTATCTAGGTCATCGATGAGACTCACGCGTTGACGGACTATGGAAGTTTTCCGCCGCTGGCGAGACTGTCCTGCCGCTCCCCATGACGTAGACAGCGAGGGCCGGAGCCCGCTTGGACCCCGGCCCTCTAGGTGGTGCGACGCTTCTCTCGTTAGCCCGCCCTCGGCGCAGGGCGGTGTTCATCCAGTTCAGGTTGTCGCGCCATAACTACCAGCCTCCCTCAGTAGAACTGATGGAATTGATAGGCGTTTCGCGTGCGGCTGAGCGGGGCAGGTAGATAAGGAGGCAGGGTTTCATCCAGTTCATTGACAGACGACGGCGGGTAGCGGGAGACATCCCTCTCAACCAGCCTGGATTACCAGCGAGGTAGCGTCGGGGTTTCATCCGCGTAGGCGCCCTTCGGGGACGCGGACGGGTCGTGGACCATGGAACCCCTGGGTCAAAACAACATTAGACCGTGACGAATTACAGCCGCACCAGTTTCGTGACCAGGGGCAGCCGGATTGCGCCGGGACCGCTAGGGCACGTTGTGGAAACTCTGGGTAACAGGCGACGGGCTCCGGCGACGGGGTTCCAACCGAGGGGGACAGGCCGCTAAAGCATCTGGGAAGCCGACTAGCTCTCGTTGATACCCACCGTCGCAGTACCGCCACGCCGAAGCTCGAATAGCCGCCGACCGCGCCGTGGTACGCGTCAACCGAACACCTTATCAGGAAGTAGCAAAGGATTCATCACCCTTATTCGGGGTAATCCTATTCCGGGAGATATGTGTCCACTCGGCGGGGCTCATGGACACCAGGCATGTTCGCTTCGCTCACCTACAGGTCTATTGTCGACGCCTTCGCTTCGCTCAGGTCGCCGGTAGGTTAGTTCGCTTCGCTCACGCTTTACCGGGAGCACTGTCCTTAGGCTCATCCATGTACCCAAACAGTACCTCCGTTGCCAAACCCTTCTCAACCACCACGGAGGTGAAGATACGGTCGCTAGCAAAACCTGCCTGGTAAACCTCGTCCTCAGTGAACTTCAGCTTGGACATCAGGTGGACCACGGTACGTTGCGGGTGTCCGGTGTTCCGTTGCTCCCGCAGGTAACTCTCCATCAGCTTCCGTTTTCGGCGTTTCCGCCACCGGAATTGAAAGTAAAAGAAGGAAGCAAAACCTCCCGTGAAGATGGCGACGACGTCGGCGGCAAAGCTAATTATTCCCCTCATATTCAAAGGCAGCCTATGCGGTACATCGGGCGTGGATTCAAGTGACTAGGCCAGCGGGCGGCAATCCCCATCAAGAAGAACAGCTCACGAGAAGGCTGTCGCTGTGATTCGGTGTTGTCGGCGAAGGCAACTCGATTACGCTGACCGATATGGGCAACAATAAGAAAAAGGCCGTGATCGTTACTGGCACCCATCATGCCGGTAAGAGCCGGACGATTAATGACCATCTTAAGCCATTGCTGGGAATCCGACGCAGGGCTCGCTTGTTTACGCTGGGAGGACGAAGCGGTTGTGTCCTGTCACAAAGTTTCGAGGAATCGCGCAAAGATCCACGAACTTTGATTCTGAAATACGTCAACCGTGAATTGCTCGTACTCGCCGCACGCCCTGAAAATGAAACACCGTCTTTGGTGCGAGATATCAGGAGGATACTTGCAGATGCCGGGTACTCCGTTGCCGAAGTTAGCATCTCCCCGGACGAAGCGGATAGATATTACGAGCAGCGAGCACACGTAATTTTTGATATCTTAAAAGCTAGATGATCGATCTCGATTGCCGCCCGTGAGGTCTTCCTAGGCATAAGCACAGCGTGATTTCTCTGTGCGACATTCCGGATGCGGTACTGGAGCGTATAAGCGAGCGCGGCAAGAATACGGACGGTTTGTGGCTTGTTGAGCACCCCGCCGATCCCAACGATTTCATTCTTTGCCCGATTAATCGTCTTAAACGTATTGCTGGATTTGTACGCGGCAGGCGGCGCCTTCCCCTCCCAAAGCACCGGATCTTTGCCGAAGTAGACGAGGACGGGAAAATTACACCTTATGTAGATAGTCGCTTCGAGCCTACCCATAGGGAAGACACCCACCGCGTAGCCGACGAATGAGTCGATACCAGGGTCGGCCAGATGCGGTCCTCGAATAGATTCACTTCGATCTGCTTGCAGAAGCAAGTCCTGATTGGCTCCTCAGCGGCCATGAACCGCGTAACTTATCGTGCAGCGCGCCGACTTAGGTCGGTTTGCTCAAATGCCTTGCACAGTCATCGGTCTGTCACGAGGAACACTTCGCCCGTGGCGGCGACCCGCGCCAGCACCGACTCCTGCCCCAAATCCCGGGCGAGCACGGTGGCGAGCTTGACCAGGTCATGCTTGGCCATGCTCGTGATCTGGATGGTCAACGACCGGTCATCGTAGGTGCCGCCCGCCGGGTTCCGGTACCGTCCGCGGAAGGTGCTGCCCAAGGAGAAGCCGGACGTGATGCCCGCGTTGCTCATCGCCTTCTCCACGTCGTCTACCCGGTCAAAGCCCATAGGGATCACGATCGTGCTCACATCCAAGGCAAGCCGGGCATCGGCAAAGTCAAATCGATACCGGCCCGTCCATTTGAGGTCAAAGGTGGCCTCCACCGGGCGCCAGTTGCTTGCCGTGAACATCGTAATCACCGGCGGGCAAAGTCCCGCTTGAAAGCGTGCAACGCCTCCACCTTCAGCCGCCGCACACGGTCATCGTGCTCACGGTTCCCGGTGGTTTGCTCAATGTGGGCGGCGCAGTCATAGGCCTGACCGTCTCCGGCCATCCTAGCGGCAGGAATGGCCCAGAACGCGTGCTCTAGGCGCCGGGTGCCGTCCACCTGGGCGTCGCGGTGCCGTTCTAGTCGGAGCCATAGGGCGGCTATCCAGGGGGCGAGGAAGAGCATGCCCAAGACGGTAACCGGGGCCCGACAAAAGCAAAGCGGGGGTCCGTCATCATCAACGGACCTCCCCCAATAACGAAGCGGGTTAGGCCTTACGCCACTTGTCCCGCCCACCCACGTCGGTATTGCGGACTCGTTCGACATGAGGGGCTACCCCTGGGTTTAGTTCCCGTGCGCGCTCAATGGCTTTTGCCTGAGTAGGTTCTACTGCGCTTGCCCTCTCAGCTCCGGCTTTCCTGACGGCATAGTCACCCTCGTGACGTTGCTCCACATATATTCTTTTTTCAGCCATGACTTTTTATCCTCCTGAATGGTTTACTGTTCTGGTTTAGCCATCGACGGGAAGAGTCCTTATCCTCCGTGTCGTCCGCATGGCGAAAATTGGGCCGCCGTACATCGCGATAGCCTGGTCAGGGGCATTCCGGCAAATTTAGCAGGTTGTTCGGAGGATACCCATCAGCGCGCGTCTTCAGGTATTTCCGCGTGCCGTGGCTCGCCACTATGACATCCACTGAGACGCCGTTGACGCTGACGTAAAAGGTCCATTTCCCGGATTCAATTCCTTGGATGGCCTCATCCTCAGCAAGCTTCCACGCTTGGCCGTTAGAAATGCCGCCGATGTTTTTGATGCGCTCGTGGGGATCTCCACGGTCGTGTTTGTTAATGCAACGTACCTGGTGTGACATGGTGTATTATGTTTGGGTTTCTTGGTTTCGTTCCTAAAGCCTTATTTGATATGAGTTTTCACCCCTTTTCCTTGGTGAGCTAAATTAGCGGCAGCCCACGAGGCGTAACGGCGTCAGCCGCTAAGTGGGCTATGTAGCAAAAGCACCAATTGCTAGCCGCTGCCCGCGCATCGGGCGCCCAATTCTTGGTGTGTGGTCCGTGACTCGCGTAGACCGCGGCACCCGCAAAACTCAGGCTGTGAAAGAAATTCCGGTGATGAGGATCTGTTGCAGGCTCCAATAGGTCGGGGGCCAAGGCGACCACGCCGCCTGCAAGCGTGAACACGCCGAGTTCACCCCAATCGAAACGCCGCTCGGGATCGGCGAGCATTTGAAGCCCCTGCTTAATAAGGTTGATGCCACCACCTACCAATAAGCCGTGGCGAAAATGAGTGGATGCGTTGGCCATAGGAAATTTGTTCCTACACCTGTAAGCACACAGTAGCTTACACGCAAGAGGAAAAATCAGAACATCTCCTGCCCGTTCGCGGGCGGGTACATTTCATCTAGGCGGATCTGCGCGACAATTGGATTCACGTCAAAAATCTGAGCCAAGGCCGCAATGGCTTCCGCCCGTCGCTTGGGCTGCAGATAATGGCTTCCCGTTACAGAAGTCTTGTCCACGTAAATGGTTGCCGCCTTCACTAGGAGCGGGCGGGGTATCAGCAGAGTGCCAATCATCCGGTTGGCCTGATATTCCCACCACCGACCGTCGTAACCCTTTTTTTGCCCAGGCCTGATGTCATTTGCCCGGCATAATATTCGACCGTTCCTCAGGTCGGCATTGTCGATCTGAAAATGTCCTTGCTGGGCGTCCTGGAGAAACAAAGTGGCGTGGAGTAGCCCATGTCCGGCCTCGTGGGCGACGGTAGAACGAAAAAGTTTGTCGGCCGTTTCGGCGGCGAGTTTAGAACTGACGACTATGGTTCGCACAGAGCCATCCTTATTGAACACCGTCGCTCCAAGGACGTTGTCTCCCAAGTCTTGGTAGTCGACTTGGCACTTGAATCGGTGTTCCACGAACCGATCAATGCGAATGGCCGCAGGCTCAGATGGGAGAAATTTGGAATCCCTTAACTCTTGAAGCGCGATCTGATCGAATTCGGTTTCTTCAAACACGAGTCGTTGGCCGAATGCACTGCCCGAAGCTCGTACAACTTTCATTTCTTCTTTGGATCGTAAAGGCTCCTGAGGGAATTGGCGACATCTTCGGTTGAAACGGCGCCGTCCTTAACGCGATCGACAAGTGTTCGGAAAGCGAAGCCTAGACTTGGGTTGTTTTCTATCATCTTCTTCATCTCTTGAGCCGCGTCACGGTGATCGAGTTGTTTTAAAAGGGCCACTGGGACCTTCAGTGCTTTAGAGAGCTTGGCTAGAATTTCATCGGAAGGATAGCGGCGTCCTAATTCGATATCCGAAAGGAACGGAGGAGAAATACCCACCTCCTTCGAAAGTTCTCTTAGGGAAATGTCCGCAGCTTCGCGGAGTTCACGGAGACGTTCACCCAAGCCCTTTTCATTTGCCATGTGTAAGCTTACTTCGGCTGATTGATCGATGTCAACGGGACCGTGAATGGCTGGACGAGTGGTGTACGGGTATTTCGGTCAGGGTTAGGAAATGCCCGGGGCCAAGGACCCCGCCCTATGACCCTCCGGGCAAGGAGACCGCCCTAGAAGGCCCGGACGCACCGGGGCAGCCCATCTACCCAACGTAGGGCGTCAAAACATCCGGATTGGGCCCAGAAACAGCAGGAAAGGGCATCCGGATATGTTTGATGAGCACCGGATTGCCACCTTCACGCCCATTTCAAACGACCTACTCGGCTTTGAACCTGCAGCCGCAGTGCTTGCACACCCGAGCATCCAGCAGCACGAACTCCGAGCAATCCGGGCAAACCTTGTGCGTCTGCGGGGAGTAAAGTGACGCCAACAACGAAATCTGAAGTCTGCTAGGAGGGCGGACGATCCAGTTCACCTGGAGGATAATTCTCCCGCGACGCGACATTAAGTTCCACTGGCCAGGCAAGAGAGGTTTCCGCGATCTTTCTTACGATGGATGCTGAGCCCAAGTAGGCCGGTGAATCGGGGAGCGAGTAAGTCGCCGGATTTGAATGTATAGCGTGAATTCGAGATGGCTCGCCGCATACGGCCTCCTGAACCTCAAAGCCCGACGCCGCGTTAAAGATCGTTCGCCACGAATTGGTAGAGAAACGCCAGAAATCCCATGGCTCCTCATGCAACGGCCACGTTTGATGAGAGCTATTGAAAACGAATCCACCGGGTCTCAGAACTTTGTTTAGCTCCAATGCAACCTTCCACGGCATCGCTAGGTGTTCAAAAACCGACCTAGAAAATGCGGCTACAAAACGGTGACGCCCGAAAAGGGCTTCGAGCTCATGAGCGTCGCCCACCAAGTCGACATTTGGTCCGGGCAAAATATCCATACCAACATACTCAAGTTGCTGGGGGATAAACGACCGGTACGTAATCGCAGAACGCGCCCGCGAACCGATCTCTAATACAACTCCCGCCTTCAACGTTCTGAGCTGGTCCACAAAATGATCCCAACAGGCGAAATAAGGATCGCCGCGGCACGCATTCTCAAGGGCCGACCCACTTTCAAACGTCCTCCCTTTCTCAAAGGTGAAACGCAATGTAAAATCTCGGCCAAGGGCCCCCACTGGAACCGTCAACCATTCATCAAATCGACAATGTGTCGCGTTCGGGTCGATACTCCCTGCGACATCCGGACTCGCCTGCCCAAAGCTGACTAGCTGCATAACAGTCGTTTGGGTCGAAAAGACCACATCGACTCTAACAATTGGTGAGGAGCTATCGAAACACCATCCACGCACGCGAAGTCGTTCAAAATACGCCGAACATTCATCGATTTTCCATTGGAGCGACATTGATTGGGGCATTCACTACCACCTACGCACCAAGAAAGGCAAACTCCAGAACATTGTGATTCGATATCGGCGTCCAGCCGCCCTAGAGGTTCCGACTGGTCGACGACAAAACGTGCCCTTGCGCCTCGGCCGATGAATTGGGCCGCTCCCAATTCCTCTCGCTCGGTATTCACCCGCCGCTTATGGCGAAGCGACGTTATAGTAGAGCTGCGACTGGTAAATATTATCAACGGGCATCCCGTTGTCGTTGGACGTCGCATAGACCGAATAGATACCAAAACCTGGCGGGATGAATCCGCTTTCATTGCGAAGCAGGCATGGATTGCTCTTAAAATTCATGCCGCTAGAAGCAGGGTTCACTTGGACGAGAGTCCACGTTCCGGTTGTTATATTTGCCGCAGGAATTTTGTAGATATCTATTTGGTCGCTGCCAATTGATTCGGAATACACTACGTAATAGTTCCCATTATCGGAGTCGTACGCAACATATGGCATACTTCCCAAACCGCCCACTTGTGAGAGGAAATTTGGTAGTCCTGCAGTCGACACCAGGGTCGGAGAGTTTGTCCAGTTAATGCCGTCGGCAGAGGTAGTCATGTAGAAAAGACCTTGCTGGCTGTCGGGAACGTCGAGGTAGAACATCACGTAGCTTGTTCCCGACGTTCGAATTACCGAAGATGCCATGGCACCTATGTTCGCAGTCATCGGAGGGGCAAAGGTATTTTTGCTAAATACCACCGCCGTATTGTTGTACCAATTTAGACCATCATTAGAGAATGCGACGGCAATGTCGTTTGGGCCTGGAGGATTCGTAGGCCGCTCAGTATAATACATAGCGTACGAATAGCCGTTGTTGAATGTGGCTTTGATTACGCATGGATTTGACATCATGTTGGCCCCGTGCGCATTGACGGTCAAAACTGTCTGATGTGGCGCACCCAGCAAAGGCCATGACGAATGAACAATTGTGTCTCCCGCCCCACTTACGTTTTCAGAAGTCCACCAGCATTCCGAGGTATTGGCCGCGGTATTCCATAGCCAACTTGGACCATAATTGTATGTGAGCGGAATCACCGCCAAGACTGACGGAAGAATAGAGGTTGATGGGAAAACAGTTGTTGAAGCTGAAACAGATGCGGTGCCGTTTGCCGTGTCCCAAACAGTCGCCTTGAGATAGAGAGTTGATGCATTGCTCAGCTCAATTGGCGCTCCGGCTTGATCACCGCTGCTGTAGGGTGGGACACCGCTATTGTTCGGAGAACTATTGGTCGCGAGCACAGTCCAGTTGGAATTGTCCCACGAATACCACTCCGTGATAGTCTTCATGTTGTTGGTGCCTTTGTTCGCTATGGCGCTGGCAAATATGGTGCTTCCTTGATTTCCGTTGGGAGGTACGCCGGAAAAAAGAATGGTTAACCCATTCGTTTGAGTCGGGGACGGGGTCGGTGTCGGGGACGGAGTTGGACTAGGTGTCGGCGTTTGAGTAGGCGAAGGTGTGGGGCTCGGCGTCGGCGTTGGAGCGCTCGTTGGCGTTGGGGTCGGGGTCGGCTGCGAAACCGAATACGAAATGATTACGATGCCACTGCCGCCATTTCCGCCGTTTCCAGAGGCATTTGTTCCACCACCGCCACCACCACCCGTGTTGGCAGCACCCGATGTTCCTGCTCCAGAGCCCGATCCAGCACCGCCTCCCCCTAAGCCTCCTGCGCCACCCGTACCCGGAAGATAGACTCCGCCACCACCACCGCCGCCATAGCTTGCTGACGTTCCACTGATTGAACTTGTATAGCCTGCGCCGCCCGCGGCACCCGTGCTGCCTGCGGCGGAATTTCCGCCGGGAGCGATGGCACCGCCTCCACCTGCGCTGGGATAGGGATAGGCTTCGGAAACAATATTGCCACCGGCATTTCCCTGTGTGGTTGTCGGCAATCCTCCGGTATAGGCGGCGCCACCGCCCGCGGCACCGCCGCCCGAGCCGCCGGGCGAGCCGCCCTGGACGCCGTTGTACGAACCGCTTCCGCCTCCGCCGATAGCGATCAGGGTGCCAAATACGGAATTGCCTCCATTGGAACTAGTACCCGTACTGGCAAGGGCACCCGCACCTCCTGCGCCAACCGTTACGGTGATAGGAACCCCGGGTGTAACCACATACGTCGATTTTCCAAGGTCATAGGCGGAAATCACGCCGCCACCGCCACCACCGCCACCCGCGGCGCCGCCACCGCCAGCCACAATCAGGACGTTGACGGCTGTGACATTCGAAGGTGGTGTCCATTGTTCACTGCTCGTCACAAGAACAACCGTCCGTTGGACGGGCGTAGGGCTGGGTGAGGGTGTCGGAGTCGGGCTTGTTGTGGGTGTCGGAGTCGGGCTTGTTGTGGGGCTCGGTGTCGGACTATGTGTAGGGCTGGGAGTGGGTGTGGGGCTCGGAGTCGGACTATGTGTAGGGCTGGGAGTGGGTGTGGGGCTCGGAGTCGGCGTAGGTGTCGGCCCACCTGAAATGGTCATCGTCACCGTGTACCAGGTCAGACCCATACTATTTGACGCTCCAAATTGAGGAGAATACGTTCCAGCGGCTGACGGTGTACCGGAAACCTGTTGGTTGCCCGAATTCCAACTCAGCCCCGGCGGCAAGGTCCCCTGTTCGGCATAGCTCGACGGGTTTCCGGATTGTCCGCCATTATTGAAAGTCGCCGTGTACGAAAACACTGTACCGACAGAGCCCGATACTGAAGAAGGACTCGTAAGAACCGGTGGAGTCGTTGCAGAAGCTGGTAGCGCAAGAAAGGATAGTGCCGAAAATGCGCACAACCTCACGGACTTTAAAAATGCCGCACCCAGAATATTTGTGTTCCTCACTTTGGAAGTGACACTGGAATTCGAGACCCCGTCGGCGTGCAAATACAGAAACTACGTGAATTTACGGTGCTCTCATACTCGCCCCGGCCTTGTCGGTCGCAGCTCAGGACAAGGGAGGAACAGCCACGAAGGCAAAGACCCAACTCGGGGCCTTTGCCGCGACAGCGGGGGCAACGCGGCCCATCCCGATATCATCGCCCGGGTGGACGCCGAACAGACGGAGATATGGGCAAGGGACTTCCCATTCCGCAGGTCAGTCGACCGGCCGCCGACGTCCCAGGATCTTTACGACAAGGCTAAAAAGGAGGCGGACGGAAAAAAGCTTTCCGAAACCGAACAGCGGATAGCAGAGCTCGATGCCAGGCTCGCAAAGCTCGAGGGCCCCCATGCGCCTCCAACGCAGCCGACGACCCAGGGCCCTTCCGCTCAGGCGCAAGCGATCACCAAGCATGAACCGTTGCCGAAAACCCGGCCGGATACGGTCCTGACCCGAGTCCTACCAGACGAACAGCGAAGCATCAAGTTCGCGAAAGAGCGCCTCGCAGAGGTACTTCGCTGTCCACTTCCGGTTAAAGAATCCCATCTAAGCAAAACTCGCTCCGTCGCAGTCCTAACGCAATCCGCTTCGCGCAGGTCAAATGACCAAAACCTCGGCAAGATTAAATTCCGGCCTCTTTCCTAGCGGCGATCCTATTCGGAACTTCAACGACGCAATCAAGCGCAGCGTTTAGCTTCCCCAGGTACCCATTTGGCACGACAAGCTCTTTGCCATCAACCGTGACCACCCGGCCTTGGGCTCCGTCGCCTGTAAAATAGATCTCCACAACATTATCGAGGTTCACGAACTCGTTATCATTAATCTGAATGAAATACGGCTTATTCATTTAACGAACCTACGCGGTTCACTTAGACTCGTCCAGCTAAGAGTCCTGCACCTAAAGTTTTTGGAGAATGAAATGGAGCAATTTGACGTATCCGATCACGCAGACCCCCGATTTACCCCAAAAGAAACAAAGTGAAGGCCAGTTAAAGTAGCGCGGCACCTTAAACTCGTGCTCGGGCTCGTACCCCTGTTTCTCCTTCGAACGACCGACCGCACTCCAAAGTGCCGTAGAAAAGGAATAGTGGACCAAATCCAGAGCCAACGCCCCGACGAAGCAAAACATCGAACCCAGCAACTCCGGCAAAACGCCTAGGTTACCGTTAGACGGGGAATTGCTACGGAAAATCCATATCACCGCAATGCCCGAGAACGACAGCTGTCGAACAACGTCTCCTAGTTTCGAGGAGAGCGCGTCATAGTCGTCCCTGACAGACTTTAAGTTCAACCTTTCCTATTCTCCGGCCCCTTTGGGCCGGTGCTTCCCGTAGCGTCCTTAGCCGATTTATTGCTGAAATTCTCCTTTGCCTCATTAGTTCGGAACTTGCCGCGGACCTCCACGCCCTCGTTCGTCAATGTCCGAGGCGGAGGTGTCGGAGCGGTTGACTGATGTTTTGGGGCCGGTTTCTTGTCGTTGCTCATATTGTTTTGAGGCCAAATCTTTCCGTTCGACAACGAACCTGTCGCTTTCGAGTTACGCAGTCACGGAGTTTGCCTACGTCATTTCACGTAGCCGATACCGTGTCGATCGGGACTGACAGCGCCGATACCCCTCACCCACGGCGACCTAAAGGGACGTCGTCACCGCCTAGCCGCTTCGGCAGTAGATCGTTGACCGTCACTCCCAATACCCGCGCGAGCAGCACCACCTCAAAGTCGGCTACCCACCTGCGCTTTAGTTCGATATTGGCAACGGTATCCCGCGTCACATCCCATCCGGCCACCTGGCACTTTGCGGCTAGCACCGACTGGGACCACGCGAGTTTGTAGCGCAAGATCCTAACACGGTGACCGATCACGTTTAGAAGGCGCTGGGAGCGTGTTGGTTTCAACACGCCATACTAATATTTCCGACTCGCGTCGTTGTGTTGACTCAAACACACCTTTTCTCGGCAGCCTATTACGACGCCTCTTCTTAGCCCATGAAAGGTTACAGTTCCCCGCCGAGCACCGCCCTAGATCCTAACAACAAGAAGTCGGGGCAGCTCGGCTGTTTGATAATCATCCTGATTGGGCTGATTTCCCTATTCTTTTTCCCCAGCAAGCACCACGAGTTATCGCAATTTGATGCGGACTACACAGCTGTGCATTGGTTGAAAGCCAACTACCTTAGAGATCCAGACTCCTATGAAGAGATCCGGTCGGAGTTCAACGGAAGTGAGACCGCCGGATATACATTGAGACTCTGGTTCCGCGCGAAGAACGGTGTTGGCGGCTATGAGCAGGGGCACGCTGTTTTTCAGTTTGATGGGAATGGGAAACTGACCTCCGCTCTGCCATCGGGGTGACGATCGGTCGGTTCATCTTTGGACCGAGGACACTTATTGACTCTGCACCCGGCCCTCAGCGGGCTATAAGAGGGGGCTTCACCACGGGATGAAGCTTCTACACCTTACCGACTTTCACGCTAACCGGCGCTGGTACAATTGGACCCTAGATCACGCTGAGGCGTACGACCTGATCGCATACACGGGCGACTTCGTAGACGCTTACGGGTTTGAACCGCTGGAGAGCCAGGTGCGGTGGATCGCCGCGTGGGCCAAGCTGCTGCCCCGGCCCTTCATTTGGACCACCGGGAACCATGACCTGCAGACCATGATCGCACCCACGGCTTGTGGTGAATGGTTAAGGCGCCTCCCGGGGGCCAAGGCGTTCGGAAACCACGGGCACCATGATTGCCTGGGCCATACATTCACGCGCGTGAAATGGCGAGGTGTCGTCCCTAGCCTAAGTGACGGCGACATCGTCCTCTCACACGCCGGGCCCTCCGGACTGGCGACGGCGACGACCGAAAGCGGTGCGGATGGAGGGAGTATGGACCTCTCCGATGCCCTGTGGGCCGCACCCGCGCCGCCCTGGCTGATGTTGAGCGGGCACGTTCCCGACCCGGTGCGGTGGATAGACCGGAGCGCCGGTGCGATCTCCATTAACCCGGGAGTGAATGCGGGCGCCACCGCGCCGAACCATGTCACGATCGATACGATGACCGAGAAAGCTCGGCTGTTTAGGAATGGGGAGCTGGCTGACGAAGCGGATCTAAGCCCGTTAGTAGCGCGCGGGCTCTAAAGGGGAGCATCACCTCGAGATGAAGCTCCTCCACATCACGGACCTCCACGCCAACAGGCGCTGGTTCCAGTGGATAGCGGACCACGCCGAGGAGTATGACCTGATCGCCTTCACCGGCGATTTTCTGGATCTCTTTGGCCCGGAATCCCCCGGGTCCCAAGTGCGGTGGATAAGCGCCTGGGCGCACTCCTTGCCGCGTCCCCTTCTTTGGTGCCCCGGTAACCACGACGTGGAAAGCTCAGTGGCTCCGGTGTCGGCCGGGCGCTGGATGGCGGCCCTGCCAAGCGCCAGGGCCTTCAGCCGGTCCGGCCACGTTGAACGCCTGGGGCAGCCCTTTGTCCGGGTGGAGTGGAAGGGCGCCATCCCCAGGCTGCGGGGCGGCGACATCATCCTGGCGCACGCGCCGCCCTCCGGGTGCTTCACGGCAACTACCAAAGGGGGCGGCGCGGACAACGGCGACCTAAACCTAGCCGATGCCCTTCGATCCACGGCGGCAGCCCCCTGGTTGGTCCTTAGCGGGCATGTTCATACCCCGACCCGATGGAAGGACCGGTGCGGTACCACCATAACGCTGAACCCCGGAGTTGGGGGGGACGCGACGGCGCCGAACTACATCACGGTGGACACGGCGGCACGGAAGGCGTGGTTGTTTAGGAACGGAGAGCCAGCAAACGTTGCGAATCTTTAATCGTTGCTCCGCTAGATCGGCGGAGAATTGGATCGCCTATGTGATCGGTCGTTGCCGCCTATGTCTAACGGGATCGGAATCAGTTTGAGAGAAGCCGAAACAGAGTCTTGTCTAAGAATCCAAAATGGAAGATCGCCCCGCTATTCCCTCCGAACTAAGGAGGCAAATCCTTGTCGAGGCGGGCCATCGTTGTGCGATACCCACGTGCAAACATCCTGAAGTCGATATTCACCATATAGTGCCGTGGGAAACATGCAGAGAGCACGAATACGGAAACCTAGTCGCATTATGCCCGAACTGCCACCGAAGGGCGGGCTCTGGGGAGATCGATAGAAAATCTCTGCGAATCTATAAGACGCGCCTGTCTTCAAGTGTGACCTCAACCGAATCTATTGCGCTTACCCCAACCGCCCGCGATGAGGATAGTGTGCCAAATAGTGGGTGGAAAATCTTGAAGCTAACTGAGAAAAAGATTCCGCCAAATCCCCTTAACTTTGACCTGGAAGTCCCGTCGTTCTTTGATGCCGATCTCGACGAGCTGAACGTGTTAGAGCACGCTTGGGCCCTCAGCCGTCTCCACGACCTTAGGAGCTTTCGCCTCCATAACTTGGAAAGCGATTTAGCAAGTTGGTGGGCAAATGGGGTAGTCGACTACTGCACCGGTTCCTTTGAGGTTCTCCATTTCTCTCAGAATGCGGTAAGCATCAAATACGCTCTCGACACATATGGCGTAGGAGCTGCGCACGGGAATTTTGAGGCCCGAACAACCACTGTGCAGCGAGGACCCCTAATTCCACTTCGTACATTCGATCTTTTTCGTTTAAGCTCCGGCTATCTCAGCGTGATTTCAGCTTACTGCACAAAATGTTTGTTGGCCTCGCGGATTAATACATCAGATAGGGCTGCCGCGTGGATCCGCGAAGGTGCGAGTCCAGAAGATAAGAACTTCGACGATTTCAACCTCACGCGCGAAGGTGTCTTATTTATTTTTGGCAAGTACCAAGTCGCTTGTGGAGTCGATGGTCCACAATACGTTACGATTCCTTGGAGTGAGCTAGACCCTATCTTGAACCGTCGATGTCATGCACTCGAAGGATTGGCGTGGTGAGTCTATTCCAATCGGCGCAAATCTAGTCTACCGTTTTGAGCTTACCGGCCCCCGGCGACAGGTTCACCTCTACCCGCTTCTTCTTAGCGATGTAGTGGGCGCTGGTGGTGTGGATGTCCCGGTGCCCGAGGTGTTGCCGGGCGGCCTCTATGCCGAAGTCCGCGGCCACCAGACTGCCGCTCTCCTTACGGAGGGCGTGGATCGCCTTTTGCTGCTTGATGCCCTTTGACCTCAACCAGGCGTTCAGGGCCCGCCACGTGGCATCGCACCGGTAGTAATCATAGGTTGCCGCCGGGTTGGGCGCCCCACCCTTCAACACAAACTCCGACGTGCTCCCCGCCTTAAACGAACGGAACACGTCCAAAGCTTGCTGGGGCAGATCTATGTCCCGTTGGCTCTCCTCGGTCTTGGGTTCAAAGTGGGGGGTGCGCCGGACGTGCACCTGCCCGTTCTCGAAGTCGATCTGGTCCCAGGTGAGGAGATCCGCCTCCTTCCGCCGGAGACCCGCCCAAAGGCATAGATTGAGGGCTAGATATTCCTGTGACCGTTCCTTCGTCTTTAACTCCCGGCCCGCGCACGCTAGGAGCCATACCGGGTTAACCTCCGAGTAGTACCGTTGTGGGCCCGGGTCCTTAAGTTTCACACCCGCAAACGGGTTGGCCGGGA
The DNA here is from genome assembly GCA_003151495.1 of Opitutaceae bacterium. GTDB lineage: Bacteria > Verrucomicrobiota > Verrucomicrobiia > Opitutales > Opitutaceae > Palsa-1447. Next base: position 71,884 of record PLXR01000005.1, read on the forward strand.
GCTTGACCTTCAACTCGGCCACTACGTCCGGGGCAAAGAGGGCCCGGGCACAGCGAAGGCAGGAAGCAGCCGACCTTTCCGCGGACTTCCGTTGGACAGGGTCCGCCCCTGCCTGGGCGACGTAGGCGTTGCGCCAGGTGTTAACCGATGAAGGGGTGAGCAGGTCCAAGCGCTGAACGTCCACTTTAGTCAACCACTTCGCCCGGCCGCCTTTCATATAGTCGTACTTCGCCTTCGCGGCCTTCCCCTTCAGGCCCGCATCTACCTTTGCTATGTCGGCGACGATCTTCCGGAGCTTAATGGCGTACCGGCGAACCGTCATCGGCTTTAGATGACTACGCTTCTTAACGTCCGCGAGGAACTCCCCCACGGTAGAAACCTGAGCTTTTCCCTCCGTGCCGGGCTTGTACTTGGCGAGGGTGGGCACCCAGCCGTTTGCCTCTAGGAACGTCGCGATCTCCTTAGCCTTAACTGCCGCCGCACTCCGGTTGGCCGTCCCCAGGGAAAACGCCTTCCGTTTCTCTAGGTGCTGCAACCGGACGGACCATCCGGCAATCACACGCTTCTTACCGTCCCGGATGAAGGTTTTGTGGTAGAGGCGCTTCTCCCAGTAATCCACATGGAAACGCGACCTCGTTTCGGCACGCTCCTGCTTGGCCATTGCTTGGCCACTTTTGATGTCCTCAACTTTCCGGTGTTGTCCGTTCATGTCCCAACCCCACATTCCCATTCTCCCTATGCGATGGGCAACAAAATAGGGTCAATTCCGGACAATACTGGTCAGTAGAACCGAGGTAAACCCAATAACTCATAATCCTTTGGTTCAGGGTTCGAATCCCTGTGGGCCCACCACTTACAGCCAATTACTTACAGAATGGTGTCCATTTCCAAGAGAAACGCTTGTCGGTTACCGTCAGGTTTTGCGGGCCTTCGATGCAGCATGATATCCCTGAGGCCTATCTAGACGACATCTCGGGCATTCTAGGCCCGTTTCATTGGCAGCGCCCGCCACCCCTTGTTCGATCTCGTTTCCGATATCGCCCCTGAGGGGAGTCTATTTGTTGGCTGCGGTTCTTTCCAGGGCGTCGAGTCGGGCGGTCAGCGCGTCAACCTGGCCTAACCGGGCCTTCAGTGCCTCGATCTCCTGCTGCTGCTGCTGCACAACCTCGTGCTGCTTCCGAAACTCATTTAGCAGCATGGCGTTCACGGCGTCGTAGCGGACCGTGAGGATCTGGCCCTGCTTGTCGCGAATGACGAGGTCCGGCGCAACCTTCGCTACCTCCTCGGCCACGAGGCCGTATTCAGGAGTGTTCCTGGCGTCCTGCCTGTAGTGGAAAGTGACAGGGCGAAGTGCGAGCAATGCCTCGCTCGCTGATCCCATGTCTTGGATGTCCTTCTTGTAGCGCTGGGAGGAAGCCACTGTGCCCAGGTTACCATTGAAATCGACCAAGACGGCCGTTGCCGATCCCGTGTCGAGGGTGGTGGTCCCAAAAATTCCGGCGATAAACGCCTTGTTCTGTGCTCCGGCAGAGCCGATGCGGATCACTCCAGTGCCAAATCCGCCCGTTCCATCGGTGCTTTGGCCAGTGTCGAAGATATCGATGTTCTGGACGCCGGTGGTCACGTCTAGTCCGGCATTGGGGCCAATTGCAATGTTGGCAGTGCCGGTGGCGTTCTTGAGCGCACTGGAGCCGATTGCCGTGTTGTTCGACCCGGTTGTGTTGCTTTCAAGAGCGCTGGCTCCGTAGGCGGTGTTGCCGCCGCCGACCGCGACCGCACCCATGCCACCAGCCGTGTCGGTCGCATCAATCACAAGCCCCTCGCCGGTGGCACCTGTGTCACCGGTGGCACCCGCCGGACCAGTATCCCCTGTGGCACCGGCCGGGCCGGTCGCACCCGTTGCACCGGCGATACCTGTGGCCCCGGACAGCCCCGTGTCGCCGGAAGCTCCCGTGGCACCGGCCGGGCCCGTGGCGCCCGTTGGGCCTACGAGCAGGCTCGTGTCCATCGAACCAAGGTTACCCAAGTCATCGATAGTGACAGCCTGCTGTGTTGACGCGTCGTTGTTCGAGGCGACCCCCCAGACGCCCGCCAGAAAGGCCGACGTCTGCACACCCTGCGAGCCGATGCGGATGACGCTGGCGTCCGCCGGAAGACCCGGGTCGTAGATGTCGATGTTTTTGTCGCCCGTTGTCAGGTTCCCTCCGGCACCGTCGCCAATTGCAATATTGAATCCCCCTGTGGTGTTCCCCTGGAGGGCGCCCTGTCCGGTGGCCGTGTTGCCGATGCCGGTCGTATTGGAGGCCAGCGCGTTGTAGCCGAAGGCCGTGTTGCTGTAGCCGGTCGTGTTGGAAGAGAGCGCATTTACGCCGCTGGCCGTGCCATAGGTTCCGGTTGTGTTGTTTGCGAGCGCTGCCCCGCCATAGGCGGAGTTGCTGCTGCCTGTCGTGTTAAAAAAGAGAGCGCCCTCGCCTGTGGCCGTGTTATTGTTTCCGGTCGTGTTGGAGTAGAGCGCTTGTGCGCCGCTCGCCGTGTTACTGGTTCCGGTCGTGTTGGAAAAGAGAGCCTGGTCGCCAAAGGCGGTGTCAAAGGCGCTGGACGATACAGCGAGGGACGCGAGCGCACCGGTACCGCCTGCCGTGTCATTGAACGCATCGGTAAATACTCCTGAGGGCCCGGTATCACCCGTCGCGCCGGTGGCACCTGTGGTGCCATCCGAACCCGTGGCACCTGCCGGACCCATTGCGCCCACGACTCCCTGGATACCCTGCGGCCCTGTCGCTCCCGTGATTCCTTGGGCGCCTAGCGGGCCGGTGGCTCCATTGATCCCCTGGGTTCCCTGCGGGCCCGTGGCGCCCGTCGATCCACCTAAACTTGCAAGGGGAATCGACCCCAGGTTGCCTAGGTCATCAACCGTGACGGCCTGCTGCGTTCCCATGTCATTGTTGGTCGCGACCCCGTAAATGCCCGCAAAGAAGGCCGCCGTTTGCGTCCCCTGCGTGCCAATGCGAATGGTGTCGCTCTCCCCGGCCACTCCCGGGTCGAAGATGTCGATGTTGTTGCTGCCTGTGGTCAGGTTTCCCCCAGCAGAGTAACCAATTGCGATGTTGGCGTTGCCGGTCGTGCTCGAAGCGAGAGCAAAGTTTCCGGTGGCCGTGTTGCTGTCGCCGGTTGTGTTTGCATAGAGCGCATAGAAGCCGGTAGCCAGGTTTTCACCTCCCGTCGCGTTCGCGTACAATGCGTTCACGCCTACTGCCGTGTTACGGATACCGCTCGTGTTGTTGAGGAGTGACGCGTATCCCATGGCCGTATTGGAAGATCCGCCAACGTTTGCAATGAGTGACGCATAACCGACGCCCGTGTTATAAGCTCCGCCATTGTTGGAATAGAGCGCCTGAAAGCCGACGGCTGTGAGGCCAGTATCGGTAGTGTCCAAGTAGAGCGCCTGGCTGCCGACTGCCGTGTTCCGGGAACCAGTGGTGATGGCTTGGAGCGCAGTGAAACCGGTAGCCGTATTGTAGTTTCCAGTCGTGTTGGAATAGAGAGTGTAGGCGCCGGTGGCCGTGTTTTCGATGCCGGTGGTGTCGCCAGCGAGGGCGGAAGCCCCATAGGCCGTGTTGTATGCGTCAGTGGAGACCGTCAGAGACGCCAGCGCCCCGATTCCACCGGCCGTGTCTAGGTACGCGTCGGTTAGGATTCCCGATGCGCCCGTTGCACCTGCAACACCAGTAGAACCTGCTGGCCCGGTCGCGCCCGTAACACCTGCAACACCCATAACACCTGCTGGCCCAACCGCACCCGTAACACCAGCAGCGCCCATTGCGCCGGTGACGCCTATGGCGCCAACGGGTCCGGTTGGGCCCTCGGCACCTGTGGCCCCCGTCAGACTGGCAAGCGCCACCGAACCCAGGTTGCCAAGGTCATCAACTGTGACGGCCTGCTGCGAACCCATGTCATTGTTGGTGGTGACCCCGAAAATGCCCGCGATGAAGGCCGCCGTCTGGGTGTTCTGGGTACCAATGCGAATGGTGTTGCTCTCCCCAGCCACGCCCAGGTCGAAGATGTCGATATTGTGGTTACCGGTCGTCAGGTTTTCCCCAGCAAAGTAGCCAATTGCGATGTTGTCCGCTCCGGTCGTGTTAAGAAGGAGCGCACTTCTTCCGTAGGCCGTGTTGTTGTTTCCCTGGTTGAGATAGAGCGCCTCGTAACCGCTGGCGGTGTTCTGGCTTCCGGCCGTGTTGGAATAGAGCGCCTGGTAGCCGTCGGCAGTGTTGTAGTCGCCAGTCGTGTTAGTTACAAGCGCCTGGAAACCGCTGGCGGTGTTATCGAAGCCCGTCGTGTTGAAATGGAGCGCCTCGGTGCCGAAGGCCGCGTTTGCCGAGCCTAGCGTGTTGTTATAGAGCGCAAAGTAGCCGTTGGCGGTGTTGCGGGTCCCGGTTGTGTTGGCATAGAGCGCCTGGCTGCCAACGGCCGTGTTATATATGCCGATCGTGTTGCTGAAGAGCGCCTGATAGCCCTCCGCCGTGTTGTCGGTGCCGATCGTGTTGCTGAAGAGCGCACGGTAACCAGTGCCGGTGTTGTCGCTGCCGGTCGTGGTCTTGTTGATCGCCTGGTAGCCGTTCGCCGTGTTGAAGCTGGCCGTCGTGTTCTGGGCCAGAGCACCAGTACCGTTGGCCTCGTTCTGGTTTCCTGTCGTATTGAACGCCAGGGAATTGTAGCCGAAGGCCGAATTGCCGGCGCCCGTCGTGTTGTTCGGAAGCGAGTTGTATCCGACGGCGGTTAGGTCAATGCCGGTCGTATTGAGCCAGAGTGACCGGAAGCCGACTGCCACATTCTGGTTCCCCGTCGTGTTGCTGTAGAGCGCCTGGCTGCCGACGCCCACGTTGTTGCTTCCCGCGTTGTCGCTGGAAAGCGCCTGGTAGCCAGCGCCCGTGTTGTTGGTGCCGGTGGTCACGGAACCCAACGCCTGGGTGCCGACGGCAGTGTTGGTCTGCGCTTGCGCGGTGCCGTAGGAAAGCAGCACGGCCATTGAGCCAACGACAAGGGTGATTCCATTAACCGCTTTCATCTTAACTCTCCTTGGTTTAACCGTCTTGGGTCGTGGCCAAGATGGTCGGAATGACCAAGGTGACTGAGACTCACCCCAATTGGGACGACCCAATAAATACGATAAGGCGGTCTTCTGCGACCTATAAGTTGCATCGCACCCAGAGGTGGTCCCCAACTGTTGATCGTTGGTTTTCAGTTATCGTGACGGTTGCCGGACGGATATCTTGGCCGACTACTTGACACTGGTCCATTTTGGGACCACCTCAGTCTTATGAGTGCCGCCGCCCTCCAGCTAAAGAAAACCCTAGCCGATGCCATCAAGCATCAAATGAAGTTCGATCATCTGAGCATCTCCAGCTTCGCCAGGAGGACTAAGACCAACCGCCATTCGGTCCGCAGAATTCTGGACGGGAAAAACACCTCCATTACACTCAAGACGATGGCGAAAGCAGCCGAGGCGCTCAACCTAGAGCTGACTCTCTCCGTCAAGCAGCTGCCGCTCGCTAAGCTGGGAAAAATCGCCGGACAACTTGCCGCCACCAGCGATTCCAAAAAGGCAGCTGAACTGAAGAAGCAGTTTTTGGAGGGATATTACGGAAACCGGTAAATCAACTCGATGCCTGAGATCCAGCGGGCCAACCTTCCTCCGGCCCTGCTGGCCCATCTTCTGGACCGGGTGGCGGAACGAAACATCACCAAGGACGACCTGATGCAGGTCCTCCACTGGATTGAGGGAAACCCGATCGTGCCGAAGAGCGATTGGTTCAAGCGCTTCGACCAGGTCACGGTTTGCGGAGAAGGTGCGCTGATCAAGACATTCCTTAACCCGGAACACGTCGCTGTTGGCGAGGAAGTCGAATAAGGAAACTCGAAGCTGAATTCCGGAGTCAACAAACGCGGTCCCGCGTCTATGATCGGACCCCGATTGAGATTCCCACCGAGCCGTTCGGGGTGACGGTTTTACACTTGCCGCACTCTTGCCAGTTTTGCGTCTCTTGATGCCGTTCCTTTCATCAACATGCATACACCAGCGGGCGGGCAGAAACTCCGTAATCCGGTGCTAGTGTCCGTTTACGAGGGAAAATCACATCGCCGACCGACTTCCGTAGGAAATGACTGGCGTGGGTTCGATTCCCTGTGGGCCAACCATTCTTCAACCGCGATCCCGGCAGGCCTATGGGTATCCCCCGTCCCGCATCGGCGCCATGGGACAGAATCCGTCAGGGCTGCGGCTTGCTCCCCGAGGCCGGCTTTGGGCTCACAGGAGCCATCGGCGGCAGCTTGGAATTTGTGGCGTCGGGATGGGTGGTTCCCTCGAAGCCCTTCGGCAATGCCGCCACGAAGCCATGATGCAGCCCATTCATTATGGTCCTCAGCGTCTTGACGTCCATGCTCTCCGCATCGCCCGAAAAGGGAATTCGCGTGGCCAGCTGCTTGGTTTCGCTGTTCCTGAACAGTTTGATCACCGCCACAACGACTCCCTTCCACATTCGCTCGCCAAGACTCTTGTTCTCGTCGTCGCGGTTCTTGAAGTCGACGTGATCTAGGAACGGCTTCAAATACCCCTCGTAATGCCCCTTCTGCATGGCCATCTGCCCGACGACGTCGAACTCCCCCTGTGACACGTCGATGCCCACATAGGCCCTGAGCACGTCGTTGAGCGCGGGCAGGGAGACCTTCTTCAGTTCTATGGCGAGTTCGAAGTGGGGCTGATCTGCAAGGGGCTCGAGCTTTGCATTTAGCCGCAGCTGGCCGTTCCCAATCGACCGGCCCGAGATGTCGATCTTTGCGGGGAAGATCTCTCCCCTCCCTGACGGGCGGTTGCGCAGGCCCGTGGCGACGACCTCGATTTCCTCCACCCCTATGTCAACGCGCGGCTCGCGGGTGGTGTCGATGAAGCGGATGATGCCGCCTTTAATCTCCAAGTGCGTTATGTCTATCGGGAAGATGTCGTTGATGACATCCTGCCAGCGGCGATCGGCCGTCAGCTGGCTTGTCTCGTCGGTCGGGCCGCGGAGAAATACCAGGCGCCCGTCGGTCACGAGGATGTCGCTGACAAATTTCCCCCGGAACATCTCCCGCCACGCTATGGAGAAGTCTATCCTCCGTGCCGCGAAGAATGGCTCCCGGATTTTACCCTCCCTCTTGACGATCTCGATGTTGTCAATCCGGTATGCCCCCCGCCAAAGCTGGAGGTTGATGGCACCCACGTGGCCGGCGTAGCCGGGAATCTGTCCAAGCCTGCGGTTGATCGCTCGGTGGATGTATCCCGGCGCCAGCAACCGGGCAACCAAGGCGACAGCGAGGACGGCGAGAACGATGCCCATGAGCACCCGATGCCAGCGGAAAACACGAACTGAATGGAGCTTCTCGCCCGGTTTGAACGATGGGTCCATCCCTAACATCTGTATACCGCCTTCGGGCCTTGTTCCCCAAGACCTGTAGATAGCGGCGGCAATTCCTGTGTGGGGGCTAACCCCGGAGGAACGGCCATGGACTTGGAGACTGCGGCTGGCTCGCTCCTCCGGCAGTGCCGGCAGCCCAACTCGCGTCGTCGGGCCGCGATGCCGTTTTGCCTTGAAAACACATTAAACCGGTTTAACCTGTCTTAGAGATGAAGAAGATAGAGGTGAGCGACGACGTCTATGAGTCCCTCCGGAGACTGACCTCGGGCTTCCACCAGAGCCCCAACGACGTCCTCGCCGCCCTCCTCAATGTCGGTGTATCGCCCAACCCGTCCGACGAACCCCTGGTCGCCTTCCTCTTCGGAGCCGAGTTCCGCACAAAGTTCACCGACGCCGACAAGTACCTGGCGATCCTGGGATGGATCGCGGAAAAATACGGCCCCGAGTTCAAGGAATTCATCTTCTCCGTTTCCGCGGGACAGAGCGGGCGCCGCTATCTGGGGCTGTCGAGGGAGGAGATCGTGGAGCATTGCCGGCACAACCAGGCCAGGCAGCTGCCCAACACCCAGTACTGGGCGATCATGAACATCGATACCGCCACGAAGCGCCGGTTTCTGTCGCGGGTGATGGAGTTCGTCGGCTATCGGGAGGACGTGATCGACTTCGTCTGCGGCATGATCGGGATCCGCGGCAAGGCCCGGAGGGTGTCCGCACCGCTCGCCCCGTCGGCGTGAGACCGGGGCTTGGCTGGGGCTGGAATTCCCTGCTTGCCAAGCCCGGGAGGCGGGATAGAAACCCGTTGTCTCGATCCCCCCTATGACCGCACGCGCATCCCACTATATTATGTTTGTCGGCGCGCGCGCGGTTTCCTCGACCACCTGAGTCGATTCGAAGCCCGCCGCGAACGAGCGGGCTGCCGGGAACCCAAAGCGGTTCCCCACCACGGCCCCTCCCCCGAGCGGGTTTCCCGTATCCCAACTTTCTCGTCCGTCTCCATGTTTTCCCAAGTCCAAGTAATCTGGTCCATCATGAGGGGCCACCGCCTGCGCTACCTCTTGGCGCTGGGCTGCCTTGTGCTGGCGACCGTCATCAACTTCGGCGTGCCCCTGGTCGGCAGCGCCACGATCGACTATGCCGTCTCGAACGCGGCGGTGGGCGCCGGCACCCCGCGGCTGATCGCCCTTGTCCTGCGCCTCCTCGGCGGGGCGGGCAACCTCCGCGCGCATCTCTGGCTCTGCCCGGTCGCGATGGTCGCGCTCAGTGCAGTCAGCGGCCTTTTCTCGTACCTGAAGGGCTGGCAGGCCTCGCTCGCGAGCGACGGGATCGCCCGCCAGCTCAAGGAGAGGCTCTACGACCACCTGGGCCACCTGCCCGCCGTCTACCATGACCGCACGGACACCGGCGACCTCGTGCAAAGGTGCACGAGCGACGTCGAGACCGCGCGCCAGTTCCTGGCGACCCAGGTCATGGAGATCGGCAACGCAGCCATCCTCGCGGGCGCGGCGTTCCCCCTCCTTCTCTCGCTCAACGTGCCCCTTGCGCTCGTGTCGTTCGTCCTCATCCCGCCGATCGTCGTTTATGGGTACGTCTACTTCATGAAGGTAAAGCACGTGTTCAAGGCGGTGGACGAGGCGGAGGGGGCGCTCACGGCCATAATCCAGGAGAACCTGACGGGCACCCGGGTCGTCCGCGCGTTCGCCCGCCAGGAGTTCGAGCGCGCAAAGTTCGCGGGGCCGAACGCGCTCTACCGCGACCGGAGCATCCACATGCTCCGCATGATGTCATGGTACTGGTCGATAAGCGACCTGGTGGCCCTGGCCCAGATCGGGCTCGTGCTGCTGGTCGGAGCGCACTGGGTGGTGGAAGGAAGGCTGAGCGTCGGCATGCTCTTCGCCTTCCTCTCCTACCTGGCGATCATGCTCTGGCCCATCCGGCAGATGGGGCGCATCCTGACCGACCTTGGCAAGACCTCGGTCGCCCTGAACCGCATTAGGGAGGTCCTCGCGGTGGAGCGCGAGGTGGACCCCCCCTCCCCCTCCTACTCGCCTCCCGACGGTCCCCTCAGGGGGGCGATCGCGGTGAACAACCTCCGGTTCTCCCACGCCGGCCAGGCCGCGGGCACGGGCGGCGCCCTGAACGGCATCTCCTTCTCGGTGGCGCCGGGCGAGACGCTCGCGATCCTCGGCCCGTCCGGGGCCGGCAAGAGCACGCTGATTCACCTGCTGCTCCGCCTCTACGACTACTCGGAGGGCTCGGTCCGCCTAGACGGCCGGGAGCTCTCCGCGCTCCCCCGCAAGTGGGTGCGCTCCCAGATCGGCGTCGTCATGCAGGAGCCGTTCCTCTTCTCGAAGAGCCTTCGGGACAACCTCCGGCTCGGGCAGGGCAGCGCCGCGGACCACGACATCGAGAGCGCCGCCCGCGCCGCGTGCATCCACGACACCATCCTCTCCTTCGACCAGGGCTACGACACCCTGGTCGGGGAGAGGGGGATCACGCTCTCCGGGGGCCAGCGCCAGCGCGTCGCCATTGCGCGAGCGGTGCTCAGGCGCCCGCCGATCCTCGTGCTCGACGACGCCATGAGCGCGGTAGACGGCGAGACCGAGTCGGTCATCCTGGACGCCCTGCGGGAGCGGCACGGCCGGGCGACGACGCTCGTCATCGCCCACCGGCTCTCGACCCTGGCCCACGCCGACCGGATCATCGCGATCGACGGGGGCCGGATCGTCCAGACCGGAACGCACGCCGAGCTCGCCTCCCAGCCCGGCCTGTACCGGCGCCTTTGGGAGATCCAGACCCGCACGGAAACCGACCTGAGCCGCGAGGCCGCGGCCCTCTAGGAGCCCCCCCATGAACGACGCCCTCCTCCACCAGGATGAATTCAAGGCGAGGCTCGATGCCGGCCTCTGGGGAAAGATCTTCAGGCGCGCGCTGCACCTGAAGCGCCTGCTCGTGCCCCTGTTCGTCACCGCGGTCGTCGTCGCCATGTGCGACGCCAGCTTCGCCCTCACGACACGGTGGGTGATCGACGGGGTCGTGGCCGGGGGCGCCGAAGCGCCGTTTGGCAGGTACATTGCCGTGTACCTCGGCCTCACGCTGGCGCTCTGCGCCTGCGTGTGGGTCTTCATCGACCTGGCGGGGAAGATCTCCAACCACCTGGCGCACGACATCCGGAGGGACTGCTTCGACCGCCTCCAGGAGCTCGAGTTCGCGTTCTTCGACACGCGCCCGGTCGGCTGGCTGATCACGAGGCTCACGAGCGACTGCGACCGGCTCTCCCGCATCATCGCCTGGGGGTTCCTGGACATCGTGTGGGGGCTCAGCTACGTCAGCATGATCGCCGTGAGCCTGCTGATCATGAACTGGAGGCTGGGGCTCATCGTGCTGGCCATCCTGCCGCCGCTGGCCCTTGTCTCAAAGGTCTTCCAGCGCAAGATGCTCCTGAGCTCCAGGGAGATCCGCAAGTTCAACTCGCAGATCACCGCCAGCTTCAACGAGTCGATCCAGGGCGTCCGCACGACCAAGTCCCTCGTGCGCGAGAGGGAGAACCTGGAGGAATTCTCGCAGGTCAGCGGACGGATGTTCGACGCCTCGGTCCTGAACGCCCGCCAGACCTCCGTGTACTACCCCGTCGTGATGTCGATGGGGAGCCTCGCGGGAGGGCTCGCCCTCTGGCATGGGGGCTACCTGACGGCCTCCGGGGCGATGAGCATAGGGACTCTCGTCGCGTTCATAAATTTCGCCGGCCAGTTCTTCCATCCCATCAACCAGCTCGCCCTGAGGCTGACCGAGATGCAGGGGGCCCAGGCGGCGGGCGAGCGCGTCATGGGCCTTCTGGCGACCGTGCCCGCGATCGCGGACTCCGACGAGGTCCTCCACAGGGTGAGCCGCTTCGGGGCGCAGGCCCATGCGGAGACGCGCCGCCGCGGCTCCGGCCCGGCGCCCGACGGCCTCCCCGGAGCCATAGGCTCGATCGAGTTCCGCAACGTCACGTTCCGGTACTCCTCGGGGCCCGTCGTCCTCAAGGACTTCAGCCTCAAGGTGGATGCCGGCGAGACCATCGCGCTCGTCGGAGCCTCGGGCGGCGGAAAGAGCACCATCGTGTCGCTCGTGTGCCGCTTCTACGAGCCCACGGAGGGGCAGATTCTCCTCGACGGGAGGGACTACCGCGAGCGACCGCTCGGCTGGCTCCAGTCCCAGCTGGGCATCGTGCTGCAGACCCCCCACCTGTTCAAGGGCACGGTGCGCGACAACATCCGCTACGGTCGCCTCGAGGCGACCGATGCTGAGGTCGAGGAGGCCGCGCGCCTGGTCAATGCCGACGCCTTCATCGCGCGGATGGAGCATGGGTATGACTCGCAGGTCGGCGAGGGGGGCAACCGCCTCTCGACCGGGCAGCGCCAGCTCCTGTCGTTCGCGCGTGCGCTCCTCGCAGACCCGCAGATCTTCATCATGGACGAGGCCACGTCGTCCATCGACACGGAGACCGAGCAGCTGATCCAGCGCGGCCTGGAGACCATCTTCCGGGACCGCACGAGCTTCGTGATCGCCCACCGCCTGAGCACGATCCGCCGGGCGGACCGCATCCTGGTCATCAACCGCGGCCTCATCGAGGAGTCGGGCACCCACGAGGAGCTCCTCGCGAGCGGCGGCCACTACCACGACCTCTACACGAGCCAGTTCCGGCGCGAGCTCTCGGACGCGGTCCTGGAGAAACGCCCGCCGCCGGTCGCGTCACCCTAGCCCGCCGGCGGGCCTCCCCGCCCGCTCACTTCCACTTCGAGGCATCCCGGTACTTGTGCTGCACCGGGTAGGTGAAGTCGGCGCGGTGCTCCTCCTTCTGAACGGTGTAGAGCACGCTGATCTCGATCCCGCCCAGCTTATCGAGCGTGAAGCGCTCGTGGAGCGGAAGGCTCGTGATGATCCTGTGCTGGGGCGGGTTCGACTTCCGGTCGAGAAAATGCCCCTGGCACTCCACGGTCCTGGCGCCGTTGTCCCCGTAGAAGTCGTGGAAGGTCGTGGGGCTCACGCTGTAGAACCCGTGGTTCGGCCAGTTGAGGGGGACGGCGTGCCGGATGAACCCGCCGACCTTGGTGATCAGCAGCGAGTTCATGAGGAGCTGCGGGTAGTTGAACACGTGCTCGCTCGTGCCGTTGTCGAACACGGCATCGTACCGCTGCTCGAGCTCCGCGGGCACGCGGCGGTTCAGGTCGACCATCATCTCCGAGCCCTCGTAGGTCTGGAAGTCGAAGACGTCTATCGAGACCCGCTTGTCGAAGAGGACCTCCTGGATCGAAGAGAGCGTCGGGACCTTCTCCACGTCGGGCCGGTTGTGGATCTTCACCAGGCTGTCCCGGTTCTCGCGGTTCGCCAGCCGGGCGTACTTCTCGGGGGGCATGAGGGCCAGCCACTCGGACCGGTTCAGCATGATGTCGGTGTAGCCGTAGAAGCAGAACCGGTAGGGGGCGCTGAGGCGCGCCTCCCTCTCGCACCTGCCGACGAAGTCCTGGAGCGTGGTGATCAGGTTCATGCCGTTGGGGTCGCCCGGGCATCAACCGCCATTTTGCCGCCGTCCGCAACCTTATCCACTGGCCAGCCTATGACTTGCGCTGCATCCAGACGGTCATCGGGGCGAGGCCCCGGTTGTTCCAAGCGAAGTACGGGATGGCCGCGATCCTGGACGGTGCGGCCCCGGCCGGGAAACGCGCGCCGTCTATGTTGAGGACCGTGACCCCGCCCAGGAGGTCGGCCCGGAAGTCGGGGGTCAGCGTCGCGGACGCGGGGACGGCCAGGTCCTCGAGGGATCCCTTGCCGCCTATGTCCTCCACGCAGTACACGACGGGGCCCCGCTCGAAGGCGACCCTGTCGCGGGTAGCCGAGAGGAGGGGATTCCCGCGGACGGCCTGCACCGGCATGGGGAGATCCAGCGTGACGGAATCCCCCTTCCGCCACTCCCGGTCGATGACGGCGTACCCGTGGTCCACGACCGCGTTCACGGCCGCGCCTCCGACCCACAAGGACCATGCGGCGGTCGGCGGCGAGTCATAGCGGTAAAGATCGGTCGGCAGCGGCGTGCCCTGGGCCCACCCCGGGATGCGCACACGGAGCGCAAACCGCACCGGGTGCTCGGGCGCCACCTCGATCCTCACGGCGCCCTGCCACGGGTAGTCGGTGACCTGGCTGAGGGCGACCCCCGTGCCTGCCACCGAGGCGTGCCCTTCGCTCTGGGCGAAGAAGTTCACGTACAGCGAGTCGCCGCGCACCGCGTAGAAGTACCCTCCAAGGGCGGCGAGCGTCCGCATCAGGTTCGGAGGGCAGCACGCGCAGCCGAACCAGGGGGCACGGCCCGCGCAGCCGTAGTTGTTCTTCGCGCTCCCGTCGTAGGCGACCGGGTTCGTGTAGAAGAACCGGTCCCCGGAGCCCGAGACGCCGCTGATGAACCCGTTGTAGGCGGTGCGCTCGAACACGTCCATGTACTTGGCATCGCCCGTGAGCAGGAACATGCGGTGGTTCCACATCATGAGCGCCACGGCGGCGCATGTCTCGTTGTAGCCCTCGTCGGGCAGGTCGTAGTCGCCCCCGTAGGCCTCGTTCCTCTCCAGGGCGCCGACGCCCCCGGTCAGGTAGAGCTTCTTCTCGACGACGTTCTGCCAGATCCTGCCGATCGCGGCGGCGTAGCGCGGGTCTCCCGTGAGCGCCGCGACGTCCGCCATCCCGCAGTACATGTAGTTCGCGCGCACGGCGTGGCCCACCGCCTCGTCCTGGTCCACGACAAGCTTGTGCCTCTGGTTGTACTGGGGGCCCCTGGGACCCCTCGCGTCCAGGAACTTCTTCGCGAGCCGGAGGAAGCGCGGGTCGCCGGTGACGCGGAAGAGCTTCACGAGCCCCATCTCGACGATCTGGTGGCCCGGGGCGACGATCGGGCGGTCCTCGCCGAAGTCCCGCCACAGCAGCTCGGCATTCCTCAGGCAGACGTCGAGGAGCTTTCGCTTGCCCGTCGCCTGGAAGTTCGCGACGCCGGCCTCGTAGAGGTGCCCCGCGTCGTAGAGCTCGTGGCTGGCGACCGGGTCCTGCTCCCAGCGCAGTTGGCCGATCCACTTGTGGGCCGGCGAGTCGGGGTGCATCGTGCGGAAGGTGTAGAGGTACCCGTCGGGCTCCTGGGCCGCGGCGATGCGGTCGATCCACCCGTCGATGCGGGCCTCAAGCGCCGCGTCCGGGCCCATGCTCAGCACGTACGACGCCCCCTCGATCTCCTTGTAGACATCGGAGTCGTCGAAAGGGAACACCGTCACGGGATTGTTCTCAAACCTGCCCTCGCCCGCCGCCCGCCGGCGCAGGGTCTCGGCTGCCAGCTCGAAATTGCGAAGCCGCCCCGAGTCCTCGCACTGCTTCAGCGCGAAAGGGAGCGTGACCGTGCGGTTGATCTCCTGCTTCGCCTGCCAGAAGCCGCCGGTCACGCGGACGGCGGTGAAGGGCACGGGCTGGACTGGGTAGTCGGCGCCGGGGGACCGCAGCGCGGAAAGAAGGAGGGACAGGCAGACAACGGTGCGGAGGTGCATGGGGTGGGTTTCCTCGGGGTGAGGGACCGAGCCTGTGGCCGTCCCTGTCGGGGTCAAAGTCTCGCTCACATGACGGTAACACGGGGGACGCCCCCCCCGCCGCGGCCCGTCCCGCGCGGTCAGTCGCCGCGGTAGAGCGTACAGGTCTCTATCCCGGGCTCAAGGGGCGGGAATCGCCAGGCCCGCCCCTGGTCGTCCTCGTCGCCGTTCAACCTGCGGCCGGGGACCCATGCCCCGTCCCGAAACACCCCCTCGTCGACGGCGGCGATCCCCACCCGCCCGCCGACCCCCGGCAGACTGCGGAACGTGACCCTAAACCCGCTTCCCGCGCCGAGGAACTGGCCCGGGCCGTTGGGCATGATCAGGCCCGCCCCCCGCTCCGCCTTGTGGCCGAAGAGCTCGTCGAGGGAAATCTCGAGCATCTCGCCGCCGAGGCTTGCGGTGACCGAGGGATGGTCCCCGTCCAGGACAAAGCCCACCAGGTCTCCCCTTGCCTGGTGCAGGAGGACCTGGGGGGAGATCTGCCGCAGGATGCCGTAGGCGGCGCCGACCGCCGCCCTTTCCCCCTCGGGCACGGCCGCGGCCGCGGCGCCGATGGCGTCGATCGCGAAGGGCGAGAACCCGATCGCCCGGTAGGCGCCCACCGCGAGGTACAGGTTCCTCGCGGATTCCGCGCCGCGGTTCGTCTCCGGGATAAAGAGCGGGTTTCCGCACCGGGTGAAGAGTGCGCAGCGCTCGGCGAAGTTGGACGCGTAGAGGTCGGGGGCGAGGAGCGAGAGGTGGGGCGCCGCCGCCTTCCACAGGTTGATCACGTGCGCCAGGGGTCCGCCGCTCGGATAGTCCCCGGGCTTGGAGCCCCGGTCGTTGAGCCAGGCGTTCGCGTAGAGCGGGATCGGGTAGGCCGCGGCCCCTGCGGTGGCCACCCGGTCCACGTAGCGGGCGTAGTGCCACGCCATGAAGATCTCGTCCGTGGCGGCGCCCTCGCCGAAAACGTCCGTCCACGTGCCGGACGTCTTGGCGCCCGCGGCCTCCCATCTCGAGCGCAGCTCGGGCACGAGGTCCGCGGTGTGCCCCGAGGCGTACCGGAACCAGTCCTCGGGGACGGGCCCCCTGAAGGCCTCCTCGGCGGCAGGGGACCGGTCGCGGGAGTCGCCCAGGATGCCCACCTCGTTCTCCACCTGGACCAGGAGGACCGTGTGGTCGCGCGAGTCCAGGGAGGCAAGGTGCCCCATGAGAGCGCCGAAGGCGCGCGCATCGGCCGCGGCGTTCTCCGCGCTGAGCGGCGTCAGCACCTCGGGCTCACTGCGATCGGCGAGTCTCACCCGGGGAAACCGATGGGAATCCGCCTTCACCCAGGCCGGGGCGTAGCTCGACATTCCGTTCTTCCAGCTCCCGAACCAGAGGAGCCCCAGGTGCATCCCATGCGCCCTGGCCTGCGCCACGAGCCCGTCCACGACCCGGAAGTCGAAGCGCCCCTCCTCGGGCTCCACCAGCTCCCACGACACCCCTGCGAGCACGGTGTTGAGGTTCTGGGCCTGAAGCCGCTCCCAGATGGGGCCCATGTATTCCAGGCTCGAGGAGCTGGAATTGTGGAGCTCCCCACCGAGGATGAGGAACGGCTTCCCGTCCACGTACAGCTGGGTCGCGGGGCCCTGGCTGCGCAGCTGGGGCGCGCCATCGCCCGAGGCGAGGGAGACAGCCGGGATTGAAAAGGCGCAGAGAAGGCCCAGCGCGGCCGCCGGGGAAAGGGGCTTCTTCATGGGGATTGCGCCGATCTCACGCCACGCAGGCGGAAAGGCCAACCCCTATCCGCCGTGCCCCCCGGATTATCAGCAGGGCTGGTGGCCCCAATCCGTCTCCTTCAGGTCCTTTTCATAGAGGGCCATCTGCTCCTCGGGGGTGAGCTTGGGAGCGGCCGACGCCTCGCCCGAAGGCGGCGCCTCCGCCCCGCCTGCCGGCGGCGGGTCTTGCGCAGGGGCGCTGGATTGGCCCGGATCTGCCTTCCCGTTCTTCTTTGGGTCCATCGTGACGGGCGAAGCATAGCACCGAAGGCCACACCTGTCACGAATCTCCCGGGACCCACCGACCCCTGGGCCAGGCCCGGCCAAAGGCATCGAAGCCGGGGAATACCGGGAAGGCCGGCGGCTAGCCGCCCGCCTTTGGCGGCTGGTTGAGGATCAGCCAAAAGAGGCCGAGTTCGCGCACCGACTGGCTGAACTGCTCGAAGTTCACCGGCTTGACGATGTAGCTGTTCACGCCGAGCTGGTAGCTCGCGATCACGTCGCTTTGCTCCTTCGAGGAGGTCAACACCACGACGGGAATTGTCTTGGTGCGCGGGTCGGCCTTGATGCGCTTGAGCACGTCGAGTCCGTCGATCTTCGGCAGCTTGAGGTCGAGGAGGATCAACCTCGGGGCGTCGGTGATCCGGCGTGCGGAGTGCGGGCCCTCGCAGAATATGTAATCGAGGGCCTCCGCGCCGTCGCGCGCGATGTGGATGCGGTTCGCTAGGTTGGCCTTGCGCAGCGAGCGCAGAGCCAGCTCCAGGTCCTTCGGGTCGTCTTCGACGAGCAGTAGCTCGACAGCGGTGGGTTCGTTCATGATTTGGTTTCCTTTTCCAGGGTGAAATTGAAAGTGGCCCCTCGGTCAACGGCGGCATCGGCCCAGATTCTCCCGCCGTGGCGGCTTACGATGCGCTGCACGATGGCGAGGCCGACGCCCGTGCCCTCATAGTCCTCCGCGCGATGAAACCGCTGGAAGACCCCGAACAGCTTGTCCGCGTAGCGCATGTCGAAGCCCGTGCCGTTGTCCCGGACGAAATACGCGTCCGCACCATTGTCCTTCAGGCACCCGATCTCGATCTCGGCCCTGTCCCGCTTGTTTGTGTATTTCAGCGCGTTCGAGATCAGGTTCAGCCAGACCTGTTTCAGCAGCGCCGGGTCGCCGAAACTTGGCGGCAGGTCCGCCACCCGAAGGTCGACCTGCCTGCTCGGCCAAGGAGCCCCGAGCTCGTCGAGCGCCGTGCGCGCAAGCGCGTTCGTGTCGATCGCGTGCTTGTTCAGCTCCTGCTGCTTGAGCTGCGCAAAGGCGAGCAGGTTGTCGATCAACGCGCCCAGATGCCGGGCGGAATGACGGATGGTCTGGAGGAAGCGGAGGCCCTCCGCCGGCAGCTGCGGCCCGTAGTCTTCCAGCACCGCCTGGGTATACCCGTCGATCGCACGGACGGGAGTGCGCAAATCGTGCGAGACCGAATACGAAAACGCCTCCAGCTCGGTGTTGGCGGTCTTGAGCTCGGCGGTCCGCTCGATGACGCGCTGTTCAAGCTCCGCATTGAGTCGCCGGACGGTTTCATCCGCCTTCCTGCGCTCCTCGATGTCGCGCGCAACCTCCAGGTTTCTCAGCCGATGCTCATTGTTCCGATAGTACAGGTTCGCGGCGAGGGCGCCGAGGAGCAGAAAACACAGGCTCACGGCTACGATGCCGACAAACAAGCGGCGCAGATTCGTCTCAAACCGGGCGACTTCCCGCTCAAACGCGAGATTCTCGATCTCGATCACCCTGCCGATCTCGGTCCGTATCGAATCCATCGAGCGCTTGCCCTCCCCACTGGCCACAAGCGCGCCGACCGCTGCCATGTCTCCGCTGCGGCGCATCTGAATGGATCTGGCCAATTCGCCCATCTTGGCGTCCATCAATGGCCGCACGGCGTCAAGGTGCCTGCGGGATTCTTCAAGCTTCGTCAGCTGGCGCAATTCCCCAAGCTGGCCGCTGACCCTGCCGCGCACCGCCAAGTAAGGCTCCAGGAACGCGTCGTCTCCTGTGAGCGCGAACCCGCGCTGCCCGGTCTCGGCGTCGATCAGCGAGGCAAGGAAATCGGCGGCTCGCATTGCGACCAACCGGCTGTGCTGCCGCGCCGAGGCTGCCTGGTCGATCTGCCCGAACACCCAGAACAGGGCTGCCACTCCAAAGAGGACCAGCAGGACCGCGCCTGCAAGCGCGGCGGTGACTCTGAGGTTCCTCTTCAAGGCGTGCTCTGTCCCGCTGCTGAAGGTGTCCCTCCACGGGGCGGGCTTGCGCGCGGCGCCGCAGGTGCGCCGCTCAATACCCAACCGTTCGGATTCCCAGCGCCGGGCCGCGGGACCAACGTCAGGCGCAGTTTCAACCCCGCGGTGATGCGCGAGAAATTCTCGAAGTTGAGCGGCTTGACGAGGTAAGCCTCCGCACCCAGCTGGATGCAGGCTTTGACCTTGAGGTTGCTTTCGGAGAGACTGAGGACGACGATGGGGATGTCACGCGTGCGCCCGTCGGCCCTCACGCGGTGAAGGAAGTCGACACCTGACATCTTTGGCAGGCCCAGGTCCAGCAGGATCAGATGCGGTCTCGTTGCGCCGCGGGCGGTGAAGGTCCCCGTGCCGAACAGGTAGTCCAAGCCCAGCTCGCCACTGGCGACGACCGTCACCGGATTGGTGAAGTCCGCGAACTTGAAGGCCCGCAAGGCCAGCGCCGCATCTGTCGCGCTGTCCTCCACCATCAGGATTTCCTGGAGGCCCGAGATGCGGGCTGCGTCATGTTTGGATGCGTCCTGCATATGCTATCCAAGGGCGGCTGGTTTGCCTTGGCACCGAAAAATCATGCTTGCATGGCCATTGGGCCGCATACCCGTTCATTTCTCGCGGAGGCGCATTCCGGTGGCAGCATGACCAGGCTTAGCTTCAACCGTCTGGTGACCTGGAGCAGCGCGGCGACATCGACCGGCTTGATTAGGTGTTCCGCGACGCCGAGCTGGAGGCACATCATGATCGCCGGGGCGCTCCGGGTCATGCTAAGCGAAACCACGGGGATATCCGAAGTGCTCTCGTGGGACCTGATCCGGCGCAGGAAATCGTGGCCCGACATCCCGGGCAATTGGAGGTCGAGAAGGATCAATAGCGGACGCACGGGTCCGCGCTTTGCGCAAGCGCCGGTGCCGAACAGATAGGCCAATGCCCGTTCGCTGCTTGGGAGGACCGTGAGCGGGTTTGCGATTCCGGCGCGCCGAAACAAACGGAGCGCCAGATCCGCGTCGGTCGCACTGTCTTCGACCATCAGGATCTCCGAGGCACCCTTTGTTTCCGGACTCGGGCGCCCTCTGGGGTGGGATGGCTTTGTCACCAGCGGTCCCAATTAGTAAATAACGCGCATGGAGCACTATGTGCCATTCTCCCCAAACGCGATGTGGGGTGTTGACCTACTTGTTGGCCCATTTGCCCCGGCGGCGACCGCTACCCAAAGGGGATTGCAGTCTCGGGGGGCAATTCCATTGGGGATCCTCTCGGAAATGTAGGGGAGATGGCGCAAACTTGGGGCCAATCGTGTCCACCCCGACTTGGGGTCTACGAATCCTCCCTGGGTCCGTCCCCTGCGGGATCTGAACTCCGGGGACCCGACTCCTCCCTCCCACCCCCGAATCGGCTAGGCTCCCGGGCCGAGGTCGGCCACCTTCTTCTCCAGCTCGCGTACTCGGACAATGATGTCGGGCAGCCTCTGTATGGCGACCCATTGGCGCTTCGCCTGCTTGTCAGGCACCGCAGGCAGTCCGAGGACCGTCTCCCCGTCGGCGATGTCGCGCATCACCCCGGACTTCCCCCCGACGGTCACCTGCCGGCCGATCTTGAGGTGGCCGGCTATTCCGGACTGGGAGGCGATGACCCCGTAGTCGCCGAGCTGGGTGCTGCCCGCGAACCCCACCTGGCCCATGATCAGGCAGTGGCGGCCGATCTGAACGTTGTGGGCGACGTGCACCAGGTTGTCGATCTTGGTGCCGGCCCCGATGACCGTCGGGCCGAGGGCCCCGCGGTCGATCGCGGAATTCGCCCCGATCTCAACGTCGTCGTGGATGACCACGTTGCCCACCTGGGGGATCTTGACGTGCCTGCCCTGGGAGAAGACGTAGCCGTAGCCGTCGGACCCGATCACGGTTCCCGCGTGGATCGAGACCCGGTTTCCCACCTGGGTGCGGGGGTAAAGCACGACGTTGGGGAAGAGGCGGACGTCCTCGCCCAGCGTGCAGTCGCGCCCGACGTGGTTGCCCCCCATGAGCACGCAGCGGGCGCCGATCCTGGCCCCGGGGCCGACGACGCATCCCGGCCCGATCTGAGCGGAGGCGTCCACCCGGGCGGTTGGGTCGAGGGTTGCGCCGGGATGGACGCCCGCCTCCGCCCTCTCCGGGGGATAGAGGATCTCCAGCGCCCGGGCGGCGGCGACCCTGGGGTTCGCCACGCGGATGATGACCTTCGTCGCCGAGGTGAACGCGCCCGAGACGAGGATCGCGGAGGCGGCGCCCGCATCGGCCGCCGCGAAGTACGAATCCTTCTCGGCAAACGTCAGGTCGCCAGGTCCCGCGCGCTCCGCCGAGGCGAAGCCGGTCAGCGCGACCGACGGATCACCGACGACCTCCCCCCCGATCTCCTTGGCGATGGACGCTGTGGTGTGGCTCATTTTTGGAGGGGGTCGCAGGGGGTCCTCCTGCGTCGAGGGTATGTAGGGGAAGGGAAGCCTTAGAGCCCCTGGACCCCGACCATGCGCTGGCTCTCCACGTCCCAGACCTTGAGGCTCAGGCAGCGCCAGACGTCGGCTGGGCTGAGCGAGGTTGTCTTGGGGTTCTGGAGCTCGGGGATGCTCCTCATGACCTCCGGGAGCCGGTAGAAGGGAATCCTGGCGTTGAGGTGATGGATGTGGTGGTAGCTGATGTTCGCCGTGAACCAGCCCATCAGGGGGCCGGTCCGCATGAAGCTCGAGGACTCCATTGCGGCCTTCTCATAGGTCCAGCCCCCCTGGTCGCTGAAGGATACCCCGGGAAAGTTGTGCTGGGCGTAGAAGAAGTAGGTCGCGACGCAGTAGGTGATGAAGAACGGGATCACGAGCGTCAGCAGGAGCGCGGTCCAGCCCCCGTAGACGACGAGCGCCGCACCTATGGCGAGGTGGACCGCGAGCGCGACGAGGCAGTCCATGTGCCGGCGGGGGTAGTTGATGAAGGGATTCAGGCACATCCCGAACAGGAACATGACAAAGTAGCCGAAGAGGATCGTGACGGGATGCCTGACGAAGAGGTACGCGAAGCGCTGCAGCCTCGTGCTCTTCAGGTACTGGTCCTTCGTCATGATGGGGAACGAGCCTATGTCCGAGCCCCGGAGCTTGGAGTTGTGCTTGTGGTGGTGGTTGTGGGAGCTGCGCCAGACGCTGCTGGGCGTCACCGCAAGGATGCCGAAGACCTTCATGAGCATCTCCGCGGACCTCGACCGCGAGAGGATGGCGTTGTGCTGCTGGTCGTGGTAGATCACGAAGAGGCGCATCAGCAGGAAGCCCGCGAGGATGCACGAGGGGATCCGGACCCATAGGGGCAGGTGCCAGCTGGTGCCCGCGATCGCCAGGCCGAAGAGGGTCATCGACGACAGGACATACCACCAACTCTTGCCCGGATCATCCCGGGCAAACGTCTTGGTGGCTGAAACCAGTGCGATACCTGTATCTTTTTCGGTCAGGGGTGGCGAATGGTCCCTGATCGGCTCCAAAATGTCGATTTCTGCTTTCGGAATGCCGGGCGCCGCCTTGGAAACCATGCCCTTAGCCCCGGAAGCGCCGCGCCGGGGCGCAATCTCCCGCGGGAAGTGGGGTCTGGGTGCGTAACGTTTCGGAAACAAATCCGTCATGTCACGGTATGCCGCATGCTTTCATCCTGCGCTTGGCCGCCCAGGACGATGCCCGGGCCGGGATCCTTTGGATCCCGCATTCACCCGCGCTGCCTCCCCATAAAGAGATGAAACCTATCCCGACGGCCCTCCCCTCCGGCGGGACCGCCCCCCGACTGCTGCCCCTGGGCGCCGCCCTCCTCTTCCTCCTCGCGCCCTCGGCGCCCCGGGCCCTGTCGCAGGGCTCCACCCCTCCCCCGGTGGCGATCACCCGGGGCAGCGTCCAGGTCGCCGGCGGCCTCATCTTCCTCACCCCCTCGCCCCCCAGGAGCCTCGCCCCGGGAGAGGGGGCAAGCACCGGCCCCGAGATCGTCGACGGCGCGGGGCGCCCCGTCTGGTTCCAGCCTCTGCCGGCAGGCGACATCGCGGCGGACTTGCGGGTCCAGACCTACCAGGGGGAGCCGGTCCTCACCTGGGCCCAGGGCCCGGGGTTCCAGCAGGTCCAGGCCGGGGCCAACACCAACTACATCTGCGACACGTCCTACAGGGTCGTCGCCACCGTCCAGGCGGGGGACGGGCTGAACGCCGACGAGCACGAGTTCCAGCTGACCCCGGAGGGCACGGCCCTCATCACGATCTACAACATACTGCCGGCGGACCTGTCATCGGTCGGCGGGCAGCCCGGCGGCCTCCTCGAGGAGGGCGTGGTGCAGGAGATCGAGGTGTCGACCGGCGCCGTCCTCCTGGAATGGCACAGCTCGGACCACGTGCCGCCCGCCGAGAGCTACGCCCCGGTCCCCGCTTTCGGCCCGTTCGACTACTTCCACATCAACTCGGTGACCGTCGACACGGACGGGAACCTCCTCATCTCGTCGCGCCACACGTGGACGGTCTACAAGGTCGACCGCGCCACGGGCGAGGTCATCTGGCGCCTCGGCGGCAAGAAGAGCGACTTCGCTCTCGGCCCGGGCCTGCCCTTTGCCTGGCAGCACAACGCGGTCGCGGTCGACGCGGGCACGATCAGGATATTCGACAACGAGTCGAACGGGAAGGCGGTCCTTCCCGCCTCGCGGGTCATCTGGGTCAAGCATGACGACAGCGCGATGACGGCGAGCATCAGCCGGTCGGTCCAGCACCCCGACGGCCTCTCGGCGGCGGCGGAGGGCGATGGGCAGGAGCTTGCCAACGGGGACACCTTCGTCGGCTGGGGCATCCTCGGGCGCTTCTCCGAGTTCGACCCGGCCGGCTCGCTCATCTTCGACGGGAGCCTGCCGGCCGGCTACAACGACTACCGCGCCTACCGTCTCCCGTGGGTGGCGACGCCGGCCGCCCCGCCCTCCGCCGCCGCGCAGTTCAACGACGACGGGACGTCGACCGTGCACGCGGTGTGGAACGGGGCGACGGAGGTCGCCACCTGGCAGGTGCTCGGGGGCGCCTCGCAGGGCTCGCTTGCCCCCCTGGGCACGATGGCCTGGAATGGCCTCGACACGTCCCAGGTCTTCCCGGGCCAGCCGGACTACGTCCAGGTCGTGGCCCTGGACTCGTCGGGCGCCAGGCTGGGCGCAAGCGCCGCCTCCGCCATTGCGCCCGGATTCACGCTCCAGCCCGTTTCCCAGGCCATCCCGTCCGGGAGCTCGGTCGTGTTCAGGGCCGCCGCCACGGGCCCCGCTCCGGCGTACCAGTGGTACCTCAACGGCAATCCTGTCTCCGACGGCGCCTCGTCGGGCGTCACGTACCTTGGGTCGGCGAGTGCAACCCTCCTTATCACGGGGTCGGCCCCCTCGGCCGCGGGAAGCTACACGTGCGTGGCCACCGCCGGCACGAGCCCGGCGACCTCGAGCCCGGCGACCCTCACCCTAAGCGACACCCAGGACATCGGCCGCCTTACAAACGTGTCGGCGCGGGCGGTGGTGGGAACCGGCGACAACGTCCTCATTGCGGGCTTCGTGGTCGGGGGCCAGCAGGCCTCGGGAACCGAGGACCTCCTCGTCCGGGCGTCGGGCCCGGCGCTCGCCTCCTTCGGCGTCGCCAGCGTCCTGCCGGACCCGCAGCTCGTGCTCACCAAGATCGGCGCCGCCGCCATGGCGACGAAGATGCTCTCCGGCTGGAGCGGCAACGCGCTAGTGGCCAGCACCGCATCGGCCGTGGGCGCGTTCGCATGGACCGACCCCTCGAGCCAGGACGCCGCGACCGTCCACGGCTTCCACACCGGCTCCCACACCGCGGAGGTCGTCGGGACAAGCGGCGACACCGGTGTCGCCCTTGTCGAGGTCTACGACGCCACCCCCCAGGGAACCTTCAGGCCGTCCCTCCCGCACCTCCTCAATGTCTCCGCCCGCGCGAACGTCGGGATCGGCGACAATGTCCTCATCGCCGGATTCGTGATCGGCGGCTCCACCTCGAAGACGGTCCTCATCCGGGCATCGGGCCCCGCCCTGGCGGCCTATGGCGTGTCCGGCGTGCTTCCCGACCCGGAGCTTGAGCTCTTTGACGCCGCCTCGGGCGGCGTCCTGGCGACCAACGACGGCTGGGGCGGAGACCCCGGGGTCGCGTCGGCGGCCGACCTCGCGGGGGCCTTCCCATGGCTCGACCCCGCCTCGGGCGACTCGGCGATCCTCGTCACGCTGCCCCCCGGTTCCTACACGGCGGAGGTCTACGGGCAGGCCGGCGACACGGGACTGGCGCTCGTCGAGGTATTCGAGGTCCCGTAGCGCGGCCCCGCCGCGGCGCTCCGGCCGCCGTTTGCGTATTCGGGCATAGCGGGCTCATTTCGCCCATGAACGCATCATTGCTGGCGGACGGGGTCTTTCCCGCGGAGGACGGGGCGCTCATGGACGCCTACTCCGAGGCGGTCTCGGGCGCCGTTTCCGCCGCGCACCCGGCCGTCGCCCACATCGAGGTGCAGGGCGGCAGCGCCCCGGGCGGCTCGGGCTCCGGCTTCTTCATCTCCCCCGACGGCTACCTCATGACCAACAGCCACGTCGTCCACGGGGCCGGGCGGATCCGCGTGTTCCTCGCCGACGGCCGCAAGCTTGGGGCCGACCTCGTGGGGGACGACCCCGACTCCGACCTGGCCGTCCTGCGCGTGAGCGCCGACGAGCTGGCTCACCTGCCGCTCGCGGACAGCAATGCCGTCCGCCTCGGGCAGATCGCCGTCGCCATCGGCTCCCCCATGGGCTTCCAGCAGACGGTCACCGCGGGGATCGTGAGCGGCCTCGGGCGCTCGCTGCGGGGCTCATCGGGCAGGCTGATCGACAACGTGATCCAGACCGATGCGGCGCTCAACCCCGGCAACTCCGGGGGGCCCCTCATCAACACCCGCGGGGAGGTGATCGGGGTCAACACCGCCATCATTCGCCCGGCACAGGGCATCTGCTTCGCGATCGCAAGCAACACGGCGCGCTGGGTCGCGGCGTGGCTGATAAAGGAGGGCAGGATCCGCCGGAGCTACATCGGAATCGCCGGCCAGAACGTGCCGCTTCTGAGGAAGCTGGTCCTCCATCACCGGCTCGCCCAGGAGACGGGAGTGCTGGTCATGGGGATTGAGCCCGGGAGCCCGGCGGCCCGCGCCGGCGTCCTTGAGGGCGACATCGTGATCGCCCTCGACGGCACGCCGACCCCGGCCGTGGACGCCCTGCACAAGCACCTCACCGGCGACCGCATCGGCGGGCACTCCATGGTGGCGCTGCTCCGCGGGGTCGAGCTCCGGCGGCACCCCATCGTCCCGGTCGAGACGCCCGCCCCCGCGGGGTAGGCTTGGCCGGATCCCCTTCCTCAGCGGTGCCGCATGAGCACGAGGAAGAGTCCCACCATTCCGAGAAGCGCCGCGACACCGATGATGATCCCCGAGAGGATGGGCGTGCCCTGCAGGCTCAGGCGCCAGCGCGGCGCCCGGAGGCGGCCGCTCAGCCCCGTCACGTGCACCCGTTCCGGGGCCTCAAGGTCGGCCCGGAACGCGTCAACGCTCTGGTAGCGGTCCGCGGGCCTGCGCCGCATGGCCCGAAGAACGATCTCCTCGGCCTGGGGCGTGAGGCCCGGGTTCAGGGACCGCGGCGCGACCGGGTCCCCGGTCACGCGCATCTGGGCCGCGGCCCAGGGATCCTCGGACTGGAACGGCAGCGCCCCCGTGAGCATCTGGTAGAGGATCACGCCCAGGCTGTAGATGTCGGTGCGCACGTCGTTGCCCTTGTTGCGCACCTGCTCGGGGGCCATGTACTCGGGGGTCCCGAAGAGCGGCGTCAGCCCCGCGAGGATGCTGAAGCCCGTGTCCACCTCCGCGGCAAGGCCGAAGTCCATGAGGCACAGCCTCTGGTCCCGGCAGATCATCACGTTCCCGGGCTTGAGGTCGCGGTGCAGGAACTGGCGGCCGTGCATGTGCCCGAGGGCCCGGCAAATGACGGCCGCAATCCTCAGCGCGTCCGCCTCGGGTAGCCGCCGGGTCCGGTGCAGGACATAGGCCAGGGTGCAGCCGTCGAGGTACTCCATCAGGATGTAGGGGCGGCTCCTGTGCGCGGGGGCCGGGATGAAGCGCAGGAGAAGGGGATCGCTGAGGGCCGAGCCGATCCGCTCCTCGCGCTGGAACCGGCCGTAGGAGACCGGGTCGCTCTCGACCCTCATGAGGGGGACCTTGATCGCGACGACGGCCCCGTCCCGGTCCTGGTCCTCCGCGCGGTAGACCGTGGCCATCATGCTCCGGCCGACAACCTCCCTGATCACGAACCTTCCGTCCAGGACCTCCCCGGGCTCGTACTCCTTCTCGACGGCCGGCGGGAGCCCCTCGCGCTCGGGCAGGTCCGCGCAGCATGCGATCCCGGCAAGGGGCCTGGGGTTTCCGGGCATCTCCCGTCCCGTGGGGGCCCGTTCGAATGCCGAGACGTCAGTCATGCGGCGCCCATTTTAGGGGCAAACCGGGCTTCCCTGTTAGTAAAGAAGGCGCGCGAAGCCATTAAGAAAGCGTTAAGCGGGGCCATCCGGGGCCCGAAACTTGGGATTCGACGGCCCAACACATTCTGCTCTGATCGCCGGGACCAGAATGCGCGTCCCCCGCACCACCCTCCTGCTTGCAACGGCGATCGCCGTCCTGCTGTCGGCGGGATGCTCGAAGGTGGAGGGGCCGCCGACTATCGCGGCGCCGCACAAGCACCACCACCACCCTCCCCACGGGGGCACGCCGATAGAGCTCGGCGAGGAGGAGTACCATGTCGAGCTGGTCATCGACCCGGCCTCAGGGAGGCTCCAGGCCTATGTGCTGGACGGCGAGATGGAGAACTTCGTCAGGTCGTCCCTGCCCAGGCTCGAGATCTCGGCGACCGTGGCCGGAAAGCCGGTCGACCTCGTGCTCGCGGCCGTGCCTAACCCCGAGACGGGCGAGACCGTCGGCGACACGTCGCTCTTCGAGTGCCAGGCCGACTGGCTCAAGACGGCCCCGGAGTTCGACGCCGTGCTGAGGGAGGTCACGGTCCGCGGGACGACGTACAGCAACGTCAGGTTCAGCTACCCCAAGGGCAACGACGCGGACGGCTGAGGCCGCCCGGCGGCGAAACCCGCGGCGCCCGCCCCGGATTCCCCCCCCGAAGGCTTCGCGCGCCCTGGGCCTGCCCTACGTTCCGCAGGAGGTTTGCCAACCGGAACCAGTCCCACGCCTGTGGGCGCCACGACCTCGACCACCAATTCGCCGGGAAGGATCCCTCGATCCGGGAGCTCTATGAAGCCGTGCTCCGCGCCGTGGCCGGGTGCGGACCCGTGACCGTCCTGCCCGAGAAGACGCGGATCGCGTTCCAGGTGCGCATGTCCTTCGCGCAGGTATCGCCGCGCAGGCGCTGGCTCGACGGGCATGTCGTGCTCGCCCGGCGCCTCCCGCACCCGAGGTTCCGGCGGATAGAGACGATCTCCCCGCGCAACCACGTCCACCATTTCCGCCTCGCGTCGGCGAGCGACGTGGACCGCGTGTTCCTGGGGCGGATCAGGGAGGCGTATTCGGTCGGAGCCCAGGAGCACCTCCGCTAGCGCCGCTCCGCCATGTCACCGCGGCGCCAGGGCGCCGACGATCGCCAGGACATTGTGGCGGTACATCGAGTCGTAGGTCTCGGCCCCGCTTCCCCGGGGGCCGAGGCCGTCCGCGTAGAGTGTCCCCCCGAGGCGGACGCCCGTCTCCCGGACCAGGTTCTCCACCAGGCGGGGATCGACGCTGCTCTCGGCAAATACGGCGCCCACTCTCTCGCGCCTGATCAGGTCGATCAGGCGGGCGACGTTGCGCGCGTCGGCCTCGCTCTCTGTCGAGAGCCCGGAGATCGCGAGGATCCTGAATCCATAGTCGCGCGCGAAGTATCCGAAGGCGTCGTGCGAGGTGACGAGCACCCGTCGCTCCGCGGGAAGCATGGCGATCTCGCCGCCCGCCCAGGACCCCAGCTCCCGCAGCCGGGCCGAATAGTCCGCGGCGTTGGCCGCGAACACCCCCGACTGGCCCGGGCGGGCGCGCGCAAACTCCACCCGCACCCGCTCCACCGCGGCCAGCATGTTGGCGATGCTGTGCCACCAGTGCGGGTCCCGCTCCGCCCTCCCGGCCGCCGGGGGCATCGCAATCGGGGAAGCCAGGCCGTCGCCCACGGCGACCAGCCGGCCCCTCGGGCCGACAACCGCCGCGAGCCGGTCGAGGTAGGTCTCCATGTTGAGACCCGACGCCAGCACCACGTCGGCGTCGACCACCGAGGCGATGTCGGCGGGTGAGGGGTTGAACGCGTGGGGATCGACTCCCGGCGCCACAAGGCCGACAACCTCAACCTCCCGTCCCCCCACCTCCCGGGCGATCTCCGTGAGGACCGTGTTGAGGGTCGCCACCCGGAGAGACGGGGGCCCGGCGGAGGCCGATAGGGCGAGGATGGCCGAAGCGGCAAGGGCCGCGGACCCGCGAAACGCGCTCATGTCGACGGCCGCCGCAGCGCGCCCTGCCTGAGGGCCGCCAGGGCCCCGTGGCGCGGGCTGAAGAGCGCCGAGAAGATGAACACGCCGCCCAGGCACAGCACGATCGAGGCGCCGCTGGCGATGCCCGCGTGGAAGCTCACGAGCATCCCGAGCGCGGAGTCCGCGACGGCAAGCGCCGCGGACAGGAGGAGCATCGCCAAGAACCGGTCGCACCAGAGGTAGGCGCTCACCGCGGGAAGGAGGAAGAGCCCGAGCGCGAGCACGACGCCCATCGTCTGCATCGCGGCGACGAGGTTGAGGACGGTGAGCGCCAGGAAGCCCATGTGGACAAGCCCCCCGCGGCCGCCCGCAGCGCGGTGGAAGACGGGGTCGAAGGTCTCGAGCAGGACGCTGCGGTAGAAGACGACGAATACGGCGACCGTGACCGCGCACACGGCTCCCGCCAGGCGAAGCTCGCCCGAGCTCACTCCGAGCACGTTCCCGAAGAGGAAGTCCGACAGGTTAATCCGCGTCGGGAGCTTGCTGACGAGGGCGACCCCCGCCCCGAAGAAGACGATGAAGAGCGAGCCGAAGGCCGCGTCCTCCTTGACCCGTGTCAGGCGGCTGAGGAGCGCGCTCCCCAGCGCCGTGAGCAGGCCCGCAGCCAGGCCGCCGAAGAAGAGCGCGGTGGTGCTGGTGCCGAAGAAGAACCAGGCGGCCGCGACACCGGGGAGGAGCGAGTGCGAGAGGGCGTCGCCCATGAGGGCCATCCTCCTCAGGACAAGCACGCACCCGACCAGGCCGCCGCTCGTGCCGAGGAGCACCGAGGACAGGAGCCCCCGGCGCATGAACTCGTAGCCGAACGGGGCGATGATGAGGTCGTGCACGCTCATTGCGGCGCCCCTTCCACGGAATGGCCCGCGCGCCCCGTGTGGACGCACCGGCCGCCCCGGTAGGCGCGGTCGATGTTGCGCTCGGTGAGCACGTCCCCCACCAGACCCGCGGCGACAAGGCGGGTGTCGAGGAGAACCCCGCGGGCGAAGCAGGAGCGGGCGATCGCAAGGTCGTGGACCGCCGCAAGGACCGTCCGGCCCTGGTCGGCCCAGCCGCGAAGGATGTGGGTCAGCTCCTCGCAGCCGAAGAGGTCCAGGCCCGCGAACGGCTCGTCCAGGAGGAAGATGTCGCCGCCCTGCGCGACCGCCCTCGCCAGGAACACCCTCTGCTGCTGCCCGCCGGAGAGCATCCGGATCTGGCGGCCGGCCAGCCCTGATATCCCCAGTTCCTCCATGGCGGCGTCCACGCGCGCGTGGTCCGCGGGCCCAAGGCCGCGCAGGAGCCCGAGGGAGGGGTAGCGGCCCTGCTCCACGACCCCGCGCACTGTGATCGGGAAGTCCCAGTCGACCGAGTGCCTCTGGGGGACATAGGCCAGGCGCGGCCGGGCGTGCTGCGGGTGCGCGTCCCCGATGCGGATCTCGCCCGCGGAGAGGCGCTGCCAGCCCATCACCGCGCGAAGAAGGGTGCTCTTTCCCGCCCCGTTCCCCCCGAGAATGGCCGTGGAGCTGCCGCACGGGATCTCGAGGGAGATACCCTCCAGGGCGGTCAGCCGCCCGTAGCGCACGGTGACGCCGTCAAAGGAGATGATGTTCTGTTCGGGGCTCAAGGGGGGGAGGTACAGTTTACCAAACCGGTCAACACGTCGAAACAAGTCCGCCGGCAGCCTCGGGCGGGACTACTTGGGCGAGATCTTCTCCGCGGCCACGAGGGCGTTGGGGCAGGAGTCGGTCCACACGCCCCGCGGCCTCGCCCACTCGGCCGCGTTCGCGATCACCCGCTGGACATTGGGGTCGTGGTAGGTCGGGTAGGTCTCGTGGCCCGGCCGGAAGTAGAAGATGCTCCCGTTGCCCCGCCGCCAGCAGCATCCGCTTCGGAAAACGTCGCCGCCCTCGAACCAGGAGATGAACACCTGCTCCTCGGGCGCGGGGACCGCGAACGGCTCGCCGTACATCTCCTCCATCGGCAGCTCGAAGTAGCGGCCGATGCCCCTGGCGATGGGGTGGCCCGGGTTGCAGACCCAGAGCCTCTCGCGCTCGTCCGCCTCCCTCCAAGTGAGGGAGCATGTGGTCCCCATGAGCAGCCTGAAGACCTTCGAGTAGTGACCCGAGTGCAGGACGATGAGCCCCATCCCCTCGAGCACGCGGGCCTGGACGCGCCGGGCCACCTCGTCGCTCACCTGGTCGTGGGCCATGTGGCCCCACCAGGTCAGCACGTCGGTCTGCGCCAGGCGCTCGGGCGTCAGCCCGTGCTCGGGTTCCTGGAGGGTCGCGGTCGAGACGATCGCCCCCGGGAGCAGGCCCCTGAGCCCCGTGGCGATCGCCGCGTGCATCCCGTCCGGGTACACCCTTTTAACCTTGGCACTCTTGTGCTCATGGACATTTTCACCCCAGACCGTTATTCGCAGAGGACTCATGTTGGGAAATTGCAGTTCCCCTCTACCCCATACCCCCAGTGAGAAGCAACGCTTTGAGCAACCCCCGCCTTAGTCCAGGCCTGCGGGCCCTCGCGCCCGCCCTCGCCCTCTTCGGCGGATCCTGCCTCGCGGAATCCGCGCCCGCGGACCTCCTCCTCGCGCCCCTCTTCGGCGACCACGCCGTCCTCCAGCGCGACAGGCCCGACCCGGTCTGGGGGACCGCGCATGCGGGAAGCCCGGTCGCCGTCACGTTCCACGGCAAGACCGAGCGCACGACAGCCGGGGCGGACGGCCGCTGGATGGTCAGGATCGGCCCCTTCCCGGCCAGCTCCGAGCCCTCGGAGCTGGTCGTCGAGGCGGGAGCCTCGGTCACCCTGCACGACGTCGTGGTCGGGGAGGTCTGGCTCTGCTCGGGCCAGTCCAACATGGAGTTCGTCGTCAATGACGGCGGGGGCTACCAAGTTGACAACGCCGCGGCCGAGGTCGCCGCGGCGCACTATCCCCTCGTCCGGCAGATCGCGGTCGAGCGGAGCTGCGCGCCCGCCCCGGCGCAGACCGTGGCGACCGGCGGATGGAAGCCGGCGCTGCCCGGGGACGTGGGCAGGTTCACGGCCGTGGGGTACTTCTTCGCGCGCGACATCCACCTTGCGCTCGGGGTTCCCGTCGGGATCATCCTGAGCGCGTGGGGCGGGACCCCGATCGAGTCATGGATGAGCGACGAGGCGCGCGGCTCGACGTCGGTCGGGGCCGCGATCGGCGACCGCTGGGCCAAGGAGAAGGCGCAGTGGACGCCCGAGCGGGTCGCGGCATTCCCCGACACGATGGCGGCGTGGCAGAAGACGGAGCAGGAGGCCAGGGCGAAGCACGTGAAGAACCTCCTTCCGTGGCCGGGCTTCCCGGCGACCGACACCTCGCCCCTGCGGCCCGGCGGCCTCTTCAACGGCATGATCGCGCCCCTTGAGCCCGGCGCGATCCGCGGCGTCCTCTGGTACCAGGGCGAGGCGAACACGGGCAACGCGGGCGAGTACGCGGAGCTCCTCGGGGGGATGATCCGCTCGTGGCGGGCCGGATTCGCGCAGGGCGACCTGCCCTTCTACTTCGTGCAGCTCGCGAATTTCGGCGACGAGAACGAGCTGGTCGACCGCGGCTGGGCGCGCCTTCGCGAGGCCCAGGCCCATGTGCTCGCGCTCCCGGGGACGGGGATGGCGGTCACCGCCGACATAGGGGAGGCCCAGAACATCCACCCGCGGAACAAGCAGGAGGTGGGCCGGCGCCTGGCCCTGATCGCCAAGGCGAGGGTGTACGGCGTCCCGCCGGAGACGTCGTCCCCCGAGTTCGCGGGCGCGACGGCGGAGGGACCGGCGATGCGCGTCCGCTTCGCCCATTGCGGCACCGAGCTTTTCGCGCGAGGGGGGCCCCCCAGGTCCCTCGAGGTCGCCGGGGCGGACCACCTCTTCTTCCCGGCAGCGGGGATGATCGAGGTCGACTCCCTCCTCGTGTCCTCGCCCGAGGTAAAGGAGCCCGTGGCGGTCCGGTATGCATGGACGAACGCCCCCGCGGCGAACCTCTACGGCGACACCGGGCTTCCCGTGGTCCCGTTCCGCTCCGACACCTGGTAGGCGCCACCCGCCAAGGGGTATTGGATTTGCAACCACGTCCGGCCCGTTGCGCAAACTCCCGGCATTTGAAGGCGCCCGCTTGAAGTTGGCTCGGGATTGGCCTTACTGTCAGCGCATGGATCCTTCCTACAAGAGCGGGGGCGTTTTTGTCGCGTTTTGCGCCGCGCTGGCGGTGGCCGCCACCTCGGGGTGCGGCAAGGGGACGGCCGAGGCTCCTCCCCCGGCCGACGTCCAGGTCGTTGCAGTGGAGCAGAGGGACGTGCCCATCGTGCGGGACTGGGTCGGTTCGCTGGACGGGTTCGTGAACGCGCAGATCCGCGCCCAGGTGAGCGGCTGCCTCACCCGGCAGGTCTACCGCGAGGGAACCCAGGTGAAGCAGGGTGACGTCCTCTTTGAGATAGACCCGAGGCCCTTCGAGGCGGCGCTCGCGCGGGCCGAGGGGATGCTCGGCGAGGCCCAGGCGCAGCTCGGGAAGGCGGATCTGGACGTCGCCCGATTCACACCCCTTGCCCGCGACAGGGCGGTCAGCCAGGAGGTCCTCGACGACGCCGTGCAGGGCCGCCTCTCGGCGCAGGCGCAGGTCGCCTCCGCGAAGGCGTCGGCCGACGAGGCCCGCCTCCTCCTCGGCTTCACCCGGGTCGCCTCGCCCGTCGACGGGGTGGCCGGGCTCATCCGCGCTCAGGTCGGCGACCTGGTCGGGCCCGCCACCGGGGTGCTGACGACGGTCTCCCAGGTGGACCCCATCAAGGCCTACTTCCCGATAAGCGAGCAGGACTACCTCCAGTTCCAGGAGCATGGCACCGGGGGCGCGGGCATACCGGCTGGGACCGAGTTCGAGCTCATCCTGTCGGACGGCTCGCTGTATTCGAGGAAGGGGAAGTTCTTCGCGGTAGACAGCCAGGTGGACGGGAACACCGGGACGCTCCGGGCGGTCGCGGTGTTTCCCAACCCGGACGGCCTCCTGCGTCCCGGGCAGTACGCGAAGGTGCGCGCCACCCTCAGGGTCGAGAAGGGGGCGCTCGTCGTGCCGCAGCGCGCGCTCACCGAGCTCCAGGGTTCCTACCAGGTGGCGACGGTCGACGCGGCCAACCACACCCACATCCTCACGGTGAAGGCGGGAGCCCGCATCGGCTCGCTGGCGGTGGTCGAGTCGGGCCTCCGCCCGGGCGACCGCGTGGTGGCGGACGGCGTGCAGAAGATCAGGCCGGACACGCTCGTGAATCCCATCCCCTTCACGGCCGAGGCCAGGTAAGCGCGCCGTGTCGAAGTTCTTCATCAACCGGCCCATTGTCGCGATCGTCATCGCGATCATCACCGTGATAGTCGGCGCCGTCGCCCTCGTCACCCTCCCGATCGCGCAGTTCCCGAAGATCGTCCCTCCGGAGGCCCGCATCACGACCACCTACGTCGGCGCGGACGCGCAGACGGTCGAGCAGTCCGTCGCCACCCCGATCGAGCAGGTCCTCAGCGGGGTCGACAACATGAACTACCTGACGTCGATCAACGGCAGCGACGGATCGCTGCGGATGACCGCCAACTTCGACGTCTCCACCGACCCGAACACCGACCTGATCCTCACGCAGATGAGGGTGACCCAGGCCGGGCCGCAGATACCCGCCGACGTGGCGAGCTTCGGCGTCACGGTGCAGAAGCAGCTCACGGCACCGCTCATGCTGGTCGCGCTCTATTCGCCGACCGACTCCTACGACAGCACGTTCCTGGCGAACTACGCCTACATCAACCTCCTGGACCAGATCACCCGCGTGCCCGGAATCGCGAACGCGGCGGTGTTCGGCGCCGGCCAGTACGCGATGAGGTACTGGGTGAAGCCCGACAAGCTGGCGAAGCTCAACATCACTGTCGGGGAGGTGATCAGGGCGGTCCAGGCGCAGAACACGGTCAACCCAGCCGGGACGATCGGCGGCGAGCCGGCCCCCAAGGGGCAGGATTTCACGTACTCGGTGCGGGCGCAGGGGCGGCTGTCGACGCCCGAGGAGTTCGGGGCGATCGTGATCCGCGCGAACACGGACGGCTCGACGGTCCGCCTACGGGACGTGGCCCGGGTGGAGCTCGGCGCGCAGGTCTACAACGTGATGGGCCGCTTCAACGGAAAGCCCGCCGCGAACATCGCGATCTACCAGCTTCCGGGGTCGAACGCGCTCGACTGCGCGAACGGCGTAAAGAAGGCGATGGCGCGCCTGAGGCAGAGCTTCCCGACGGGCCTGGACTACCAGGTCGGCCTCGACACGACCCAGTCTGTTTCAGAGGGCATGCGCGAGATCTCGAACACGCTCTGGCAGGCGCTCCNNTCGTCGTCGAGGCCGTCGAGCACCACATCGAGGAGGGAATGTCGCCCCGCAACGCGACGTTCAAGGCCATGGAGGAGGTGTCGGGGCCGGTCGTCGCGATCGCCGTCATCCTCGCGGCCGTCTTCGTCCCGACGGCGTTCATCCCCGGCATCACCGGACGGCTCTACCAGCAGTTCGCCCTCACGATAGCGATCTCGGTCGTCATCTCCGCGTTCAACGCGCTCTCGCTGAGCCCGGCCCTCTGCGCCATGCTCCTGCGGCCGAAGGGCGAGAACAAGGGCCCGCTTGCCGGATTCTACGCGAAGTTCAACAGGGTGTTTGGCCGCGTGCAGGAGGGATACGTGGGTTACTCCCGGCACCTGATCCAGAAGAGCGCCCTGAGCTTCGTTATCCTCGGGTGCTTCGCGGTCGCCGCGTTCTTTATCGGCAGGCGGCTGCCCACCGCGTTCCTTCCCGAGGAGGACCAGGGGTACCTCTACGTGGGCCTGCAGCTGCCCAACGCCTCGTCCCTCCAGCGCACGGCCGAGGCGTCGCGAAAGGTCGAGGAGGTCCTGAAGAACACGCCCGGCGTGAAGTCGTACACGTCGGTGATCGGCTTCTCCCTCCTGAGCACCGTGTTCAACACCTACAGCGGCTTCGTGTTCGTGAACTTCAAGCCCTGGGGTGAGCGCACGGGGCCGCAGGAGAGCTACCCGGCGATCAAGGCCCACCTCACCCGGGAGCTCGCGAAGATCCCCGAGGGCAGGGCGTTCGCGTTCCCGCCGCCCTCGATCCCAGGGATCGGCACGGCCGGCGGCTTCACGGCGGTCCTCGAGGACCGGGCCGGCAAGGACGTCTCGTTCCTTTCCGAGAACCTCGACAAGTTCATGGCGGCGGCCCGCTCGCGCAAGGAGCTCACCGGGGTCACCACGACGTTCCTTCCTTCGGTCCCGCAGGTCTATGTCAAGGTGGACAGGGACAAGGTGCTCAAGCAGGGCATCGAACTCGGCGACGTCTACAAGACGCTCCAGTGCTACATGGGTGGCACCTTCGTGAACTACTTCAACCGCTTCGGCCGCCAGTGGCAGGTGTACATCGAGGCCGAGGCCGAGTACCGCGACAGCGCGGACAAGCTCGGCAGCTACTACGTGCGCAACCGGGACGGGGCGATGGTGCCCCTGTCGGCGCTTGTGAGCGTGGAGCACCGGCTGGGCCCGGAATTCACCATGAGGTACAACCTCTACAGGAGCGCGCAGATAAACGGGTCGGCCGCCCCGGGCTACAGCTCGGACGAGGCGCGGGCCGCGCTGGAGGAGGTCTTTGCGAAGACGATGCCCCGGGAGATGGGCTTCGACTACCTGGGGATGTCCTACCAGGAAAAGAGGGCCCAGGAGGGCATACCCCCGGCCGCCATCTTCGGGCTCTCGCTCCTCTTCGTCTTCCTCATCCTGGCCGCCCTCTATGAGAGCTGGTCCCTGCCCTTCAGCGTGCTTCTGGGGGTTCCCATCGCGGTCTTCGGCGCCTACGCCACGCTCTTCGCGCGCCAGATGGAGAACAACGTGTTCGCCCAGATCGGCCTGATCATGCTGATCGGCCTCTCCGCCAAGAATGCCATCCTGATCGTAGAGTTCGCCAGGACGCGCTATGAGCACGGAATCCCGCTCCTCGAGGCGGCGCTGCAGGGGGCAAAGGTGCGGCTCAGGCCGATCCTGATGACTTCCTTCGCGTTCATCTTCGGCTGCGTGCCGCTGTGGCTCGCGAGCGGCTCGGGAGCCGTCGCCCGGAAGGTCATGGGCACCGCCGTCATCGGGGGCATGCTGGCGGCGAGCGCGCTCGCGATCTTCCTCATACCCGTGACGTTCTACGTGATCGAGATGTGGGCGACCAAGGGCAAGCCGCACGGCAGCCATGCGTCGGCGCTCCACCCCATCCCGACAATCGATCCCTTCCCGCCGGGGCCCGACAAGAAGCCCGGGGGGCACTGACCATGGCGCACCCCCTACCCAGGCGCGCGTTCGCCGTCCCCATCCTGGCTGTCCTCGCGGGCTGCGCCATCGGGCCCAACTACAAGAGGCCCGACACGTCAGCCCCCTCCTCGTACCGGGGCGCGGATGCCGCCGGAAACGCGGCGGCCGGCGAAATGGAATGGTGGGACCTCTACCGGGATCCCCGCCTCGCGGAGCTGATCCGCGCCTCGCTCTCCGGTGGATTCGACGCGCGGATCGCCGCGGCGCGGGTCGCGGAGTCGAGGGCCGTCGCCGCCCAGGTCCACGGCCAGCGGTTCCCCGGCCTCGGCTACGAGGCCAACGCCGACAGGGGCCGGAACGCGCAGCTTGGCAATCCCTACACCCAGGGGAACGGCACCACGGCGAACGGATTTGACGCGTACCTCGGGGCGGCGTGGGAACTGGACCTCTGGGGACGGGTGCGGCGCCTGGACGAGGCTGCGCGCTCCCAGTACCTGGCGACCGAGGAGGGACGCAGGGCGGTCCTGATCAGCCTCGTCGGCGACGTGGCGACGGCGTACTACGAGCTGCTGGAGCTTGATGAGGAGCTCTCGACGGCCAAGGAGGCCACGCAATCCCTCGGCGAAAGCCTCGCTCTGTTCAACCGGCAGCTCGAGGGGGGCACGGCCTCGCGCCTCGACACGGCGTCGGCGGAGGCCGCGGTCGCCACCAGCGCGGCACGGATACCCGACATAGAGCGCCGGATAGCGATCAAGGAGAACCAGATCAGCGTGCTCGTCGGGGCAAACCCCGGCCCTGTAATCCGGGGCGCCCGCCTCTCCGAGCTCGCGGCGCCCCCCGAGGTGCCGCCCGGCCTTCCGTCGGCGCTGCTCGAGAGGCGCCCCGACGTGCGCGAGGCGGAATACGCGGCGATGGCCGCCAACGCCAGGATCGGGGTGACGCTCGGCGGCTTCCTTCCCCGCATCGGGCTGAGCGCGCTCCTCGGAGGCGTGAGCCCGCAGCTCGACAGCATCACCTCCCGCAGGGCGGGCCTCTGGTCCGTCGGCGGCCAGGCGACCGGCCCCCTCTTCCAGGGCGGCGGCCTCGAGGGCCAATACGAGCAGGCCAGGAGTGCGTGGGAGGCCGCGAAGCTCCAGTACCAGCAGGCGGCGCTCAACGCGTTCGCGGACGTGGCCAACGCTCTGGTGACGCGCCAGAAGCTCTCCGAGGTGCGCGCGCAGCAGGAGCGCGCCGTCCTCGCCTATCAGGAGGCCGCGAAGCTCTCGGTCCAGCGCTACAAGGCGGGCAAGGCCAGCTACTACGAGGTCATCCAGTCGCAGCTTGCCCTCTTCCCCGCCCAGGTCGCGCTCGCCCAGACCCGGCGCGACCAGTTCACGGCGGTCGTGGCCCTCTACAAGGCCCTCGGCGGCGGCTGGGGCGGTGACAACAAGGGCCCCGGCCAGCGGTAGGGGCAGGCCGGCAGCCCCGCGGGCGGGCCCAGCCTTGCTTTCGACCCCCCGCGCAGCTACTGAACCCGGGACCCGTCACTCCGAAACACATGGAAAACGCCGAGCCCTTCCGCCGCCCTGGGAGTCGGGACGCCCTGACGAAAGGGAAACCCCTGCGCGCCACGTTCGGGAGAGGGCCGGGATGGGAAGCACCGGAATAAGATGGGAACCCCGACACCCTTCAACGAGATCGCCCTCAAGGCGCGCATCGCGGAGCTCAGCCGGCGCCTCGCCGAGGCCGAGGCGACCCTGAGCGCCACCCTGTCCGGGGCGCAGCCAAGGGCCACGCCGGAGAAGGGCGACGAGCTGCTCCTCCAGACGCAAAAGACTCTGGCCATAGAGAACAACCTGCTTCGCACCGTGATCGACATCATTCCCGACCACGTGTACGTCAGGGACCGGGCGTCGCGGCACCTGATCAACAACCAGACCCACCTCAACCAGCTCAAGGTCGCGACCCTGGAGGAGACGATCGGCAAGACCGACTTTGACTTCTACCCGCGGGACCTGGCCGCCAAGTTCCTTGCGTCGGATGAGGAGGTGATGTCCGCCGGCCGGACGCTTGCGGACATAGAGGAGAGGGTGCCGGGCCCCGACGGGAGCGAGCGCTGGGTGTCGACCACGAAGGTGCCGATCCGTGACGCCGGAGGGACGGTGATCGGCCTGGTCGGGATCAGCCGGGACATCACCGAGCACCGCAGGGTCATGCAGAAGGTGTCCGAGCAGGCGACGATGCTCGACCAGGCGCACGACCTGATCCTGCTGCTGGGCATGGACGGCCGGATCGTCTACATGAACGGGGCCACCGAGCAGGCGCTTGGATGGAGCGCGAAGGAGGCGGTGGGCAAGCTCTCGACCGAACTGCACCGTGCAGAGGACCACGCGCAGATTATCCAGGCCGCGAAGGAGACCCTCGAGAAAGGGGCGTGGCACGGGGAGTTCCGGGTCCATGACAGGAACGGCAGTGAGATCTTCCTGGATGTGCGCCGCTCGCTCATCCGGGACGAGAAGGGCGCCCCGAAGGCGCAGCTTAGCATCTGCGCCGACATCACCGAGAAGAAGCGCGCGGAGGTGCTGGCGCTTCGCAACCAGCGCCTGGAGAGCCTCGGCACGCTTGCGGGAGGGATCGCCCACGACCTGAACAATGTCCTGGCCCCGATCCTGATGGCCATAACGCTTCTCAAGATGAAGGTGACCGACGACGGGGGGAGGAGGCTCCTTGTCCTCCTCGAGCAGAACGCCGAGCGGGGGGCCCAGCTGGTCCGCCACGTGCTCGCCTTCGGGCGCGGCGCGGAGGGCAAGCGGGTCCAGGTCCAGATCCTCCAGGTCGCCCGGGAGGTCGAGCAGATCGTCAAGGACACGTTCCCGAAGAACGTTAAGTTCGATCTCAAGCATGAGCGCGTCCCGTGGATGGTGACGGGCGACCCGAACCAGATCCACCAGGTGCTGCTCAACCTGTGCCTGAACGCGCGCGACGCCATGCCCCACGGCGGGAAGATCACGCTCAGGATCAAGAACGAGATGGTCGACGAGACGTTCGCGAGCATGAACCGGGGGGCGATGCCCGGGCCCTACCTGGAGGTGTCGGTCGCGGACACCGGGACCGGGATCCCTCCCGAGGTCAGGGACAAGATATTCGAGCCGTTCTTCACGACGAAGGACCTCGGGAAGGGGACGGGGCTCGGCCTTTCCACCTCGCTTGGGATCGTCCAGAGTCACGAGGGCTTCATCAACCTCTCCAGCAGCCCGGGCAAGGGCAGCACGTTCAGGATCTACCTTCCGGCCAACCCTGCCACGGCCCATGCCGAGTCCGAGGACGCCAAGGCCGAAGGGCTCCCGGTCGGCCACAACGAGCTGATCCTTGTGGTCGACGACGAGGAGCCCATCCTCGAGGTGGCAAAGTCCACCCTCGAGAAGTTCGGCTACAGGGTTGCGGTCGCCACGAACGGCGCGGCCGCGGTCTCGATCTATGCGCTCCAGCGCGACGATATCGCCGTGGTTCTCACCGACATGGCCATGCCGATCATGGACGGCCCCGCCATGGTCGTTGCGCTCAAGGCGATCAACCCGGAGATAAAGATCATCGGCTCGAGCGGGATGACCGGGCCGAGCGCCATCGCGGCGACCCGCGTCGCGGGCGTGTGCGAGTTCGTGCCCAAGCCCTACTCGGCCGAGACGCTCCTCAACGCGATCGCGCGCACGATCGGCAGGAAGACGGGCGACAGGTCGATGCGCCAGCCCCCCACGGACCATCCACGGAGGCCGGCCTGAAGGCCGCATCGTCCTCGTGCAGCTCTACTACGCCGTGGCGCCCGGGTTCCGGCGGCCTGAAAGGGCGGCGGGGGCGGAAACCGATTAAGGTGGAACCCTGGAAAGCCGGGGTGGTAAGACCACGGCCCTCCGCATGCTGAACCCGCCCCTAGCACAGAAGCCCGCGCAGCCAGCGAGTCCGCGCCCCATCGTCAGCATCGGGGCGGGCGGGATCGTGCGCAATGCGCACATGCCCGCCTACAGGAAGGCGGGATGGGCGGTCGCCTCGGTCCATGACACCGACCGCGTGCGCGCGGAGGCGGTCGCCCGGGACTTCGGGGTGGCCCGCGTATGCGCCACCCTGGACGAGGCCGTGTCATCGGCCCCGGAGGGCGCTGTCTTCGACCTCGCCGTCCCCGCCTCCGAGATAGCCAAGGTCCTCTCGGCGCTGCCGGACGGTGCAGCCGTGCTCATCCAGAAGCCCCTTGGCGAGAACCTCGCCCAGGCGACCGCCCTCCGCGACCTATGCCGCAAGAAAGACCTCGCGGCCGCCGTCAACCTCCAGCTCCGGTTCTCCCCGAACCTCATTGCGGCGAGGGACCTCGTGTCGAGGGGGCTCATCGGCGACCTCCACGACGTCGAGGTGAGGGTGACCTGCTCGACCCCCTGGCACCTCTGGAAATTCCTCTACGGGATCCCCAGGATGGAGATCATCTACCACAGCATCCACTACGTGGACCTGGTGCGCTCCTTCCTCGGGGACCCCTCCGGCGTATGGTGCAAGACGATGAGGCACCCCCAGATGGCCGAGCTCGCCTCTACCCGTACCACGATCGCGCTCGACTACGGAGACCTCAGGAGGGCCAATATCGCGACGAACCACGGCCACCGTTTCGGCACGCGCCATCAGGTGAGCAGCGTGAAGCTCGAGGGCACCCAGGGCGCGGCCGTCGTGCGGATGGGGGTCAACCTGGACTACCCGCGGGGGATGCCCGACGAGCTCGAGTACTGCATCCTCGAGGAGGGGGCCACCCCGGCATGGACCTCCGTGCGGCTTGACGGCGCGTGGTTTCCGGATGCCTTTGTCGGACCCATGGCCAGCCTCATGCGATACGTCTCCGGGGAGTCCCCGG
This sequence comes from Opitutaceae bacterium, assembly GCA_003151495.1. Classification (GTDB taxonomy): domain Bacteria; phylum Verrucomicrobiota; class Verrucomicrobiia; order Opitutales; family Opitutaceae; genus Palsa-1447. The sequence goes on from PLXR01000005.1 coordinate 114,669, forward strand.
ACCTGCCCACCTCGGTCGAGGACGCGTGGCGCACGATGGCCGTCATCGAGTCCTGCTACGAGTCCAGCCAAGGCGGCTCCACGCCCCTCCCCAAATGAAGCACAAGATCCCCGTGCGCCGGTTCGGCATGGTCCTCCGCGTGAGGCCCGAGAAGTTCGAGGAGTACAAGCGCCAGCACGCGGCCGTGTGGCCGGCCGTGCTCGAGCGCATCACGGCCTCCAAGATAGCGAACTACTCCATCTATCACCGGGAAGGATGGCTCTTCTCCTACTTCGAGTATTCGGGCGACGACTTTGACGCCGACATGCGGCTCATGGCGGCCGACGTCGCGACGCGACGCTGGTGGTCGATCATGGAGCCGATGCAGGACCCGCTGCCGTCCCGGGAGCCGGGTGAGTGGTGGGCGCGGATGGAGGAAGTGTTCCACCACGATTGATGATGGGTTTCGAATTCACGGACTCCCATGTTCATTTCTGGGACCCCTCGCTTCGCCGGTATCCCTGGCTCGCGGATGTCCCGTCCATAGGCGGTGCGCACGGGCCGGCCGACCTCGCGAGGGAGGCGCGGGACCGGGCGCCGTCCCGGGTGGTGTTCGTGCAGGCGGACTGCGAGCGGTCGTCCGCGGCCGCCGAGGTCGCCTGGGTCGAGTCGATTGCCGGCCAGGGGCCCCCTGTCGCGGGGATAGTGGCCTTCGCCCCCATGGACGAGGGCCTGCGGACGCTCTCGGCCCTCGGCGAGCTCGCCAGCCGGCCGCTCGTCCGCGGCGTTCGCCACCTGATCCAGGGAGAGCCCGACCCTGGCTTCTGCCTGCGGCCCGCGTTCGGGGAGGGCGTCCGCGCGTGCGGGACGCTCGGGCTCACCTTCGACCTGTGCCTGCGCCATTTCCAGCTTGCCCCGGCGGTCGAGCTCGTCCGCCGGTGCCCGGGGACCACCTTCATCCTGGACCATGCCGGCAAGCCCGACCTCCAGTCGGGCCCCACCCGGGCGTGGCGCGACGAGATAGCGGCCCTTGCCCGGTGCCCCAACGCGGTGTGCAAGCTCTCCGGCCTCGCCACCGAGGCGGGAGCGGCCGCGCTTGATCCCGAACGGTACATCCCCACCATCGGGCACCTCCTCGACACCTTCGGCCCGTCGCGCCTGCTCTTCGGGAGCGACTGGCCGGTCGTCAAACTCGCAGCCCCCTACCCCGCCTGGCTCAACATGGCACAGAAGCTCCTCTCCCACCTTCCCGCCGCCGACCAGGCCGCAATCTTCGGCGGAAACGCCGGGCGGGTGTACCGCCTCGACTGAGGACCGAGCAATGCCAAACCCGCCGTTCAGGCTCGACGGAAAGACCGCGCTGGTGACCGGCGCGGGGTCCGGTATCGGCGAGGCCATCGCCCTCTGCTTCGCCTCCCAGGGAGCGTCGGTCTGGGTCGTCGACCGCGACCCTAAAGGCGCCGCCGCGACCGTGGAGAAGATCACATCGGCAGGCGGGAAGGCACGGCACTCGCTGGTCGACGTGAGCGACCCCGAGGCCGTCCAGGCCCTCTCCTCCGGGGCCGCGCCCCTCGACATCCTCGTCAACAACGCCGGGATCGGGCACGTCGGCAACCTCACCGGCACGGCGGCCGCCGACCTCGACCGGATGTACGCAGTGAATGTCCGCGGACCCTTCAACTTCTGCAGGGCCTTCGTGCCGGCGATGCTCGAGCGGCGCCGGGGAAGCGTGATCAACATGGCCTCGATCGGGGGCATCGTCGCCGTCCGCGACCGCCTCGCCTACACCGTCAGCAAGTTCGCGGTCGTCGGGCTCACGAAGTCCCTGGCGCTCGACCACTCGGACACCGGGGTACGCTTCAACTGCATCTGCCCGGGGCGCGTGGAGACGCCCTTCGTGAAGGGGCGCCTCGCCGAATACCCCGACCCGGAGAAGGCGTACCGGGAGATGGCCTCCACCCAGCTGAACGGCAGGATGGCTCGGCCGGCCGAGATCGCGTCGGCCGCCCTCTACCTGGCGGCGGACGAGTCCGAGATGGTGACCGGCAGCTCGCTCATGGTCGACGGGGGCTGGAGCGCGGGCAAGTAGCGCCATGGCCACGATCACCGACCTGGAGGTCCGCGACGTGCGCTTCCCGACCTCGCTTGAGAAGGACGGCTCCGATGCGATGAACCCCGACCCGGACTACTCCGCGGCGTACGTGATCCTGAGGACGGACATTCCCGGCGGGGTCGAGGGCCACGGGCTCACCTTCACCATAGGCAGGGGCACGGAGGTCGTGGTCGCGGCCGTCCACGCGTTGCGCCCGCTCGTCGTGGGCCAGAGGGTCGAGGCCTTCACGGAGGCCCCGGGCGCCTTCTGGAAGCACCTGACCGGGGACAGCCAGCTCCGGTGGATAGGCCCCGAGAAGGGCGTGATCCACCTCGCGACGGCGGCCGTCGTGAACGCCCTATGGGACCTCTGGGCCAAGCTCGAGCGAAAGCCGCTCTGGAAGCTGCTTTGCGGCATGACGCCCGCCCAGATCGTCGAGACGGTCGACTGGCGCTACCTCTCGGACGCGCTCACCCCGGCGGAGGCCCTTGCCATGCTCGAGCGGCTGGCGCCGACGCGCGCCGCTCGCGAGGCCGAGGTCCGGGCCTCGGGCTATCCCGCCTACACCACCTCCGCCGGGTGGCTCGGGTATTCCGACGAGAAGATCCGCCGCCTGTGCCGGGAGGCGCTCGCCGAGGGATGGACGAGCTTCAAGGTCAAGGTCGGGGCCGACCTGGAGGACGACCGCCGGCGGTGCTCGATCGTCCGCGAGGAGATTGGGCCCGGCCGCGCCCTGATGATCGACGCCAACCAGCGCTGGGACGTCGGCCAGGCCATCGACTGGGTGAAGTCCCTCGCTTCCCTGAAGCCCCTGTGGATCGAGGAGCCCACGAGCCCCGACGACGTGCTCGGGCACGCGGCCATCGCCCGTGCGCTCGCGCCGCTCGGCATCGGCGTCGCCACAGGCGAGCATTGCCAGAACAGGGTCGTCTTCAAGCAGCTGCTCCAGGCCGGCGCGATCTCGTATTGCCAGATCGACTCGTGCCGCCTCGGCGGGGTGAACGAGGTCGTCGCGGTCCTCCTCCTCGCCGCCAAGTTCGGGATCCCGGTCTGCCCGCATGCCGGCGGTGTCGGCCTCTGCGAGTACGTCCAGCACGAGTCGATATTCGACTTCATCTGCGTCTCCGGCTCGCGCGAGGGCCGGATGATCGAGTACGTCGACCACCTCCACGGGCATTTCCTCGACCCCTGCGTCGTCCGCGGGGGCCGCTACCAGGTGCCGACGGCGCCGGGCACGAGCATCACGATGAGGCCCCAGTCCCTTTCCGACTACACCCACCCCACCGGAAAAGTCTGGAAAGAACGCCCGTCCTGACCCCAATTCCACCCCAACAAGATGCGCACACCCCTTGCACTCCTCCTCGCCCTCGCGGCGCTCCCCGCGGCCGTCCGCTCGGCCGACTACCAGATTGCCGTCATCCCGAAGGGGACGACCCACGAGTACTGGAGGTCGATCAACGCGGGCGCCGTCAAGGCCCAGCGCGAGCTGAAGGCCGCGGGCACCGACGTCGCGATCATATGGAAGGGCCCCCTCCTGGAGGACGACCGCGAGCAGCAGATCCAGGTCGTCGAGAACTTCGTCGGGCGCGGCGTGTCCGCGATCGTCCTCGCCCCCCTCGACAGCCGGGCGCTCGTCGCGCCGGTGGAGGACGCTGTCAAGGCCGGAATCCCGGTAGTCGTCATCGACTCGGGGCTCGTTTCCAAGGCGCCCTCCAGCACGGTGGCTACCGACAACCGAAAGGGCGGCCAGATCGGCGCACGCAGGCTCGGGACCCTCCTCGGGGGCAAGGGCCGCGCGATCATGCTCCGCTACGAGGTGGGCTCCGCGAGCACCGAGGAGCGCGAGGCCGGCTTCCTCGAGGTCATGAAGGCGGAATTCCCGGGCGTCTCCCTCATCTCGGCCGACCAGTACGGCGGCGCCACGCGAGAGACCGCCTACAAGGCGGCCCAGAACCTCCTCAACCGCTTCGGCGCGCAGACCGACGGCGTGTTCGCCCCGAACGAGTCCACCGCGAGCGGGATGCTTCTCGCGCTCCGCGAGCAGGGCCTCGCCGGGAAGGTCAAGTATGTCGGGTTCGACGCGAACGAGCAGCTCGTGGCGGCGCTCAGGCAGGGCGACATCCAGGGCCTTGTCGTCCAGGACCCGGTCAAGATGGGCTACCTCGGCGTGATGACGGCCGTGGCCGTCCTCCGACACGAGAAGGTGGCGGCCTTCATCGACACGGGTGTCGGACTCGTGACCCTCGACAACATCAACGACCCCGCGGTCTCGGCGCTGATACACCCGCCGCTCTCGGAGTACCTCAAGTGACCGGCCCCCGGCTACGCCTGGTTGGGATTCGCAAGGCCTTTGGCGCGACGCAGGCCCTCGCGTCCGTCTCCCTCGAGGTGGCCGCGGGCGAGGTGCACGCTCTGGTCGGAGAGAACGGCGCCGGCAAGAGCACCCTCCTGAAGATCCTGAGCGGGGTCCATGAGCCCGATGCCGGGAGGATGGAGCTCGAGGGCAGGACCTACAGCCCCGCGCGCCCCTCGGACGCCCGTGCCCTCGGGGTCGGGATGATCTACCAGGAGGTGACCCTCGCCCCGCACCTCTCCGTCCGCGAGAACATCCTCCTCGGGGCGGAGTCCTCGCGCCTTGGCTGGATTGACGCCCGCGCCTCCCGCCGCAGGGCGCAGGAGGCGCTCGCGGTGCTCGGCTACGACCATTTCCCCCTCGAGCGGGCAACGGGGGAGTTCACGATTGCGGAGCAGCAGGTCATCGAGATCGCCCGCGCGCTTCTCCTCAAGCCCCGGGTGCTCATCATGGACGAGCCCACGAGCAGCCTCACCAAGTCCGACACCGAGAGGCTGTTCGGGGTGATCGGGCGCCTCCGGGCCCAGGGCGTCAGCATCATCTATGTGAGCCATTTCCTCGAGGAGTTCCTGCGGATCGGAGACCGCTACACCGTCCTGAAGGACGGTGAGACGGTGGGCGTGGGCAGCATGGGCGAGGCCACCGTGGACCGCCTCGTGGCCCTCATGACGGGCCGGCCCGTGTCGGACCTGTACCCCCGCTCGGAACGCAGCCTCGGGGAGCCGGTCCTCGAGGCCCGGGGACTGGGCCGCTCTCCCCGGCTCAGGCCGACAAGCCTCACCCTGCGCAACGGCGAGATCTTCGGCCTCGCGGGCCTGATCGGCGCGGGGCGGACGGACCTGGCCCGGGCACTCTTCGGGCTCGACCGGGCGGACACGGGAACGGTCGCGGTTTTCGGCCGGCCGGAGGCCAGCCCTTCGCCCAGGGGGAGCTGGGCGCGCGGCCTCGGTTTCCTGAGCGAGAACCGCAAGGAGGAGGGCCTGATGCTCAACCTCTCCGTGCGCGACAACATCACCATGACAAAGGCCGGGGCCTTCGGCCGGCTGGGCTGGATCAGCCACACCCGGCAGTCCGCCGCCTCGCGGCGCTGGGTGGGCGACCTCGCGATCAAGTGCAGGGACTCGGACCAGGGCGTCGGCCAGCTCTCGGGCGGGAACCAGCAGAAGGTCGCCCTAGCCCGGCTCCTGGAGCACCCCGCGAGGATCCTCATCCTCGACGAGCCGACCCGCGGGATCGACGTGGGCAGCAAGGCCCAGATCTACGAGATCATCGGCCGGCTGGCCGCGGCGGGCAAGTCCGTCATCCTCGTCAGCTCCTACCTCCCCGAGCTCCTGGGCCTGTGCGACACGATAGGGGTGATGCACCGCGGCGAGCTCGTCGCCGTGCGGCCGCGCGGGGAGTGGAGCGAGCCCGAGCTCCTGCGCCACGCGGTGGGGAGGGAATGAGCCCATGACCGGGACGCTCCGAAGGATCGCCGCAAAGGGGGGGCCCTTCATAGGCCTCATCCTCGTCATCGCCCTCTTTTCGGCGCCCGCCGAGACGCGCGGGTACTTCCTGACCTACCATAACTTCAAGATCATCTTCACCCAGTCGGTGATCGTCTCGATAGGCGCGCTCGGGATGACGATGATCATCGTCAGCGGCGCAATCGACCTCTCGGTCGGCTCGACGGTCGCCCTGACGGGGGTCGCCGCGGCCCTCCTCATCCAGCACGGCTGGGGCGCGGCTCCGGCGACCCTCGCGGCGGTCGCCCTCGGCGGGGCGATCGGCCTCCTGAACGGGGCCGCGGTCGCGGGCCTCAGGATGCCGTCCTTCATCATCACCCTCGGGATGCTCGGGATCGCCCGGGGGACCGCCAAGTGGCTGGCCGACAACCAGACGGTGAACTATGACGCTTCACCCGTGAACGGCTGGATGACGACCGCGAACCCCTCGGGCCACGCCCTGCCGGCGGGCGTCTGGCTCGCGCTCGCGCTCGCGGTCGCGACGTCCGTCCTCCTCAAGAAGACGGTCTTCGGGCGCCACATCTTCGCGCTCGGCTCGAACGAGGCCGCCGCCCGGCTGTGCGGCATCCCGACCGTCCGGCTGCAGGTGATGGTGTTCGCGCTCGCCGGCTGCTTCTTCGGGCTCTCCGGGCTCCTCCAGCTCTCGCGCCTGCGGCTCGGCGACCCCACCGTCGCCGTGGGCCTCGAGCTCGACATCATCGCGGCGGTGATCATCGGCGGGGCGAGCCTGAACGGCGGCTCGGGCACCGTGCTCGGCTCCATCATCGGGGCCCTCATCATGGCGGTCCTCAGGAACGGGTCGCAGCAGATGGGCTGGCCCAACTATTTCCAGGAGATCATAATCGGGGTCGTCATCATAGCGGCCGTCTTCCTGGACCGGTTCCGGCGCGGGGGGCGCGCCTGAGTGAGCGGAGCCATGAGCACGGACCCCTGGATAGGCTTCGACGCCGACGACACGCTCTGGCACAACGAGAACATCTTCGAGAAGGTCCACGAGCGTTACTACGCGCTCCTCGCGCGCCACCACGATGCGGCGACGGTCGAGCGGGCGCTCTACGCGACCGAGATGCGCAACCTCCCCCTGTACGGCTACGGGATCAAGGGGTTCACGCTTTCCGCAATCGAGACCGCGATCGAGCTGACGGAGGGAAAGGTGGGCACGGGCGAGCTGCGCGAGCTGATCGACCTCGGCCGCGAGATGCTCGACCACCCCGTCGACCTCCTCGAGGGGGCCCGGGAGGCCCTCGAGGCGCTGGCACCGTCCTACCGGATGATCCTCATCACCAAGGGGGACCTCAGGGACCAGGAGCGCAAGGTCGCCAAGTCCGGGATCGAGCGGTATTTCGACGCGGTCGAGATCGTCTCCGAGAAGGACGCGGGCACCTATGAGCGGATCTTCGCGAGGCACGGCATCGACCCGGCCTCGTTCCTCATGGTCGGAAATTCCGTGAAGTCGGACATCGTGCCCGTGCTGGGGCTCGGCGGGTCGGGCGTGCACATCCCCTACCGGATCACATGGGGCCACGAGCATGCCGAGAGCCCGCCCGATGACGACGGTCGCCTCTTCAGGGCCGCCTCCCTGCGAGACCTCCCCGAGATCGTCAGGCGCTGGCGCTAGCCCACCCTGCCCCGGGGACCGAGCGTGGGCCGGTGTTGCGATTGCGCCGTTCTTGGGTCCCACTATGGCAATGCCCACGACCTACGAGACCCTGAGAGCCGACATCATCACAGCCATGAAGGCCCGCGACGGCGCCACCGCCACCGCCCTTCGCACGGCCGACGCCGCCATCCAGCGCGCCTCGATGGACCTGGCGAAGCCGATCGACGACGCCCTGGTCATCGCTACGATCCGCAAGGCGGTGAAGAACCTAGCCGATGCCAAGGTCGAGTTCGAGAAGGGCGCAAGGGCCGACCTGGTCGCCGCAAACGAAACCGAGATCAAGCTCCTCGAGAAATACATCCCCAAGGGACTCGACGCCGCGAAGCTCGACGCCCTGATCGCCGAGGCCATCAGGGACTCGGGGGCCCAGACCCGCAAGGACATGGGCAAGGTCATGGCCGCGCTGAAGCAGAAGCCCGAGGCGCCGCTGATCGACTTCTCGTCGGCCAGCAAGCTGATCCAGGCCAAGCTCCCGTAGCCGGGCGGGGATCCCGCCGGCTGAACGGTAATGTCAAATTGGGCCCGCCCGGGCTCGACTTGCCCCTCTCCGGTGCCAGTATGGATGACCCTGCCGGCCCCTGTCCGGGCCGGCGTCCCCCACCCCCGATGAAAAGACTGTCCTGTTTCCTCGCCTGCGCAGCCCTCACCTCCAGCGTCGCGCTGGCCCAAAAATTCGAGGGCCTGGCCCTCACGCCCCCGATGGGCTGGAACACCTGGAACACCTTCGCAGGCGACTGCAACGAGACGCTCGTCAGGCAGACAGCCGACACGATTGTCGCGAGCGGCATGCTCGACGCGGGCTACGTGTACGTCGTCGTGGACGACTGCTGGTCGAAGAAGGACCGCGACGCGGAAGGCAACCTTGTGGCCGACCCGGTGAAGTTCCCGAGCGGCATGAAGGCGCTCGGCGACTACCTCCACTCCAAGGGGCTCAAGTTCGGGATGTACGGCTGCGCAGGCAGGACGACCTGCGGAGGGTATCCGGGCGGGCGCGGGCACGAGTTCCAGGACGCCCGCTCCTACGCCTCCTGGGGCGTCGACTACTTCAAGTACGACTGGTGCGACCACGGGACGGCCAACGGCCCCGAGTCGTACCGGATCATGAGCGATGCGATCAAGGCGGCTGGAAGGCCCATCGTCTTCAGCCTGTGCGA
>PLXR01000058.1 GCA_003151495.1 Opitutaceae bacterium
TCCTGAACGACATCCTCGACTTCTCGAAGATCGAGGCAGGCAAGCTCACCTTCGAGGTCCTGGACTTCGACCTCGTGGAGACGATCGAGAGTACGCTCGACATGCTTGCCGAGCGCGCACAGGGCAAGGGGATCGAGCTCGCAAGCGCGCTGCCCGCCGAGGTGCCCGGCCGGCTGCGGGGCGACCCCGGCCGCCTGCGGCAGATCCTCATCAACCTCATCGGCAACGCGATCAAGTTCACCGAGTGCGGCGAGGTGGTGGTCCGGGTCGGCCTAGTGAGCGAGACCGATTCATCGGCGGAACTGCGCTTCAGCGTGGTCGACACCGGAATTGGCATACCACCCGAGGCGCAATCCCGCCTCTTCGAGGCCTTCAGCCAGGCGGACTCATCGACAACACGCAAGTACGGGGGCACGGGCCTCGGCCTCGCGATATCCAAGCGTCTCGTGAGCCTGATGGACGGGGCGATTGGGCTGGAGAGCACGCCGGGGAGTGGCACCACGTTCTGGTTCACCGCCCGGTTCGAAAAGCAGACGGGTCCCGAGAAGCCCAGGAAGGCCCAGCCCAGGAACCTGTTCAACCTCAAGGTGCTCGTCGTCGACGACAACGCCACCAACCGCCAGATCCTGCGCCACCAGATCTTCGCCTGGAAGATGCAGAAGGGGAGCGCCGCGAGCGGATTCGAGGCCCTCGAGACTCTGCGTGAGGCGGCCGCCACCGGGGCGCCCTACAACGTGGCCCTGCTCGACATGCAGATGCCGGAGATGGATGGCCTGGCCCTTGCCCGTGCAATAAAGGCCGATCCGACGATCTCAAGCACGCGCCTGGTGATCCTGACGTCGCTCGGCCAGTTCATGCGCACCGAAGAGCTCAGGGCGATCGGGATCGAGGCCTACCTGGTGAAGCCGGTCAAGCAGGCGCGCCTGTTCGACTGCCTCGTCGACGTCATGGGCGCCCGCGAGGTGGAGATCGCATTCGCGAAGCCGGTCGCGCCTCCGGTCCAGGAGGAACCCTCCGAAAATGGACTTCCAAAATTGCGCATTCTCCTGGCGGAGGACAACCGTGTGAACCAGATGGTCGCCCTTGGCCAGCTGCGAAAGATCGGTTGCACCGCCCACACGGTCGCCAACGGGCTTGAGGTGATCGAGTCGCTGAGGCAGGCGCCTTACGAGGTCATATTGATGGACTGCCAGATGCCGGAAATGGACGGCTACGAGGCCACTCGACGGATACGAAAGAAGGAACACGAGTTGGCCCTGGCCGGCGGCACGGGACCCAGGATCCGCATCATTGCGATGACGGCCAATGCCATGCAGGGAGACCGCGAAAAATGCTTCTCGGCGGGGATGGACGACTACGTCACAAAGCCGGTGCGAATCGAGGACCTTCGTGCCGCCCTTGACGTCCTTCAGTGGTCCACCCAAGCCGCCGAGGCGAGATAGCGCGACATTGCGCGCGAAGGCTCCTGGACCTTGGGCCCGCGACAGGCCGCAGATCGGGCTTGGCTCTAGCTGGGATTTGGGTTGCGCTGGCCGCAACCCCGACCTGACGCATGAATTCCATTCGTACGCTTCCTGCCTGTGCCATGATGGTTGTCGCGCTCACCTCCTGTGTCGCGCCAGCCAAGGAATCAGAGGAGAGAGACGCCAACGGAAAGAAGATTGAGTACGTGTATTACACCCCGACGGGGAGCAACCTTCCCATCAGGGTGCGCAAAGCCGACCTGAAGACCACCGACAAGGAATCTGCTGCGTCGCAGAAGCTGATCTCCGATGCGCAAAGGATGGATACCGTGGCTCCGCCAACAAGTGGGGGCGCTACCCATTAGCGACGCCCGTGGCGCCCGAGGCTGATTCAGGCGGGTGGCGGCCCTAGTCCAACCCGCATCGGCGAACTGAGTGCACGAAAGCGATTCGCTGGGAAATGAGCCTGCGGTCCGTGCAGGTATTTTGGACGACGGCAATCCTTTTGGGGCCCGCGGCAAGACCAGGGTTTCGAATGCGGATGCACATCGGGGCTCGTGTGGGCCAATCCAGGAACGGGCGGCCCACGTTCTCATTGCGTACCTCTTCTGCAAAGGCCGATGCGATGACTATTCAATCGGCGAAGGTCGCGGACGGCGGCGCCATGGGGGAACCGCGGCGGAGGTTAAGGCGTTGACGGGCGGCCCATGGTCGGGCCCAACTTTTCGCCATGCGAGGCCCCTTTGCCCCTATACTGGTTGCCGGCCTTCTTGCCCATGCGGCGGGGCGCCTCGAAGCGCAGACCCTTGTTCTCGACAACGGCAGGGTGACGATCGAGTTCCCGCTTGCCCATGGAAGGCTCGGGGATGCAAGGGTGGTGGACGGGGCCTCCGGGCAGGCCGCAGCCCTGGGGCCGGGCCAGGTTTGGCTTGATGTGGGGGATGGCGCAGCCCTCACGCTGTCAGAATGGGCTGTCTCGGGGGCCCCGCAGGTGGAATCGCTGCCGGTCTCGACGGACGCCGGCCAGGCCTCGGCCCGTGAAACGGGCCGGGCGGTGGTCGCCCATTACGTCGATTTCGCGCACCACCTCGCACTCACCTGGCGGGCGCAGGTGCGCGAAGGCTCCCGATATGTGCGTCTCCAGGTAGATCTAACGAACACAGGGACCAAGGACCAGCCCCTCGCGGGGGTGGGGCTTCTCGACCTGGCCTTGGACGGAGCGGCCCTCGTGGGGAATGTGAACGGCTCGCCGGTCGTGGCGGGGACCACCTACCTTGGGGTCGAGCACCCGCTGGCCGAGAACCGGGTCAAGGACGGGCGGGTGCATGCCCGCCTGCCGCGGCAGGAGCCGTTTAAGCCCGGCGAAACGGTGCGGGTCGGTGCGGTCGTCGGCTTCACGGACAAGGGCCAGGTGCGGCGCGGCTTCCTGGCCTACCTGGAGCGCGAGAGGCCGAGGCCCTACCGGCAGTTCCTGCACCACAACACCTGGTACA